>JAEYUO010000107.1 GCA_023432465.1 Planctomycetota bacterium | reverse complement strand
AAGTGGGGCTGGGCGGGGCGTCGCCGTACGGCGCGGGGAAGGCGCGGACGGGGCCTGACTTTGTGTGGCTGGTGGATGACGATATTGATCTGCCGACCGATGCTCTGCCGCAGTTGCTGAAGGCGATGGGGGGCGATGAGAAGATCGGGATCGTCGGTTCGCGGATGGTGAACCTGAACGATCGCGAGCAGACGTACGAGACGACGATCTATCTGGATCAGAAGTCGGGGCAGCTCTCGCCGCAGCCGATCAAGGGGCATCGGTGCTTTGACTCGCACTTTGCGTGGGAGAAGCAGGTGGGCGGGGTGCACGGGCGGTTTGCGTATCACGGGCAGCGTGAAGTCGATATCGTCGCGGCGTGCAGCCTGCTTGCGCGGTGGAGCGCGGTGCAGAAGGTGGGCTTCTGGGACGACCGGTTCTTCATCTACTGCGATGATGCGGACTGGTGCCTGCGAATGGCGAAGGCCGGGTACCGCGTGGTGCTGAATCTGGATGCGGTGGTGTATCACATCCCGTGGCTGCTCAAGAGCACGCCGGAGCGGTCGTATTACGCGCAGCGGAATGCGGCGTGGATGACGCAGAAGAACTTCAGCGGGCTCAAGCTGAAGGCGGTGATGGCGCGGAAGTTCAAGGGGATCCTGAAGGACAGCTTCCGCGCGATGGTGATGCGGCGGGAGTTCCACGCGGAGATTCTGCGAAGGACGGCCCACGATGCGGTGGTGGGCCGCGGCGGGAAGCTGGACATCGGGAACGGGCCGAAGCCGGTTGCGCTTCGGGAGGGGTTCTCGCAGGTGGGCGCGCTGCGCGGGGATGCGAACGTGGTGCTGCTATGCAATCAGCCGGATTCGTTGAAGTGGGCGCGGCAGGTGCGGGACAACCTGCGGGACCAACTTGCGGCGAGCGGGGAGCGCACACGCGAGCCGCAGTGGGTGATCGCGGTGCGGAACACCGTGCCGGGGTTCGAGACGGCGGGGGAGGAGGATGGCGGGTGGGCGCGGCGGATCGTGTATGGCGGGAAGCTGCCGTCGCGATTGAAGAAGCAGGTGGTGCTGGGGAGATTGCGGGCCGCGGCGTGCGTGGTGTTTGAGAACACGAACGACCTGCCCGTGCTGCTGGGGGGGCGCGGCGGGAACATCCACGTCGATCTGAAGGATGCGACCGTGTGCCAGCCGGAGGTGGACGGGTGGGGCGTGCGGGCACGATTTGTGGGAAGGTGGCTGGGGACGGCGTGCAGGGCGGGGTGGTTTGCGCTGACGTGCAGGCCGTATGTGATGAAGGGGAAGTTTGGATAAGAGGGAACACGAGTTCCAAGGCAGGAACGCAGAGAACGCAGAGGTTTCGCAGAGTAACGCAGAGGGAAGGAAAGCGAAGTAGATGGGTCTGAACGGAGACAAGCCGAGCAACGGCGTGCATGGCGACGCGAAGGGTGCGGCTCTACCGCCCACTTCATCCTCTGCGATCTCTGAGTCTCTCTCTGCGACCTCTGCGTACGGCCTTCCATCCTGGCCGCGGGCGGAGAAGCCGCTAACGGTTGCGCTGATGGGGTGGGCGCGGCTGAGTTCGCAGGTGCGTGAGGGGAGCGGGTACAACCTGAACTGCTCGGATCTGGCGCGCGGCTTGGCGATGAGCGGGCACCGGGTGGTGTATCTGGCATCGGGGATGAGTTACAGATTGTGGCCGCGGGGTCCGCATCTGGCGTTCCGGGAGAAGTGGGGAGGGATTGATTGTTATGAAGTGCGAAACTCACCGACGGTGGCGCCGAGCGCGGTGAACTTTGGGCATCCGGAGCGGGAGGTGAGCGCGCCGGAGACGACGAAGCTGGTGCTGCGGTGGCTGGATGATGTGGGCGCTCAGGTGGTGCACATTCATTCAGCGGAGGGGTTCGGGCTGGATGTGATCGCGGCGATCCGGGCGACTGGTAGGCCGGTGGTGGTGACAGCGCACAACTACCACTACGTGTGCCCGCAGGTTGACTTGTTGCACAAAGAGCGCGAGGTGTGCCTGGATTATGAGGGCGGGAAGAAATGCGTCGGGTGTCTGCAGGGGTGGGATGTCGCCAAGGTGCAGCGGTCGCGAGCGGTCGGGCAGAGCCTTGAGTATGTGCTGGGCCTGTATCCGGCGGATGTGGTGCGGAAGGCGGCGTATGGGGCGAAGGGGTTCGCGCGGGCGGTGCTGCGCGGGAAGCTGATGCGGAAGTTCGTGCCGGGGAAGCTGAACGCGGAGCGGATTGTCGATCCGGAAGTGGCGTGCGGGTTTGAGTTGCCGGAAGAGCGCGGCGCTGCCGCGGACGGGTTGATCCGGCATGACCTGACGCGTGAGCCGCTGGAGCAGGACCCGAAGGACTACGCCAAGTCGGTGATCGATACCAATGAGCGGCTGCTGGCGAACCGCGAGAAGCACCTGGTGGTGCTGAACAACTACGGCGAGCGGCGCGCGGCGGGGGCCGCTGCGCTGGCCGCGGCGAGTTTGGTGACTCCGCCGAGTGATTATCTTCGGCGCGTGCTGGTTGCCATGGGTGTGCCGGAGGAGCGGACGAAGTGGGTGAAGCTGGGGCAGCCGCACTTTGACCAGATCAACCGGGCAACGCGGCGGTCACCGTTTTATGACAAGCGGCCGTGGGATGCGGAGGCTGCGACGAGGCCGCTGCGGATCGCGTTCCTTGGCACGACGCGGCCGAACAAGGGGCTGGAGGTACTGGCGCGGGCGATCCCGCTGCTGGATGCGGATGTGCGGAGGCGGTGTCACTTTCTGATCCGCGCGGGGAGCGGCGGGGACCGGTGGTTCCGCAAGCGGCTGAGCGTGTATCCCGAGGTGAGCGTGTATGGGGAGTATGACAACTTCCTGCTGATCTCGGCGCGCGGGGAGTATGACGTGGGCATCCTGTCGCACATCTGGCTGGAAAACTCGCCGCTGGTGCTGCTGGAGAACCTGCACGCGGGGAAGTTTGTCGTGTGCTCGCGGCTGGGCGGGCCGGTCGATTTCATCAAGCAGCCGGGCGATGACGATGCGTTTCCGCTGGGGAACGGGCTGTTCTTCGCGGGCGGAGATGAGGCGGGACTTGCGGAAGCGATCACCAGCGTGGTGGTTGGCGACGTTGAGCTGCCATCGGCGCGGGAGGTGCACGCGGCGTCGGCGCACGCGCTGCAGAGCTACCCGGGGCATGTTGCGGAGGTGGAGGGGATCTACCGGCAACTTCTGGGAGAGAAGCCGGAACAATTGTCAACTGTCCGTGTAGCCGTTGGTGCGGGTGTCCGGTCGGCATCTGCGATGTAGGTTGCCACAGGGACGATCAATGCCCGGGCTCACGCGCGGGCTGCTTACTTCCACTTCTTGAGTTCGGGGCCGACGTACTGCGCGATCGGGCGGATGAGGCGGTTGTCGGCGTGCTGCTCCATGATGTGGGCGCACCAGCCGGTGATGCGGGAGGCGACGAAGATGGGCGTGTACTGCGGGACGGGGATGCCCATGGTGAAGTACGTCAGTCCGCAGGGGAAATCGACATTGGGGTGGATGTTCTTCTTGTCGAGCATGATCTTCTGGACCTGCTCGCCGAGGTCGAACCACTTGGTCGCGGCGTGGCCGCCGGGGTTCGTGTTGTTCTTCGCGGCGATCTGGCGGCCGAGCTTGTGGAGGATGGGGGCGCGGTGGTCGCCGTTCTTGTAGACGCGGTGGCCGAAGCCCATGAGCTTGCGCTTGGTGGCGAAGGCGTTGTCCATCCACTGATCGACCTTGCTGCTGCCGATGGCGGACTCGCCGACATCCTTCATGATCTCCTTGAGCATCTCCATCGCGGCCTCGTTTGCGCCGCCGTGGAGGGGGCCCTTGAGGGCGGCGATTCCGCCGCAGACCGCGCCGTGCATGTCGCTGAGCGTGCCGGCGATGACGCGGGTGGTGAAGGTGCTGGCGTTGTAGTCGTGCTCGGCGTAGAGGATGAGGGAGACATCGACGACGCGTGCGAACTCATCGGAGGGCTTGGTGCCGCTCATGAGGTAGAGCAGGTTCGCGGCGTGGGAGAGGGAAGGATCGCCGCCGGTTTCCGCAGCGACGATGGGCTTGCCGTCGATGATGTTCTGCATGTGGCCGATGATCGTGGGGATCTTGGCGAGGAGGCGCTTGGACTTGCGGAGGTTGGCATCGGCGGCGACCGACTGGCTCTCGGGGTCGAGGTTGCCGAGGATGGAGACGGCGGTGCGGAGGACATCCATCGGGACGGCGGAGCCGGACTTGAGCATGGGGCCGGCGGTGCGGAGGAAGTCGATCACCGCGCCCGGGATGGCGCGCTCTTTGATGATCTCGCCCTTGAAGCGGGAGAGTTCGTGGGGCTCGGGCTTGCGGCCCTCGAGCAGGACGAAGGAGACTTCCTCGAAGGTGGCGTTCTGGGCGAGGTCGTGGATCTCGTAGCCGCGGTAGATGAGCGCGCCCTGCTCGACGGAGCAGATGGCGGTCTGACCGGCGATGACGCCTTCGAGGCCCTTGGTGACGGGTGCGGGGGCGGTGGACATGGCAGTGGCTCCTGCGGGTAGGGGCGGTGTGGAGTCCGCACTGTAGTCGGGTGAGGCGGGAGGGAAAATGGTAAATGAGCAAATGGCCAATGGCCAGTTGGAGCCAGATTCAAAGCAGCAAAGGGGGGAGGGGGAGACGAAGCGGAAGGCATCGAGACAGGAGGCATCCAGGCATCGAGGGATCAAGGCGTTGGTGATCCGCACTCGGGGCACTTGGCTGTGCCGGCGGGGAGGCCGGCGAGGGAGTAGGCGCAGGCTGGGCACTGGCCGCGGGCGATGCGGCGGCGTCGGCGGAGGGGGCGGAAGAAGAGCGCGGCCCACCAGAGGGAGGCGAAGAGGGCGGTGTTGAGGTAGAAGCCGGGGAAGAGGGGGCGGAGGGGGAGATCGATGAGATCGATGTCCCAGGTGGCGGTCTGTGACGACCAGAGGGGGAGCCCCCATACCGCGTTCATTTCATTCGTCGAAGTCGGCGCGTGGAGCGCGGCCACGCGGTTGATTCGCGCGCTGCCGAGGGCGATGAGCGGCCAGCCGCGGGCGTGCTCGATGATCGAGACTGGCTCGCCGGAACTGTCGGCGAGGTCCGTGGCTGCAATGACACGCGGCATCGAAGTGGACCACTTCGCCGCTGAACGAAGAGATTCTTCGGTTGCATCAAGATCATCGGAAGGCCAGGCGAATGGCGTCCATGATTCGGAGCGTGCGCCGAGGGACTGGTACTCCTGAACGGACCAGATTGCTCTCGGGGAGCGGCGGAAGGTGACATCTCCCGGGTGCAAGATGATGTCGGTTGTGCCGGCGAACGTCCACGCGATGGCGACTGTCGTTGCGGCACCGAGGGCGAGTGCCCAGAGTACGGAAATGACCGCGCGGCGGCGGAATCGCAGCAGAGCAGCGGCCGGGTTGTTTGCATCGGGCATCACTGCTTGGGGCACACCCTTCAAGACGCGTTGCGACGGAGCTTCCGTCAGTTGCGCGGGTGGAGCTTGACGCCATCGACGACGCGGTCGCTGGGGTAGAGGACGACGCGATCGCCTGCGGCGAGGCCGGAGAGGACTTCCGCGACTGTGTCGTTGCGGCGTCCGATTTCAAGCTCGCGGCGGGCAGCGCGGCCATCGGCGAGCACGAATGCGGCCCAGGAGTCGCCGTGGCGGAAGAGCGCGCCGGTCGGAACGAGGAGGACATCGGCGGCTTCATCGATGACGATGCGGGCCTGCACGCGGTAGCCGTCGCCGAGCGCGGGCAGGCCTGCCATGGGTTCGGCAAAGTCGATGATGATGTTGACGCGCTGCTCCTCCACGCCGAGTGCGGAGATCTTGGTGAAGGCGGAGGGCTCGACGAGACGGACGCGGGCCTCGATCGGACGGGGGCCGCCCCAGTCTTCTATGAGCACGCGCGCGCCGGGCGCAATACGGACGGCATCTTCGGAGAGGACATCGACCTCGACCTCGAGGTCGGTGGAGTCGCCGATCTCCAGGAGGGGCGTTCCGGCGGCGACGAAGCCCGCGCTTTCGCGGAGCACGCGGAGGACCGCGCCGTCGATGGGAGCGACGATGCGGAACTGGGTGCCGGCATCGTCGTTTCCGGCGGGTTGAGAGGGTCGGGTGCGGATGAGGGCGGCTTCGGCCTGTTCGAGCTCGAAGGCGGCGATGTCACGTGCGAAGGTGGCCGAGCGTGCGGCCTCGGTCCGCAAGGTGACGGTGACGCGGGCATCCTGGACTTCGCGCGCGGTCGCGGCCGAGTCGCGCTCGGAGCGGAGCATGCGGGCAAGGTCCTCGGTCGCGAACTCCAGCGCGGCGTTGGTCGCGGCGACTTCGGTATCGGCCCTGCGGATGGCGGCTTTCGCGGCCTTGACGCGTGCTTCGGCCTCGGCAACCGCGCGGGCATCGAGCAGTTCGGGATCGCTGGGCTCGATCGCGGCGAGGAGCGTCTGGGCGGCCGTGATGGAAGCGCCGGCCTTGTGCGGGATGCGTTCGAGGCGACCGCCCAGAGGGCTGAAGACGACGTAGCGCTCCTTGACGCGGGTTCGGCCATCCTCACGCACGCTGACGGTGATCGGCCCCGTGGTGACCGGTGCGATGTCCACGGAAACCGGCCGCGGCATGAGGCTGAGCACGAGCCCGGTGACGAGGACCGCGAGCACGAGGAGTGGGAGAATGACGCGCCTGAGTCTGGCCATAGGTGCTATGCCCGGGCTTTGAGAACCTCGACGAGGTCGAGGTCATCGAGGTCGCTGCGGACGAACTGTGCTGTGGCGGCGGCCGCCAGCACGACGACTGTACCAGCAAAGGCGAGGGTCTGGACGCTGATGGCGAACGGGATGCGGTGGGTCTCGGTCTGGAGGGCGGCGGTTGCCGCGGCTGCGAGGGCGTAGCCGGCGAAGAGGCCTGGCCCGATCGCGACGAGAACGATGACGGCGAGCTCGCCGAGGAAGATGCCAGCGATCTCGGTGCGATAGAAGCCCAGGACGCGGAGGGTGGCGAGCTCGTGGCTGCGTTCTGCCTGCAGGATTCGGGCGGTGTTGTAGACCACGCCGATGGTGATGATGCAGGCGAAGGCGAGGTTGAACATGCGCATCGTGAGGAGGTTCTTGGCGAGGGTCTCCTCGAAGCTCTCGAGGGCGGCTCGCTTGATGGTGACGGTGGCGATGGAGGGTGTGAGCTTGAGGTCTGAGTAGAGGCGGGGCTCGGCAGCGCGATCGACGCTGAGGTGCGCGCCGTTGAGCGTCGGGCCCTCGGCCATGACGCGGTTGAGCGCGGCGATGTCCATGTACGCGGCGGTGCCGAGGAAGGACTCGACGATGCGTTCGATGCGGAGGCGGAGGGTCGGCCGCTGGCCCTCCAGGACCTCGACATCGACCTCGTCGCCGGTGGTGAGGTCGAGGAGTTCGGCCAGGGCGATGGAGATGAGGAGCCCGTCTGGCGGGACATCGACCGAGCGACCGAATCCGTCGAGCACGCGGTGAAGGCGGGCATCGGGGACGATGCCCTGGAGCGCTTCGCGGCGAGAGCGGTGGCCGTGGGTGATGCGTGCTGGGACGGTGCGGAAGGGCTCGACGGCGATGATGCCGGGCATCGCGGCGAGCTCGTGCTGCGCACCGATCGCGCGGGGCTCGTTGAAGGTGACGGTGATGTCCTGCCGCTGGACGGCGGAGAACTCGAGGTCGATGAGCCGCTGGACGGCATCGGTGATGAAGCTGCCGAGGATGAGGATGGCGACGGTCATCGAGACGCCGAAGATGGCGATCGCGGTGCGGAGGCTGTGGCGCTGGAGGTGGCGGACGACCATGCGACCGGCGGGGGAGAGCATGCGTGCAAGCACGAAACGTTCGACGAATGAACGGTGATAGACGGGCGGGGCCTCGGGGCGCATGGCATCGGCGGGGGCGAGGCGCATCGCGCGGAAGACCGAGAAACCGGCTCCGCCGCACGCCGCGGCGAGGGTCGTGCCGACACCGATGAACGCGACACTGACTTCCAGCTGGTACTCGAGGATGGGGAAGCGGAAGAAGCGGACGTAGAGCGAGGTGAGGAGGGAGCCCATGTACGCCCCGAGGGCGATGCCGACGAGGGCGCCGATGATGCCGACGACCGCGACCATGGCGAAGTAGTGGCGGCCGATGTCCCAGGGCGTGTATCCGAAGGCGCGGAGGAGTGCGATCTGCTCGCGTTGGGTCCGGACAAGTCGCGAGATGACGATGTTGATGAGCATCGCCGCGACGGCGAGGAAGACGGGGGGTGTGACGCTCGCCATGCTGCGGAGCTGCTGGAGCTCATCGCTGACGTAGCGGTCGGAGGCCTGTTCATCGCGGCCGTACGCGCCGTCGCCGCCGTATGGCCGGGTAATCGCGTCGAGACGGTCCTTGACTTCGTCGATGTTCGCCTCGGGCGAGATGGAGAGGGCCAGATCGTTGAATGCGCCGTCGAGATCGAACGAGGCTTCGATCTGCTTGCGGCGCATCCACATGACGCCGTAGCGTTTGTCATCGGGGACGAAGCTGCCCGGGCGGAGGGAGTAGACGTGTTCGGGCGAGAGCGCAGCGCCTACGACGGTCAGCCGCTCCATGCGGCCGTTGATGACGGCGTTGAAGGTGAAGCCGGGACGCATCGAATGAGCGGCGGCGAAGGCCTCGCTGACCAGCACCTCGCCGGCGCCGGCCTGGCCGCTCTCAGGCAGCCTGCCGAAGCGGATGTGGAGTCGGTTGAGTGTCGGCTCGGCATCGTCGGGGATCGAGACGATGAGGCCGGCGGCGGGTTCGTTCAGCCCGGGGATGTCGAGATTGACCGCGGCGACCGCGCGGTCATCGACCTGGACAACGCCGGGGATCTCGCGGACCTGCGAGACAAGCGAGCGGGGAGCCCGCTTGACCGTGGTGAACACGTGGGCGAAGCCTGCCCGCTCGTAGTAGGCGGACTGGGTGGCCTGCAACGAGCGGGAGGCGCTGACGGCCATGAGGAATGCGCCGACGCCGCAGGCCATGACCAAGCTGATGGCCAGCAACTGGGTCTTGAGGCGCCAGAGGTCGCGGAGGAGTTTGCGGTTGAGTGCCCGCATGGGTGTGCTTCACCAGGCAAGCCGGTTGGCTTCGAGCTTGGTTGTATTGGCGACGACGCCGGCGATCCGGCCATCGGACATGCTGATGACGCGGTCGGCCATGCCCGCGATGGCCGCGTTGTGGGTGATGACGACGGCGGTGGTGCCGAGTTCGCGGTTGGCCCGGGCGATGGCTTCCAAGACGACGATCCCCGTCTTGACGTCGAGGGCCCCGGTTGGCTCATCGCAGAGCAGGACATCGGGGCGCTTGGCGATGGCGCGGGCGATGGCGACGCGCTGCTGCTCGCCGCCGGACATCTGGGCGGGGAAATGGTCCAGGCGGTTTCCCAGTCCGACGAGCTCGAGCGCATGTTCTGGCCGCATCGGCTTGCTCGCGATCTCGGTGACGAGGGAGACGTTCTCTCGCGCGGTCAGGCTCGGGACGAGGTTGTAGAACTGGAAGACGAATCCGACGTGCTCGCGGCGGTATTGCGTGAGCGTGCGGTCATCCATCCTGGTCAGGTCGTGGTCCTCGTAGCTGACGGTGCCGGAGGAGGGGACATCCAGCCCGCCGAGGATGTTGAGGAGGGTGGACTTGCCGCTGCCGGAGGGACCGAGAAGGACAACCAGTTCGCCCGCGTAGAGGTCGAGATCGACGCCGCGGAGGGCCCAGACATCGACCTCGCCCATGTGGTAGACCTTGGTGAGGCCGCGGGCGGAGAAGGCGGCGGCGTTTCGGGCCGCGGGCGTGGGCGAGGTTGTGTGCGGTGCGGGCATGATCGGTTGCGGGCGGGGTCAACTCCGCGCGGGAAAGTTCCACTCGACTCCGGGCTTGTAGTCGATGAGCTTGTAGAGCTGCTCGCGGGTCTGCATCTGGTCGAGGAAGCCGCTGACGGAGCCATCGCGTTTGAGTTGTTCGAGGGCGCGGGAGACCGCGCCCATGGCGGTGCGGAGGAGGGAGACGGGGAAGATGACGCAGGAATAGCCGAGCTCGCCGAACCGACCGGCGGGGATGATGGGGGTCTTGCCGAACTCGGTCATGTTGGCGAGAAGGTGGTACTTGCGGCTGCTGCCGACGGCGGCGCGGAGCGAGGTTGCGAAGCTTGCGAACTCCTGCTCGCTGGCGAGGCCCTCGGGGAAGATCATGTCCGCGCCGGCTTGGAGGTACGCGGCTGCGCGGGAGACGGCGGCGTCGAGGCCTTCTACGCCGCGGGCGTCGGTGCGGGCGCAGATGACAAAGCCGTTGGCTTGTTTGGCTGCGGCCGCGGCGGCGGCAACTTTCTCGACGGCGTGGTCGAGCGGGATGAGCTTCTTGCCGTCGAGGTGTCCGCAGCGTTTGGGGAAGACCTGGTCTTCGAGGTGAAGCCCGGCCGCGCCGGCGCGGGCATACTCGATGACGGTGCGGCGGACCATTTCGCTTTCGCCAAAGCCGGTGTCGGCATCGGCGATGAGGGGCAGGCCGCTGGCGTCAACGATCTCGCGGATGAGGTTGGTGAAGTGGTCGAGGGTGAGGATGCCGACATCGGGAACACCTGCGCAGACGCTGGTGGCCGCGCCCGAGACGTAGGAGGCCTGGAAACCGGCTTGCTTGATGGCGAGGCCGCAGAGGGCGTTGAACGCGCCGGGCATCATGAGGCAGGACTGGGTTGCGGCGGCCTGGTCGAGCAGGGATCGGAGCTGCGCGGGGGTGCTGTGCATGCGTAGAGCGTAGTCGCGGGCATGTGCTTTGGGGGCAGCTCGGGCGTGCATCCGGCGGGTGTTCCGCTGTTACACTCCGTGTCGCGATTCGTCCTTTGCCCGTCGCTCCCACAGGATGCTCCTGCATGTTCTGGCCGATTGCACTGGTGTTCGGGATCGTTTCGATCTGCGCGTATCCGCCCGAGGGGCCGCCGCCCGCGGCAGCGCAGGGCGCGGCCGCGCAGGTGAACCCTCAGAACGCCAAGGCGATCGTGGAGAAGCTGGCATCGTTCGGCACGCGGCACACACTGTCGGAAACGGAGTCGGAGGAGCGGGGGATCGGCGCTGCGCGCAGGTGGATCAAGGCGACGCTGGAGGAGTATGCGAAGGCGGGCGCGCCGGGGAATGGGATGCGGGTGGAGCTTGAGGAGTTTGATGCGCCGCCATCGGCGCGGCTGCCGGAGGGGGCAAAGGTGGTGAACGTGGTGGCGGTGCTGCCGGGGACGATGCCGGTGGAAGAGGGCGCGGTGCGCCGCGCGTACTACGTGGTGGCGCACTATGACAGCCGCAACGCGGAGGCGATGGATGCGAAGGGGGATGCGCCGGGCGCGAATGACGACGCGTCGGGGGTGGCGGTGGTGATGGAGTGTGCGCGGGTCTTGGCGTCGCGGGGCGCACTCGAGCAGACGGTGGTGTTCCTGTGCACGGCGGGGGAGGAAGAGGGGTTGATCGGTGCGAAGTATCACGCGGAGAACGTCGCGACGGCCAAGCCGTACATGATCGGGGGCGTGTTGAACAACGACATCGTCGGCGATCCGTCGAGTTCGCCCGATGCGGAGGGGAAGAGTCGCGAGACGCGTGACAGGATTCGGGTGTTCTCGGAGGCATTGCCGCGAACGGCTGGCGCGGCGGAGTATGCACGCCTGCGCGCTACGGCGGCGGAGGGAGATTCGCCGAGTCGGCAGCTCGCGAGGTTGGTGTCGGATGTCGCGGTGTGGCATGACCTGCCGGTCAAGCCCACGCTGATCTTTCGGCAGGACCGGTTCATGCGCGGAGGGGACCATGTCGCGTTCAATGAGGCGGGCTTCGCGGCGGTGCGGCTGACGGAGGTGGATGAGGTGTATGACCGTCAGCACGTGGGCATCACCGAGAAGGACGGGAAGCCGTATGGAGATCTGCCGGAGTTCGTGGATGAGGAGTATCTGGGGAACGTGGTCAAGCTGAATGTCGCGGCGATTGTGCACTTGGCGAGCGCGCCGAGCGCCCCGACGGAGGTTCGGATCATCACGGCCGAGCTTGGGAATGACACGTTGCTTCGGTGGGCTCCATCGCCCGAGCCTGACATCGCGGGGTACGAGGTGGTATGGCGCGAGACGACCAGTCCGGTCTGGCAGCACGCGCAGAACGTCGGCAACTTCACGGAGGCACGGTTGCCGATCGGGAAGGACGATGTGTTCTTCGGGGTTCGTGCGTATGACAAGGATGGGTTCCGAAGCCCGGTGGTGTTTCCGGGGGTTGCCAGGGAATGATCGCGCCGCATGAAACCCGCCGCGGGTTCTCCAAAGAATGAGAGCGAAAGGGGGGGGCGGCGCCACGGGAGCTTGCAGCATGTCCGCAGACATCATCGATTATCAGATCGTGGGGGATGATCTTCAGGCTGTGATTGTGACGCTCGATCCGGGCGAGGCGGTGGCCGCGGAGGCCGGCGCGATGATGTTCATGGAGGACGGGATCGAGATGGGCACGCAGCTCTCGATGAAGCGGGATGGGGGAGGGGTGTTCGGCAAGCTGTTTGAGGCGGGGAAGCGTGCGCTGACCGGGGACTCGTTCTTCATCACGTACTTTGCGAATCAGTCGGGTGTGCGGCGAGATGTGGCCTTCGCCGCGCCATACCCGGGGCACGTGCTGCCGATGGAACTGGGCGAGTTTGGCGGTGAGGTGCTGTGCCAGAAGGACTCGTTCCTGTGTGCTGCACGTGGGGTGGAGATCGACATCGCTTTCACGAAGCGGATCGGGGCGGGGTTGTTCGGCGGGGAGGGGTTCATCCTGCAGCGTCTGCGTGCGCCCTCGGGGAAGGGACTGGCGATCTGTCACGCGGGCGGGACGATCATTCCCAAGGACCTCAAGCACGGTGAGTCGCTGCGTGTGGATACGGGGTGCATCGTCGCGTTTGAGAAGTCGGTGGACTACAACATCCAGTTCACGGGTGGGTTCAAGAACGCACTCTTCGGCGGTGAGGGGTTGTTCTTCGCCAGGCTGACCGGCCCGGGTCGTGTCTGGCTGCAAACGCTGCCGTTCTCGCGTCTGGCGGATCGCATTGTCGCATCCGCGCCGTCGCAAGGGGGGAGCGCGAAGGGGGAGGGCTCGATTCTCGGCGGGCTTGGAAGGATGATCGACGGGAACTGATCCAGCCGCGGATGCGGCTATTTGGCGGACAACCGTCGAACGAGTTCCGGCAATGCGTCACCGCTTCTGGCGCGGAGAGACCAGTCCACGCGGCGCGAGAGGGGAGTGACTTCGGGATTGATCTCGATGGTCTTCGCACCGTTGGCAGAGGCATGCTCGATGAAGCCCGCGGCGGGATAGACCACGCTGCTGGTGCCGATCGACAGGAACACATCACAGGTGTCCGCGGCGTGCAGAGCCTTGCGAATGGCTCCGGCTGGCAGGGCTTCGCCGAACCAGACGACGCTCGGCCTGAGCAGGGCGCCACGATGCCCCGCACAGCACGCGGCGTGAGGTGGAAAGCCCCGCATGGGCTCGGGCGGCGGCTCGATCTCGCTCCCGCAGCGCGTACAGCGCCAGATCATGATCGTCCCGTGAAGTTCCACAACGTTCAGGCTGCCGGCACGCTGGTGCAGGCGATCGACGTTCTGGGTCAGCAGGGTGAGTGAACCGCCGCGGGATTCGAGGATGTGTTCGAGCTCAACGAGCGCGAGGTGGCCGGGGTTGGGCTCGGCGGCGAGGCAGCCCATGCGCCGCCAGTCGTACCAGCGTGTGACCATCTCGGGGTTGGCGGCGAAGGCCTCGGGTGTGGCGAGCGTTTGAGGATCGAACTCCTTCCAGAGCGACTGCATGTCGGGCGGGAGATCGGGCGTGCCCGCGCCGCGGAAGGTGCGGAGGCCGGACTCCGCGGAGATGCCCGCGCCGGTCAGGACGGCGACGCGGCGCGCGGTGTTGAGCGCGTTTGAGATGGCGGCGAGCGGATCGGACATGATGCCGATTCTACCGCGCGGCAAAAAGGGCTCCGCGCTTCCTGGCGCAGAGCCCCGAGGTGTCGAGGTGAGGATGTGGCCAGCCGTTTCCGCGATCAGCGACGCCGGCGGGCAGTCATCAGCGCACCGAGTCCGAGCAGGGCGAGCGTGCTGGGTGCCGGGACGGGGAGGAAGTAGTTGCTCGCGACCCAGTCGGCGATGTTGGCGCCCGTCCACTGTCCGGCGACGTTATCAAAGTCGAAGTGAATGCCGCCATAGATGCGGGAGAGCCCGGCCTCGTTCGCGGCCGCATCGAGGCTCGTGAGCAGTCGCATCTCGCCGAAGTCGCCATCGAGAACGACATTGATGGAGTCGGTCCCGAGGAAGAACGCGAGGACATCCGCCGCGGCCCGCGAGAACGTGGAGTGGCCGGAGGTATACGTGGGGAACGGGGGGGACGGAGTCAGGAGTGGAAGCCAGTTCGGATCTTCGACCGTTCCATCGTTCCCGTCGATGCCTGCTTCCCGAATCGCGTGAATCGGACGCCAGAGGTCGTAGTGGTACTTGGCATCCCAGGACGCGATGCCGGCATCGGCCATGGCCACGTTGAGCATGGCGAACATGCGGGCGTTCTCGGAGATGGACTGCCCGCCCGAGAGATCCTGGGCGATCTGGTTCCACGCACCCGGGGGCGTGACGGTCCCCGCACCGAACGCCCATGCGCGGGCGATGCTGGTCTGGTCCGCGGTGCGGGTGCCGCTGTTGAGCGCGCCGATCTCTTTGACCTGATTGACGGATGCGGCGTACTCCGGGCTGGTCAGCGCCGGGGGCGCGGCCGGCCGGAACTGGGAACCGGAGTTCATCGCAAAGGGCTGCACAGAACCCCAATGCGGGAGAAGGGGGGCGGCTGGGTTGTCGGGACCGATCCGCCAGTGTCCCGCGGCCGGATTGGGCGTGTACATGACGGTGTTGCCCGAGCCATCGACCGAGCGGGCGGCGAGCACCGCGCTGGCGACGGACTCTCCGGCGGAGACGCCGGCGATCTTCGAGGGGTTATCAGGGAGCGCGGCGAGGCTCAGATCGCGAGCCGAGTTGAGCTGGGCGGCGCGAGTGGGGTAGAGGGAGACAAGCACATCGTGAGCAGCGCAGATCGCGGCAGCTTCGCGGGAGGCGCTCGGGTCAGCGCTGAAGTTGCCGAACAGGCCGAAGTGTGTGCCGTCGATCGAGTTCACCGCGTCGTAGACGGCGGAGTGGACCATCGCCAGCGCGCGGGATGCACGCGGGGGCGGTGTCGGGACCGCGACGATGGTGTCGAGGGCGATCTGATTCCACTGGGTGACGACGTCTGCGGATGCAGCGCCCGCGGCTGTGGCGACCGCCGCGGCCGTTACGAGACCATTGAACCAACGCATGTTGGGCCTCCGGGAGAGAGAAACCGGGATGAAAACACCGGCGCGAGAGATGCCGGACGTCGCGGTTATACCCTAAACAGGTGGCTGGTTCAAGAGAATATCCGAGCAAATCAACTGAATGAGGGGAGTGTTCAGTCGAACTTGCCTTTGACCTTCAGCTCGAAGTTGTGAATCTGGGCAAGCTCGGCGGAGGACTTCTTACCGATGTTGGTGAAGCGCCCGATGAGCGAGGCCGCGGCCTTCTTGTCCGCCATGGGAAGGGACAGGTTGGCGAGGCTCTCGAACTTGTGGGCGAGGATGGCTTTGAGGTCCGCGGTGGTGTTGCGGGCGTGGCCGCCGGGGTACATCACGAGTCCGGAGTCGCAGACCTGGCCCTGGTCGTCGGTGATGACCATGGAGGTGGGGATGCCGTCGGGGTACCTGCGGTCGTAGTCCGCACCGCCCCACTCGAAGGACATCTTGTCCATGAGGGCTCGGGTGAGGGGGTCATCGATCGCGCCCGGGCCGAAGTCGTGCGGGAGGAGCATGACATCGGTCCAGTCGAGCCTGGTTGCGCTCGGCTTGGCGGCACGGATCTCAAGCATCTTGCGCAGCATGGTGCAGACGAGGTAGAGCATGGAGTGATCGGCGGACTGCCGCGTGCGGGGGTCGCGCTTGGCGGGGTCGCCGATGATGCCGAAGGCGGGCTCGTAGGCCTTGACGACGATCTTGCCGATGCAGTCGCCGGACTGGTCTTCGAGGAGCCTGGGGAACTTGTTGACGAGATCGATGAGGCCCTGGAGCGCGCCGGCGGACTGGTGCTCGTACAGGCCGAGCTTGAAGTGCATGCCCATGACGGCGAAGTCCGAGCCTGCGCGGGAGAGGACAAGATCAAACGGCGAGGCGTAGGACTTGCTGTCGCCCTTGGTGTCGGGGATGCCGGTGCCCGCGCTGTGGGTCTTCTTGAAGAGCTGGCCGGGGCCTTCGAAGAGGCGGAAGATCGCCTCGGGGTTGCGGAAGATGTCGCGGGGGCCGAGGAAGCCGGCCATGGAGCGGCGCACGCTGAGGATCGCGGCCTCGGTGCTGATGGCGGCGGATGCGCCCTTGGAGTCGGAAAGCTGCTTGCCAGCGCGGATGGCGCGGAAGGGGATGTAGTGGGCGACGACCATGCCGATGGCGCTTTCGATCTGCTCGGGGGTGGCCTTGAGCATTGCGCCGAAGGTGGCGGCAGAGGCGATGGCGCCGTGGACGACGTGATCGATCTTGTAGCTCTTGAGGCTGAAGACCTCGGCGAGGCGGCCTCGGATCTCATCGAGCAGGACCATGCCCTTGAGGGCGAACTTGCCGTCCATGCCCATCATCTGGGCGGCGGCGATGGGGACGGCGTAGAAGTCGTTGTGACCGAACTCGCCCGCGCGGTGGTGCGGGCGTTCCTCGGAGTAGCCGAAGTTGGTGCCGTTGGAATCCCACTCGCGAACGGCCGCGGCATTCGCGGCGATGGCCTTCTCGGGCATGCACTCGACATCCGAGCCGAAAACGGTTGCGCCGGTGCGTTTGGCCGCGCCGGCGGGGCCCATGGTGCCGATGCCCGCAACGGGCGCTCGGTACGCGAGAGCCTCGGTGCGGAGGAGGTTGGGGGCGTTGGTGCCGAGAGCGAGGGCGGAGACGCCGCAGAGGCACGCGTCGGCGTAGAACATTTCCGTTTTGCCCAGGACGGCCGCATCGGCTTCGCATCCGCCATTGCCGGGCTTGTTCCAGATGAAGTCCAGTGCGTACTGGGCAAGGCCAAGGGCCTGGTTGGTGTCGGCGGGAAGGGTGATGCGTGAACCGGAGGCAGAACTCGACATGGGGATCTCCGCGGCGTGAAGCTGGGTGAATGTCCGCGTGGCGGACGGGGGAGCAAGCGTAGGGTGGAGGTCCCGGGCAGTTGTTCGGTCTCTGCGACGTGATGCTCGGCACGCAGGGGTTTATCGGCCCAAGGAGTCGTCGATAAGTTCTTTGCATGCAACGGTTTGCGGCCTCTTCGGAGCCGATCCTTCGGCAATTGGCTCAGATGCGGGCAAACCCGACCGAAATCTCTTGAGGTCACGGAGGCCTGTCGCATGTCCGTCGCGGGTGAAGAAATCGCCGAGCCGTCCGAAGCGCCGCCGCAGGCGCAGCGGCTCCTGCCGGTTCACATTGATCTCCTTGATCCGCAGGTTCTCGATATGGATCTGTGGCTGCGACACGAAGGCCAGCCGCAGCCAGCGCTGTATCGAGCCGCCGGGCTGGAGATCACGCTCGAAGAGTTGCAGCGGCTGAAGGGTCAGCGGATCAACCATCTGTACGTGCCGGCGCAACAGCATGCCGCGTTCAGGCGGGTGCTTGCCAGGCATCTCGACCGCGTGTTCGCGGACAGGGAGCGGGTCCAGTGTGAACGGTCCGCGATCGTTCGCGATGGATGCTCGAAGGTGATCGAGGGTGTCATGATGCTGCCGGGCCAGGCAGAGCCGATCGACGCGGTGACCGATATCTGCCGGGTGTTTCGGACGTGGGTGGAGAAGGATGAGGGGCAGTTCGGCTTCCTGCTCGCGATGTCCGCGCACGACTTCTACACGACGACTCACATGGTGAATGTGGGTGTGGGCTGCGGGCTGCTGGTGAGGGCGATGAAGCCGAACGATGAGTCGCTGTTTGCCGCCGCGGTGCAGGGCGGGCTTCTGCACGATATTGGGATGCGAGACATTCCGTTAACGGTGCTGCACAAGTCGGGACGGTTGGAGCCGCATGAGTGGGAGGCGCTGCGGCGGCACCCCGCTATCGGGTACGAAGAGCTCAAGGAGTGCCCGGGCATGCCGCAGGGTGTGCTGGGGATGGTGCGAGATCACCACGAGCGGCTTGACGGGAAGGGGTATCCGAGCGGATTGTTCGGCGAGCAGGTTGGGTTTCTTGCGCGAGTATGCGCGGTGGTGGATGTGTTCGACACGATCACCGCGGGTCGGCCGGGCCGACCGCCCGTGCACCCGCGGGATGCGCTCAAGATGATGGCCGAGGGCGCTGCAACCCAGTTTGATGCTGAGGTCCTTGAGGCGTGGCGAGCGTTGGTGTTCAAGCTCCTGGAGGCCGACGCATCCCGGGTCGGCGATGTTGAAGAAGGCGCGCTGCCAGCATCGATCGCCGATCTGCTGCCGCGGGCGCCCGGAGGAAGCGCGAACGCTTCGCATCGACCATCAGGACACGCCGGAGCGGGCGTGGATGAGCGACGCCGATATGTGCGATTTGCGTGCAACACTCCCGCGATGGCGAGATTTGTCGAGCAGAGCCGGGCATACAGCGTCAAGAAGGGGCAGCCGTTTGATGTGCAGGTTGTGGACATCAGCCGCGGCGGACTGTGCGCTGAAGCGGATTGGCCCTTTGCCAAGGGCGAACTCCTGCACTTCACGATCCCTGGTCCGCATGGCAGGACCCTGAGCCGGTATGCGCGCGTGGTGCGCGTGCGGGCGGGCGAACGCGGAAAGTGGCTCATGGGGCTGAGCTTTACCGAGCCGCCGGCGGAGTAGTTCCTGCCGGAGCGTGAGAATTCCGACTGCGCGAGAATGCGCGGGCTCAATGCGACTTCGCATTGAACTCTGCCGCGTGGTAGGCTGTAAGAGTCTGAAAAGGAGTCTGCATCATGAGCATGTCCAGCATTCACGCTGGGACGGGCTCGTTTGCATTCCAGGATGTGGACGAGTTGCCAACTGTCCCGCCCCGAGTTCATCCGGTGATCGATGTTCCGCCTCCGACGCACTCCGCGACGGAGCCGGATCTGGTCCTGGAGCATCAGAAGCACATGCCCGACGGTCAGGGCGTGCTGTTGCAGGAGCGTGCGGTTCTTCCGTGGGTCATCGGAGGGCTGGCGACGGCGGTGCTTGTTGCCGGTGCGCTGCTGATCGGGTTCACAACAAGCTGGAGCGCGGCGGTCGTCGGGATCGTCTGGCTGCTTATGGGCTTCGCGGTGTCGTGGAGCGTGGTGTGGGGCGCGGGCCTGCTGCGCGTGCAGGATGAGCAACTCGTCGAAGAGAAGCTGGACCACGGTGAGATGCCGCCCCAGGCGGGACGCATCGGATAGTCCGGCTCAGGCTTCGACGCGTGCGTCCGAGGGGCCGGCGTTCTTCAGTTCCGCACGCACCCGCGGCAGGGCGGTCGGCCACTCTTTCTGCAGATAGGCGATCAGCTTTTCGCGGAGTTCGCAGCGGAGGTCCCACGCCTTGGAAGCGTCGGCCGCGCTGGCGAGGACGCGGATCTGAACCGCCTTGTCGGTGGTGTCGGTGACGGAGACGCCGACGACGCGGCCGTCCCAGTGGGGAGAAGCCTTGGCCAGGCGCGAGGCCTCCTCGCGGATGCGATCGACCGGGACCGCGTAGTCCGTCCAGAGGAAGACGGTGCCGAGCACTTCCGCGCTGCGGCGGGTCCAGTTCTGAAAGGGCTTCTCGATGAACCAGGAGAAGGGCACGATCAGTCGCCGCTGATCCCAGATGCGGATGACGACGTACGTCGCGGTGATCTCTTCGACGCGTCCCCACTCGCCCTCCACGATGACGACATCGTCGAGGTTGATCGGCTCGGTCAGCGCGATCTGCAGGCCTGTGATGAAGTTGCCGAGCGTGCGCTGCGCAGCGAGACCGACGACCAACCCCGCGATACCGGCGGAGGCGAGCATGCTGGCGCCGAGTTGGCGGACCGATGGGAAGGTCATGAGGGCCGCGGCCACACCGACGAGCCAGATGAGCGCGGTGAGGATCCTGCACACAACGGTCAGTTGGGTATGCATCCGACGCGCGTTGAGGTTGTCGGAGACCCCGATATCAAAGCGCTGCAGGTACGCCCGGACGCCGATCCACAGAAGCCGAACCGTGAGGATGGTGATGGCCAGGATGAGCAGCAGCGCGAACCCATGCCGGAGCCCCTCGCGAAGCGATGCCGAGGCTTCGAGCTTCGGCAGCACGAACAGCCCGGCGAGGGCGACCACAGCGATCTGGGATGGCAGTCGCAGCCTTCGGACCGTGGCCGCTTCGATCTGTTCTGCCCGCTTTGTCGCCGCGGCGAGGAGGGAGTAGATGATCGCGTGAACGAGGAGCGTGATCGCGACGGCTGCGAAGAGCCACCCGAGGACGTAGCCCGCCTCCCAGAGGGAAGCGGTTGCATCGTCGAGGGTCGGAAGACCTCTGGTCAATGCGCCAGCCTTGTCCGCGGAGATGAGCGCGGTGGCGCCGGTCAACGTGGGCATGTTCATGCGGCATCCTACGGCCCCGGAGGCGCGATGTCGGCCGCGTTCTCGCCTAAGATGGGCGAGCACCGTGCAGACCGAAAACGCCGCTTCCAACTCGGAGGACTCATGTCGAGCCAGCCCGTCATTCTCGCCGCCAAGCGCACACCGATCGGAAAGTTCTTCGGCGGCCTTTCAAAGGTTCCATCGCCCGTGCTGGGCTCCTATGCGGTGCGGGCCGCGATGGAGTCGCTGGGCGGCGTGGAGAAGCTCGCGGCTCAGGTTGATGAGTGCATCATGGGGTGCGTGCTGCAGGCCGGGCTGGGCCAGAACCCGGCACGTCAGGCCGGGTTGAAGGCGGGCCTGCCGGACACGCTCAGCGCACAGACGATCAACAAGGTGTGCGGCTCGGGCCTGCAGGCGGTGATGCTCGCGGCACAGTCGATCAAGGCCGGGGACAACAGCCTCGTGGTTGCGGGCGGGTTTGAGAACATGACCGCTGCGCCGCACTTTGCGCGGGTGCGCGAGGGCGTGAAGTATGGCCCCGCGCAGATGGAAGATCACATGGCCTTCGACGGCCTGCGGTGCGCGTTCGAGTCGTGCGCGATGGGGAACTCGGCGGATCACATCGCCAAGAAGTTTGAGATCTCCCGCGCCGAGCAGGACCGCTTCGCGGTGCAGTCGCACCAGCGTGCGGCCGAGGCGACCAAGCAGGGGTGGTTCAAGAACGAGATCGTCGCGCTCACCGGCGAGCAGTGCATGGACAAGCGGTCGCCTGGGGTCGCGGCGGATGAGGGGATCCGGGCGGAGACCACGCTCGATGCGGTGGCGAAGCTGCGGGCCGCGTTCACGCCCGATGGGACGGTTACCGCGGCCAACGCCTCGCAGATCTCCGATGGCGCGGCGGCCCTGGTTGTCGCCAGCATGGCGGCAGCGGAGAAGCTGGGCGCCAAGCCGATCGCGAGGATCGTGTCCTATCACACCTCGGGCGTCGCCCCCAAGGACATCTTCGCCGCACCCATCGAGGGCATCAGCGGCGCGCTCAAGAAGGCGAACCTCTCGGCGAAGGACATCGACCTGTTCGAGATCAACGAGGCGTTCGCAGCGCAGGTGTTGGCGAACATCAAGGGCCTGAAGGCCGCGGGGCACGAGATCCCGGAATCGAAACTGAACATCGCCGGCGGCGGCGTCGCCCTGGGCCATCCGATCGGCGGATCCGGCGCGCGCGTGCTCACGACGCTCATCCACCAGTTGCACCGGACGGGCGGGAAGCGCGGCGTGGCCGCGTTGTGCCTCGGCGGGGGCAACAGTGTGGCGATGGTGATCGAAGTGTAAGTGCTCCGAGATCGGATTGTGAAATGAACAAGGGCCCGGAGCGGAAGCTCCTGGGCCCTTTTCGTCGATTGCGGCCGCGACGTACTCAGCGACGGCGGCGCACCGCGGCAAGCACTCCCACAGCGAGCATGCTCGCCGCGCCCGGTGCCGGCGTGACGATGAAGTCGAGCTGAAAGCTCGTCAGCGACGGCCCTGCCTGCTGGAGCCAGAACGTGTACGTCCCCGCGGGCAGTGGGGGGGAGAAGCCGTCAGCGCCGAAGCCCATGCCCATGGAGGGCAGGATGTCCGAGCCGTTGGGGAACGCGAACGGACCAAAGTGTGTCCAGCCGAGCAGGCCTGCGGGATCAAACAGGTCCGGATCGACGGTGAGCTGCGGGCCGGCCTGTACCGCGGCAAAGGCAACATCGTCGTCACCGGCGTACGAGATCTGGAGGATTGCCGAGAGTTCCGCGCCCGCGGGGACGGTCAGCGCGATGAACTCGCGATCGCCCTGGCTGGAGGTTGCAAGAACGGAGTTCGCGCCCAGCGAGAGCGAGTATGCGGTCGGGGCGAGGCGGTCGTTGGAAAGATCGCCGTGGAGGTTCTCATCGTGAATGACATCGGCGAGGGAGGAGGAGGCGGTGGCTGCAAGTGCAAACGCGAGGATCGGGGTGCGAACGTTCATGTGGCAGGCTCCTTGGCGTGCCCCGAACGGGCACCCGTACCAAAGGATGTCGCCCGCGTCGCGAGTTCTTGCAGCCCTCTTCTGAAATGTCGTGAGTTGCGAGCCTCCGGGCTCAGGCCGGACGCGCCTTGGCAAGCTGGGCAAGCTCTGCGCCGCGGTCCCGGGCCGCGATGACGGCTTTGCGGATCGCCTGTGAGACAGCGGCCTGATCGAGCACGGCGATGGCCGCGGCGGTTGTGCCGCCCTTGCTCGTGACGCCTTCGCGCAGGGTGGCAGGCGGGGTCGGCGAGGAAGTCGCGAGCAGCAGGGCCGCGCCCTCGATGGTCCCCCGCACCAACCGGTCCGCGGCATCCGGGTCGAAGCCTGCATCGATTGCCGCGGCGATCATTGCTTCGGCGAGGTAGTACACGTATGCCGGGCCGGAACCGACGACTGCGGTTGCGGCGTTCATCATCGATTCATCGATGCGAATCGTGCTGCCGACACTCGCAAACAGCGTTTCGGTCAGGTCGAGATCGGCATCGGTCGCGCCGGGACCGCGGCAGATTGCGGACACGCCGCGGCGTATCGAGACGGGCGTGTTGGGCATCACCCGAACGATGCGGATGCTTCGGCCCAGGGCGGTGTGGATCGAAGCGGCCTCGGTGCCCGCGAGGATGCTGATCGCCAGACGGGGTTCGGCGGAGAGAAGCAGCCGGAGTTGGTCGGCCAGTCCCGCAAACGACTGAGGCTTCACGGCCAGGAGGATGGGCCAACCCGCCTCTGCGGCCTTTGCGTGGCGATCGGTCGTGAGGATGCCCAGTTCCGCCAGCGAAGCACGCTTGAGGGGATCGGGCTCGCAGACAATGACGTGACGCGGATCGAGGATGCCCGCGGCGATTCCGCCGCGAACGATCGCCGTCGCCATGTTGCCCCCGCCCATGACGGCAAGGGGACCGAAAGTCAGTGGGGCCATGGTCATATACTTGCCCTCGTGTGAACCCCCGGCGAACTGGCCCAGAGTCGAAGTCATCGAGGAACGAGGAGCGGTATGGCATCCTACTACCAGCTCGAGTTTGAGAAGCCTGTGGTGGAGATCGAGCGGCAGATCGCCGAGGTCGAGGTCAAGCTGAAGAAGTCTCAGGCTCTTGAGCAGGCCGAACCCGTGGAGGCTCCGGCATACCCCGGGATCGATGTCTCGACGGAAGCCGCGGAGCCCTCGGTCGGGCTGGCCGCGGAGTTGAGCCGGCTGAAGCAGGAGCGCGAGGCCGCACTGGAGCGGGTGTACGCGGCGATCACGCCGCGCGACACTGTGCTGGTGGCGCGGCATCCGAAGCGGCCGCAGTCTCGCGATTACATCGAGCTGATCTGCAAGGACTTCTGCGAGCTGCACGGCGATCGCCGCTTCGGCGATGATCCGGCGATGGTGGTGGGGTTCGCGCGGATTGGTTCGTCCAAGGTGCTGGTTGTGGGGCACTACAAGGGACGGTCGACCAAGGAACGGATCTCCTGCCACTTCGGGTGTGCTCATCCGGAGGGGTATCGCAAGGCGATGGCCAAGATGCGACTGGCGGAGAAGTTCGGCCTGCCGATCGTGACGTTCGTGGATACCCCGGGCGCCTATCCCGGGCTTGGCGCGGAAGCCCGCGGCCAGGCCGAGGCGATCGCGGTGAACCTGCGGGATATGAGCAGGCTGAAGACTCCGATCCTGAGCATCGTCATCGGCGAGGGCGGGTCGGGCGGCGCGCTCGGCATCGCCGTGGCGGATCGCGTGGCGATGCTGCAGTATGCGTGGTACTCGGTCATCAGCCCGGAGGGGTGCGCCGCGATCCTGTGGAAGCAGGCCAACGACCAGACCAACGCGCTGGCGGCGCAGGCACTCAAGCTGACGGCCAAGGACAACCTTGGATTCGGGATTGTTGATGCGGTGATCCCCGAGCCCTTGGGGGGTGCGCACCGCGACCCCGCCAAGGCGGCGCAGAACCTGGAGCGTTGGATCACGGATCAGCTGCACGAGTTGAAGGCGGTGAATCCGGCAACGCTGCCGAACAGCCGATACGACCGGTTCCGCAAGCTCGGGTCGTTCACGGAAATGCCCGCGGCGTGAGTGGTGAAGTTTCTGGTCGAGAGCCACCTGAACAGGGTGTGTGTTTGCAACCAGTTCGTGTCTGGTGTTTTGACCCTTTGCCATGACCCCGGTACACTGCTTGCCTTTTTCGCCCAGAGCACGCCCAGTTCGTGAGGCCCATCGTGGGCGACGGTGTGCGGCGGGGCCGGCGTCGTGAGGACATCGACCGTGGCGAAGGCAAAAACGAAGCCCCTCAAGCAGTCGAAGGCTCCCTCGAAGTCCGCGAAGGACTCGAAGAAGAAGCCGACGGCTTCGGCGAAAAAACCCATGGCTTCAACGAAGAAGGCGACTGTTTCGGCCAAGAAGTCTGTGTCGGCAGCGAAGCCGTCCCCGGCGAAGCCTGCTCCTGCAAAGAAGGCTACGGCCTCTGCTCCGGCCGCGAAGTCCGCCGCGAGCGCGTCGAAGGCCGCTCCTGCGGCCGCGACCGATGCTGACGGCAAGAAGGGCGCGGGCCCCAAGGGCATCACGATCGTGAGTCAGAAGCCGATGCGGAAGCCCAAGCCCAAGCCCAAACTGCAGATGCCGATCGCGGAGCCCCTGCTGAAGCCGGGTGGGAAGTGGAAGCCTCTGATCCCCTCGGGTCCGAAGGCTCCGCCGACGCCGACGGACTTTGGTCCGCTCGAGGTTCACGACGCCACGAAGATCACCGCAAAGGCCAAGCTGCCGAAGCGCGAGCTTGAAAAGTATCGGGAGATCCTGAAGCGGAAGCGCTCCGAGCTTGTCGGCGACATCGCCACGATGGAGGAGGAGGCGCTCCGCCAGAACAGCGGTTCGCTGTCGTCGCTGCCGCAACACATGGCCGAGCAGGGCTCCGACGCGTCGGAGCAGTCGCTCTCGCTGGACCTGGCGCAGGTGGACCGGAACCTGATCCGCGAGATCGATGAGGCCCTCCACCGCATCGAGGCGGGCACGTACGGCATCTGCGAGCTGACCTACAAGCCCATCAGCCCCGAGCGGCTGGCGGAACTCCCCTGGGCACGCCATTCGATCGAGGCGGCGCGAGAGATCGAGCGTCGCAGCTATCGCTCGTGAGCGAGACCACCAACAACACTCCGCCCGACCTCGCCGCGCCATCCGCCTGGCGGTCTCGCCGCGCGTGGGCGGTGCTGATCATCACCGCGGTTCTTTCCCTGGTCTCGGACCTTGGGAGCAAGTGGCTGGCGTTCGAGCACGTCGCGGGCACGCCGGTGCATGTTGACCGCGCGGATGTCCTGCGAATCGCGGAAGCCGATCCGCGGATGATCAACAGCCTCGTGCCCAACCACGAGCCGGTGATCGTTGTGCCGCACGTTCTGCACTTCACGCTCGTGCTGAATCCCGGAGCGGTCTTTGGCACCGGGCCGGGGAAGCGGTGGTTCTTCGTCGGCTTCACGATCGTTGCGCTGGGCTTCGGCTTGTTCATGTTCGCAAAGTGGTGCACGACTCGCGACACGTGGGCGCACGTGGGCATCGGCCTGCTGCTCGGCGGCGGGGTCGGGAACCTGTACGACCGCCTCGTCTTTGCGTGTGTGCGGGACTTCCTCCACCCCCTGCCGGGCTGGAAGTGGCCTGGGGGCTTCACCTTCCGCGGCACGCAGGAAGTCTGGCCGTACGTCTCGAATGTGGCCGATGCGCAGCTGCTGGTCGGGATCGGGATCCTGCTGATCTTCCTGTGGAAGAAAGACCGGGAGTGATCAGCGCGATGCGGCCACGGCCTCGGCCGCGACATTCGCCTTCGCGAGGATCCCGTCCATCATGCCGCGGACTTCGGTTGCCATCCGGGTGTTGGGGAACTCGGCGATGATGCGCCTGCCGATGGTCGCAGCGGCGGACCAGCGGCGGTCGCGCACGGCGATCTTGAACTGCGCGCCGAGGTTCTCGCGGGCCTTGCCAATGACGCCGCGTGCGACTTCCCGGAACTCTTCTCCCTCGCGTTCGTTGAGGTAGTTGTCGAGTTCCTTGAGCAGGTTCATAGCTTCGTCGATCCGGCCCTGGTCGGCCGCATCGAGGAATCGACGCTCAAGGTCTTCCTTGTACACCGCGCGCGCCTGGGTGACGCGCTCGCGGAGCCGCTCGACCTTCGGGGATTCGGGGAAGAGCCGCTGGATGCGGCTGGCCTCGTTGAGGGCGACATCCCAGCGGCGCTGCACGATGAGGCCGTCCAGGTGCGACACGGACTCACGCACGCGGTGGTCCTGCACCTCGGAGCGTGCAGCCTCGATCCGCCCGCGGAACTCCTCCGCGTCCGCGAGATAGCCGAACCGGTCCGCCAGCTCGCGGCAGAGGACCATCGCGGCATCCCAGTTCTGGGTGTTGATATCTTCCTCGATGGCGCGGCAGAGCAGATCGCGCTCGGCCCGCCGGTTCAGGACTCGGCGGGCATCATCGGAGAGGGATGACTGCTGGTGCAGCAGGCGCACGGCATCGGAGACGGAGTCGAGCGTACGGACAACTCGCTCATCGCCGGACCGTGCGCGGGCCAGAAGCATCCAGGCGAGCGGGAAGTGGGTGAGGAACAGGAACAGGCCGATGTAGCCGGCGATGCGGACCTCGACGCTCCCGACGAAGCCGAGTCGCCCTGAGCCCGCGATGATCAGGCCGAGGCTGCCCACCAGCACCACGGTGTATGCCGCGACTCCGAAGATCAGGGCCAGCTTGCCCGGGCCGCGGCCCGCATCGGTGGGGCTCTTCACGGTGGTGTGGTTGGGCGACTGATCCATTTGCGAACCTCCGGGGGAGAACTGCACAGGGTCTATCGGACCGCGAAGAGTGGGGGGTGAACTTGGTTCCCGCCTTGGCCTTCCTTGTATTATTGGCCCATGGACCATGAGGATGCCCAAACAGGATCCGGGCCCGGTGCGGGCGGCGTTCGCGGCTGGCCGTTGGGGCCGTTTGAGACCAACTGCTACGTGGTGACTGCGCCCGGAACGGATCAGTGCTGGGTCATCGATCCCGGGCTCGACCCCGGGGTGGTGATCGAGGCTGTCCGGGCGGCAAGGCTGCGGCCGGAGGCGATTGTGCTCACGCACGCACACCTGGATCATGTCGCCGGGCTGCCGCGGATTTTGGAGGCCTTCGGCAACATCCCGATCATCGGGCATGAATCGGAGCGTGCATGGCCGGGAGATCCGGAACGGAATCTGTCTGCAAGCTATGGGATTCCGCTTGCCGTCCCGGGCGCGACGCGGTTTGTCGGGGAGGGGGATCGGCTGGCGCTCGGCTCCGATTCCTGGCGCGTGCTGCACACGCCCGGGCACTCGCCCGGCGGGATCACGCTCGTGAACGACCGGGAGGGAATCGCGATCGTCGGCGACACGTTGTTTGCCGGGAGCATCGGGCGGTCGGATTTCCCGGGGTCGGATGAACGAGAGCTGCACGAGGCGATCCGGACCAAGCTCTACACCCTTCCGGATGCGACGATCGTGCTGCCGGGTCACGGACCGGCCACATCTGTGGGCAGGGAGAAGCGGACGAATCCATATGTGCGTGCATGATGCGCAAAGAAAAACGCCGCGAGATGCGGCGCTTTTCCATGGAGTCGTGGGTGTGGACTCGAAACCGGCGCGAGATCAGCGGCGGCGACGGATCGCGACGATGCCGCCAAGGGCGAGCAGTGCGGCCGCGCCGGGAGCGGGGACGATGACGGTGTCGGGCACCAGGATCTTGTAGAGCGACTGGCCCTGCAGACCGAGAGCGGGGCTGTCGTACGCGTTCGGATCGGCGACCTGCACGCCCAGGTCGGCGTTGTAGGCGAAGTCCTGCGCGCCCTTGGCGTAGAAGTCTCCCCACATGGGTGCGCGATTGGAGTCGAACGAGAAGTCCGCGACTCCGCTGGTCGTATTGATCTTCATGCCGAAGATCGACTCGCCGGCCGGAAAGCCCGGGTTGCCGGGGCTCACGCCGAACGTGCCGAACTCAATGTCCTGGATCGGTCCGGAGAAGTTGAACAGATCAACCTCGGGATCGATGTTGGAAGACAACTGCAGGATGAAGTGGCTGGTGTTGGGCGTGAGGCCCCCGCCGGCAATCGTGCGGAGGGAGTACTCGTAGTGCCACGTAAAGTCGACGTTCTGCGTCGCTTCATAGGACACGACGTAGCCCGAAGTGACCCAGTTTCCGCCCACCACCAAGCCGGTGGGTGAGCTCAACGAGCCGACAGCGCCCAAAGCGGTGCCGCAGGTGCACAGCGCGGCGACAACAACAGATGCCGCTGCGCGGCGAACGAATGAACACATGCTCTCTCTCTCCTCTGACCCCTCGGGGCCGGTTGCTTTGGCAGCCTGGCCAAATCTCTCTATCTCATACTCTAATGCGTGATTTCGCTGTGTCAACCGATTCGGTTCCAACAAATCGATGATCCGGTCATCAAGTGAAAATGGGGACGCTCGTTTGTGTGAATCTGGGGTATCTGACTGTGCGATCCGGCGAAGGCCGATGACGTGCGGCTGGGCGATTCCCGTGGTTTGGCTCCGACCAGCAAGGCTGAGCACAATCGTGGTGCGAGAGCGGGTTCGGAGCTGGCAAAGGTCAGATGCGCGGCAATAGTGTGCCTCGCAGGTCAAGGCGTCGCATGTGTTTGCTGCGACTTGACTTGCGGGAGTTATGCCACGGGGTGGAACCCGCGGCGATGAGGGAGAATCGAAATGCCGTCGTACCGGTCGCTCGCGGCGAGCTTCGCCGCAGTGGTTGTTGTCTCCGCGGGGAGCGCGGGTGCAGGGATCATCCGTCAGGGGAACAGCGGCTCGCTTTCGGCAGCCGTGGACTTTGAGATCGATAGCGGCACGCTGGTGGTGCGGCTCACCAACATCTCGAACTCGGATGTCTTGGTGCCGGCGGAAGTGCTCACGGGCGTGTTCTTTGACTACAGCGGCGGTCCGCTGGCGCTCACGCCGATGAGCGCCATGCTCCCCGCGGGCTCGGTCGTGCACTTCGGTCCTGATGGCGGCGGAAATGTGAGCGGGGAGTGGGCTTACGCGGCCGGGCTGGTCGGCGCGCCGTTCGGTGTGGCCTATGGAATCTCGTCTTCGGGGTTGGGACTGTTTGGGCCCGGCAATCTTTTCCCGGGGCCGAATCTTGAGGGGCCGCTCAGCCCGGACGGGCTGAACTACGGCATTGTGCCGTTCGCGGATAATGTCGGGCTCGGCAACGCCGCCGTGACCGGCGGGTTCCCGCTGATTCAAGCGGCGGTCGAGTTCAGGCTGGGCGGACTTCCGGACGACTTCGACCTCGGGCTGATTGACAGGGTTTCGTTCCAGTATGGCACGAGTCTGGGGGAGCCGAACGTGCCGACGTTCGAGGTCCCGGCTCCGGGCGCAACGTGCCTGCTGGCCCTTGGCGGGCTGTTGTGTGCTCGACGTCGAAGGTAGAAGCGAAGAGCCGATTTACTCGCTGGCCGCGCCGTGACCCACGACCGGCTTGCCGCTCGGCGTTGTCGGCGCGGTCATCGCGCCCAGAAGCGTCTGCGCCGCCTTGTTGCCGGGATCGATGTTGAGAGCTGCCTCGAGCGCGAGCACGGCATCGTCGCTGCGACCCAGGTCCTCGAGCACCATCGCCGCCATGACATAGGGCGTGGCATCGGTGCTGGTGCGCTGCAGGGCCTCTTCCAGGGCTCGAAGCGCCTGATCGTTGTTGCCGTCGATGCGTGAGAGCATCGCGCGGAGCATCCAGCCCTCGTAGCGGGTCGGGGCGATCGCCAGGACTCGCTGCGTGGCGATACGCAGGTTTGCACGGTCGTTGAGGTTTGCGGCCACGTTTCCGAGGTCGATCCAGGCGCGGACATCGCGCGAGCCCTCATCGTGGGAAGTCAGGTCGAGCAGCTCGGTACGGGCCTCGACCGAGCGGTTGAGCGCGATCAGGCAGCGTGCACGCATGTGCTGCAGGTCGCGCCGCTCGGTATTCTCCTTCTTGTTCATGAGGCGGGTGATGTAGAACTCCGCCTCGCCGAACTCGCCGCAGGCCATCTGCGCGCGGATCAAGTCTTCGATGATGCCGCTGTCATCGGGGGCGAGGGTCAGCGCCTCGCCGAAGAGCTGGGCGCCGAGCTTGGGATTCTCGCGGAGCATCGCGACGTGGCCGAGGGACTGACGAACCGCCGCGTTGTAGCGGAACTGCTCCCGTCCGTTGCTGAGCATGGCCTCGGCTTCATCGAGCTTGCCCATGACCAGCTGCATCTCGGCCGCGGCGACGAGGTACTGCGGATTCGCAGGGTCGAGATCCGCCGCCTTGGAGTAGCGTGCGAACGCTTCCTCGGGTTCGTTGATGCGTTCGTGGATGATGCCGAGGTAGTACTGCGCCTCGAAGTTCTTCTCGTCGAGGGTCTCGGCCTGCACGAACGACTCGCGGGCCTGCTCGAGGCGGCCTTTTTCCATGAGGATTCGGCCGCGGAGAACGTGGGACTTGGGCACTTCGGGGTTCAGCGCGAGCGACTTGTCGATGGTGCGCATGGACTTGTCGAGGTCGCCCGCCAGGAACTGCTGCTGGGCCATCTGATACTCGGTCCCGCTCTTGAGCATGGACATCTTCTCGTTGGCCGCGGCGATGTGCTCGCGCGTGTATTGACCGTGACCACCGCAGCCCGAAAGGGTTCCCGCGACAGCGGCGAGGGCGAGGATCGTCAATCGTGGGCGGGTGAGCAGCGTCATGGTGTGTTCTCCGGTCGTTCCGAGAAGTCGAGCGTTGTGGACAGAAAGAAGGGGCATCGGTCTCCCGATGCCCCTTCGTGAGCGTGATTACTTGTTGTTACCGGTCGAGTCGGTGTTGACACCCGTGGTCTGGGTGCCCTCGAGCTGGTTCATGAACTGGGTCATCTCGTCGGAGGTGAAGCCGAACCACGCGGCCCATCCGGCCTGATCGAACTTGGAACGCCCGGAGTGGGCGTTGGCCTGGGCCGTGGTGCCCGGGGTGAGGGGCTTGCCCTCGGCGTTGAAGGCCGCCGCCCAGAGCTGGCCGGTCTGGGGATTGAAGATCCAGCCGTAGTCGGCGTGGAAGCGGGTGTCCGGAGCGCTGCCGACCACCACCTTGCGGGCGTTCTCGCCGCCGACGTACTTGTTGTCGGGCTGCTCGCTGATGAGGTTCATCTCGAACAGGGGCTGCCAGCCGTTCTGGCCGCCCGAGCCGAGCTGCGCCACCTTGCCGTCGTGCATGACGGAGTAGATCTCAAGCTGGCTGCGGAGCGTGCTGAGATTGCTCTGCGTGTGCGCAACCGCGGCTTCCTTCTCGACCGCGGTGGAAGCGATCGTGCGGGGCGGGGCCATCTGCAGCCGCTCATCAGCAGACGCCGTGGCGTTGCTGTTGCTGCTGTTGTTGTTGTTGTTGTTGTTGTTGTTGTTGTTGTTGTTGTTGTCGTTGGTTGAAGCGACCGTCGTCGTGTTGTTCGACGAAGCTCCCGGAGCGAAGTCGCTTGTGTTGTTCATGCTGCTGCCGCCACCGCCGGTGCTCTCCTTGGGCAGCTTCCGGTGGTTCCAGGGCGTGCCATACTTCGAAGGCTCGGCCGCGGGCTTGATCTCGCCCATGCGGGCGGCGCGGCGGTCGGCCTCGGCGCCCACCATGCCGTCGAGCAGGCTGGGGTTCGGCCAGACTTCACGCTCGGAGGTGATCTTCTCGCGGATCTGATAGACGGCGGGCTGATGCGGGTTGAGCGCCAACGACCTCTGGGCGAGCCAAAGTGCCTTCTCCGTATCGCCATCGCGTGCGGCCCGCTCGGCCTCGACGTTCAGGGCGCTGGTCATGCGCTCGCGGCTCCAGGGCAGCAGGCCCTGACGCGTACCGGCGCGGATGCGTTCGATATCGCCCTCGGCCTGTGCCGCGGCGGACGCGATCGATGCGTCGCTGACGATGCTCGGCGTGATCATGAAGATGATCTCGGAGCGAACGGTGGAGTCGTCGTGTCCGCGGAACGCGGCGCCGATGATCGGGATGTCGCCGAACCAGGGCACCTGGCGACGGGTGAACGTGGAGCTCTCGGAGAACAGGCCGCCGAGGACGATCGTCTGGCCGTCTCGGACGTTCACGTTGGTCGTGAGCTCCTGCGTGACCTCGTCGGGGATCGTGACTGCGGCGCCGCCCGCATCGGTCACGGTCCGGATGTCCGCGATCGAGACCTGCGGCTTGAGCTCCATGCGGATGTTGCCGTCATCGGAGACGAACGGACGGAAGTAGAGCTGGGTACCCGTGTCGAGGAACTCGACCGACTGGGTGGTGCTGGTGTCGGTGCTGGTCGTGCTCAGATAGCCGACGCGCTTGCCGACAAGCACTCGGGAGGGCTGCCGGTTGAGGGCGAGGATCTTCGGGTTCGAGAGCACGACGGTGTCGGTCACCTGATCGAGCATACGGACGAAGATCGAGACGTCGCCGGTGACGATGCCGGCCTTGAAGGTGCCGGGGCCGGTGGTGTTGCCGGGGGTGGAGCCGATGGCGACGCCCTTGTTGTCGGCGGGCGAGAAGCCCTGGTTGGCAGCGCCCGTGCCGCCGCGGATGAGGTTGTTCGCGGCGGAGAGGGGGCCGCCGATGTTGATGAAGTCCGTGAAGTCCATGTCGGCGATGATCGAGAAGTCAACGCCGAAGGCATTGGCCTCGTTCAGCGAGCACTGGAGGATGGTGGCCTCGACGAGCACCTGTTGGGGCTTGGTGTCGAGCTGGGTGAGCAGCGTCTCAATCGCGCTGATGTGCTCGGGGTAGTCGTAGATGACCAGCGTCGCGGACAGCGCGTAGTCGTCCTTGCCGACGGGCGACTTGTCGTTGATCGCGAACTCCTTGGACGACTTGTTCACCTGGATCTCGCCGCCATCCTTGGACAGCAGCATGGAGACGAACTCCTTGGCGTCCTCGGCGTTGAGATAGTTCAGGCGGACAACCTTGTACTCGCGCTTCAGGAGGGCCTTCTGGCGCTGGGCGTACTCCTCCTGCGTGAAGACGTAGATGAAGTTACCCTGAACGACGTAGTTCCACCCGTTGGGGTAGAGGATCGCCTCGAGGGCTTCGTCAAACGTCGCATTCTTGATCGTGGCGGAGACCTTGCCCGTCACGTTCTTGCTGAGGACGATGTTCCGCTCGCTCTGGAACTGGAGCATCTCGAGAACGCTCTCGATGTCCTCGTTCTTCACGGCCATGTCAACCGTGTTCTGATCGCTGACCTCGACCCTCATCTTGTTGTCGCCCGTGCGATCGGGCTTCATGGGATCGCGTACTTCCGGCTGCGCCTCCTGAGGCAAGGCCAGGGTCGCCTGCGGCATGCAGAACAGGACAAGTGAGGCCGCGGCCAGTGCAGGCAGGGTGCCGCAGCGGGCCAGGATCTCGCCGGGGGTACTCGGACGTCGGATCGACATTGGAACTCTCCTGGGAGCCGACGCCGGGGTTGATTTGGCCGGTCGTTCGGTCGTGTGCACAAGTGCCTCCCGCCGCAAGGGGTTACGGCGCGGTCAGGTGAGGAAAGTCGGCACCTTTGGGGTGCGACTTTGGGCAAGATCGATGTCGTGGGTTGAATGGCGCGGGCTGGGTAAGACATCCGGCATGAAGCGGGGGCGAACCGCCCGCGGACCCGATCGCCGATAACGCGCGTGGTGATTCGCGGCCCCTCGGACCATCGAGGCGGCTCACGGGGTCGGGCTTGGGTGTGGATGGGGAGCGGGGGGTGGCGGCGGCGGGGGCGCGGGGTGGGGCTCAATCCGCACGCGATGGAGCCGCTGCCGTGCTGTCCTGCACGGAGGCTTGGGGCTCGGCGATCGCCGTCTTGGGGTAGTTGGTCACCAGCAGCAGGCGGGACCAGATCAGCAGCCCGAACGCCACGCAGGCGATGCCGAGAAGTGTCACCCGAACGCGACTGGTCCCGCTCCGAGCCTGGCCGGAGCGTGCGGGAGCGGTCGCCGGTGTCTCATGCGTCATGGGTGCCTCCATGCCTGCAGATCGAGCGATCGGGCCGGCGGATTGAGCAAAGTTGCTCAGCCGCCGCCGGTGTCTTCCGGTTGTGCGGCGACGACCACGCGGCCGGTGAACGGCTCCACGCGGATGTCGAAGGTCTGGCCGGAACCCACGATGCGGACGACGCCGCCGTTCCCGGGGATCGCGCCGGCGGCATCGGCGACCGGGCCGCCCATGCCATCGAAGATCAGCGTGTTCGTGCCGCTGAATGCCGCGCTCGTGATGCGTGCGTCGCCGAACTTCGCATCGCGGAAGTCAACCAGGTATCGTCCATCGGGCTTCGTCGGGTCGAACATGGTGTTGGCCTCGACCTCGATCGTGCTGCCGGGCACTTCGACCAGCGCATAGCTGGATGTCTCGACGTCGAACACCATCGCCCGGCGTTCCTGGAACGCCACGGCCTCGGCCTGGATGAACGTGATATCGGAAACCACCGTCCGTACAGCTGCCTGGACCTTGAGGATGCCGGTCTGCCCCATCGCGGGGATCACCAGTGCCCCGGCGATGCCGAGCACCACGATGACCACGAGGATTTCAAGCAGCGTAAAGCCCCGACCTGCTGCACGCGAAAGTCGTGCGGCGGCTCGGGGCTTGCGGGATACGTTCAGGGAACCAACTGCGGGGCGCATACACAACTCCGGCGTCGGGTCGGGGGCACGGTTAGGGCGTTGCGGCCGGGGCCGTCGCGCTCGCGGGCATCTCGGTGACCTTCACGTTGATGCCGCGGTCGAGCTTCGACTCGATCCGCGCGAGGCGTTCATTCATCAGCTTGAGCTGCTCGAGCTGCTCCTTGCGCTGCTGAGTCGCGTTGAAAGGGGTCTCGGGCTGGTACGCGGCGTTGGCTGTCGCCGGACCGCCCGCGCCGGAATCGCCCCACTGCGAAACGACCAGAAGTCCGGCAAAGACGGCCGCGGCGGGCACGAGTGCAGAGTATCGCTTGGCGTTACGCATGGGGGCTTCTCCTGGTGGGCTTGGCGACGGCGTTGTCGGTACCCGCAAAGACACTATCGGCCAGCGAGGGGCATGTCTGTCGCCTCGTTCAGGGCCTGGGGAGCGGTTCATCATCGCCGTCAAAGCCCGCGGCATAGATCTCGCCATTGTTTGGGTCGTAGATCCACCCATAGTTGGTGTGGAAGGCGGCATCGGGCACCGCATTGGGGACCACCACGATTACTCGTGCATTGGCGCCACCGACCCACGCGTTGATCGGGGCCTGCAGGAAGTGGTCTGCGCTGACGAGTTCGCCCCAGCCGGTTTGGCCGTCGCCGGCGGTGACGTTGGGGAGGTTGTCGCCGTTGCGTGCCTTGAACACGCCGACGTGGCGCCTGAGCTTCTGGAGTTCGCTGTACGTTGTGGTCGCGGCGGAATCCTGGACGGTGCTGTTGAACGCCGGGATGACGATCGCGGCGAGGATTCCGAGGATCACGACGACGATCAGGATCTCGACAAGCGTGAATGCTTTGCTCGACATAGGACGCATGCTTTCGGCTCCGTGCTTGGCCGGATGTCGTGAGCAACCGGACAAGGAACTCCGCCTCCCGCAAAGCGGTCGGCCTCCTCTCGGAGGCCGGCCGCGAACTGTTCATTGGACCGCGACAGAGATCGTCCCGGCCCGGATCGTCGGATCAGGCATTACCGCCAGACGCGGTTGACCTCATCGAAGCCGTTGGCGCCGAAGTCGCCGGTCGCGGCATCGAACCACCAGCCGTCATCACCGGTCGTGACCGCAACGCCGGGGTCGGCGCCGAGGAGGATGGTCGAGGTGCCGGTGCGGGGGTTGATGGGCACGCTGCGGAGGTAGTTGCCCTGGATCATGCCGTTCTCGGTGTCATCGCCCCAGCCGTTCTCATTGGCGAAGGCGCCGAGGTCAGGATACTGGCCGTTGTTGCGGACGCGGTAGAGCTCAATCTGCGACCGGATGGTCTGCAGCTGCGTCTCAACGTTACCAATCTGGGCGTCCTGGCTGGCGTTCGTGAACTGCGGGATCACGATGGCAGCAAGAATGCCGAGGATCACGACGACGATCAGAATTTCGACAAGCGTAAAGGCCTTGGACACACGGTTTCGCATACAGGAGTCTCCTTCAAACACATTCAGACACACACACTTGCAAGTCGTCGAGGCCACACATGCCCGACGGTGGATCGCTCCGCTCAAGCGAGCCCCGCATCGGCGTGGGAACAAGATTCCCGGCACCGAAAGCGGTGGGCCACTGCCCATGGTGTTGAATCGACTCCCCTGCGTGTGGGATTGATCGCCTGAACATCGAAACCCGGGGTGGGGAGCGTCTATGACGCGCGGGGGAGATGCGAGGGTGAGTGCGGGTGGCGGGCGGTCTGCCGGATGTGGTTATCCGCCGGGCTTGATAACAAAGCAGCCCCGGCGAGTGCCGGGGCTGCGGTTGAAGCTGGTAAGAAGTGCGAGCGGGTTACCGGGCGCCGACTTCCTTGCGGCCGAGAATAAGGGGGACGAGTTCGGCGTTCGGGAGATTCAGCGCGCCCATCAGCGCGGCGGCGGCGGTCGCTTCGGCGTTCTCGCCCGTCGTCACGATCTCGCGAAGCGCGGTGATGTGGCGAGACTCCAGCAGGTTGCCGTTGCGCTTGGCCGACCCTGCAACCTTGCCCAGGAGCATGACGCGTTCCTCTCCCGCCGCGGCAAGCGCGGCATCCATCAGCGCCTGCTGGGCGGCGGGCGTGTTCACGAAGGCGAGCACCTCGGCGATCTGCTGACGCATCGCGCCGCGGTTGTCGTTGAGCGCGGTGATGAGCGGACCCGAGGCATCGGTGACGTTGAGGACCGAGTTGCCCGAGACCGCCAGATCTCGCAGCACGGCGATGGCGCGGGTCTTGTACTCCGCGGCCTCGGTATCGCTAATCGCACCGCCGATCGCACGGCCGAGCAACTGCTCGCTGGCCTCGCCGATCTCGGCCTGGTTCATGCCGATGCGACCGATGCGGATCGTCGGATCGTCGGAGTACTTCTGGGCGAGTTCCTGATACCCGGCGGAGCTGGCCAGGGCCATGATGGGGGCGGCACGCAGCTTGGCGCGGCCGCGGGCCTCGGCGATCATCGCCTGGGTTGCGTTGGTGGTCAGGTCGGTCAGGATCAGATCCACACCGGGCATGTCGGCGATGGCCTGCTCGACATCGACAAGCTGAGAGGCGGGGCGGACATCCTTGTAGCCGCGGGCGCGGAGGATGTCGCCGAGGGCGGTCTGCTGCTCGGCGGTCGCGGCGATGACGAGGGCGTAGCGAGCCCCGGCATCACGGATCGCGCTACCCAAGAGGGGCACGACGCGATCGGAGGCCTCGAAGCTCTCTCGCGGGCCGGCCGCGCCGAGGGCGATCGCAGCCTCGTACTGCACACGTCGGCTGGGGTAGCGGAGGGCCTCGAGCAGGGCCCGTCGCTCGGCGTTGGACCAGAGCTGCGCGCCGCCGGCGGTCTTCTCGATGGCGGCGATCGCTTTGCGGGCCAGGGGGGTGTCGTTGGTGTCGAGCGCACGGCCCAGCACACGCTGGCTCGGGGCGTTGCCCGCGGCGACGGCGTAGTACATCGCCTCGCGGCGGTCAGAGCTGTATGCCGGATTGGAGTACCCCTCCGGGCCGTCGATCTCGCGGGAGAAGTTGGACGCGAGCCAGAGGCTGATCGCCCCTGCGTTCCCGGAATCGAGCTGCAACGCCCGCTCGGCGTGGCGCATCGCCATCGCCTCGTGGAACACGGAGGTGTCGATCGGGTCGAAGAGCAGGCCCGCGCCCGGGTCGTACGTCCACCAGAGCTGGTTGGGCTCGCCGGGGAAGCTCGTGAGGCTCAGGGATTCGGAGTAGTACTCGTTGCCGACGGCTTCGTAGCGAGAGGCCAGGGGTGCACCGTCGTTGATCGCGCCGGCGATCTTGCGGATTGCTTCTTCCGCGGCCGTGCGGACCGCATCGACCTGTGTCGAAGCGCGGACGTCGTAGATGAAGGGAATCGAGGCGGAGTAGGGGATGTCGCGCAGCACGTTGATGACGGTTTCCTGCGAGACCGGATCGAGCTCTCCGAGCGCGGTGGTGAGAGGCACCAGCGAGTGGCGGCCCATATCCACAAGCAGTGTGCGCACCTCGGCCTGCAGGATGCCGTTCTCGCGCTGGATCAACGCGCGGAGCAACTGCGGCAGGGCATACTCGCCCGCGGCCTTCAGACGCTCGCGGGCGTACGACCGTGCGCGCTGCGTGCCGGTGAGGTCTGCGATGCTCTTGGCGATTGCCTCGGGGTCTCGGACGATGGCCCGCTTGCCGTCCTCAAACAGCCGCAGCAGCTTGCCGGCGGTCGATTCAAGGTCGCGATACCGCAGGGCCTGGATGATCGCCCGCTCGAACTTTGACACGCCGCCGCGGGACGATTCGACGAGCTTGACGAACTCCGTGGGGTCGAGGTTCTTGGCGAGCAGCGCTTCGCCCCACTGCGCGGCCAGCGAAGGGCTGTCGATCAGTGTGTTATGCGTGAAGTCCTCGAGCAACTGCTCGTTGGAGGGCTCGCGTGTCGCGGCCTGTCCCGACTGGGCGTGGAGGGCTGTGGGCGAGCCGGCGATCGCCGCGATCGCGAGCGGCAGGCACGCCGCGAGCGTCAGTCCGGAGCGGCGAAGGGGGACGAGGCGGGCATTGCGTTCGAACACGAGCTGCTCCTTCAAGGATCAGTTGGAAGCCGTGGAGAGGCCGGGATGTCGCGGCGTGCGGCGGGACCAGTCCCGTACGGACGCCGCCCGCCCCCGGATGCAGTACCGGGGCCGGGTCGAAGAATGAGGCGGTAACGTAACGCCCCAGCAGCGGGGATGTCAACGCGGGGGAAGAAGTTGGTATCGAGCCTGCGACCCCCAGCACCGGGGGCGGACCCTCCTGGATCACCAGTTCTGGGCATGCGAGCGGGTGGGAGGCTCCCAACGCGGGTACCGGCTCGGCAGGCACCAACGGCACAGTCCGAATAGGTGATTCCTCTCCGACCGACTGCGATAAGCGTCAAGACCGGTCCAAAAGGCGTCGATGGCAGAGGGTCTGACCGCCCCGCGTGCGGCGGTGGGTTTGTTCCTTACCCAGCCAAGTGAGGTAGAGATGCTGCCGTTCGACAAAGATGTGCTTACCACGGGTGAGGTCGCCAAGATCTGCAATGTCGCCCCCCGGACGGTTTCCAAGTGGTTCGATACCGGCCAGCTCAAGGGCTACCGGATCCCCGGGTCCAAGGACCGGCGGATCCCTGTATCTCAGCTTGTCCGCTTCATGAAGGAACACGGGATTCCGTTTGACGGGGTCACGGGCGGGAAGACCCGCATTTTGGTCGTGGATGATGAGGCGGAGGTCGTTGAGGCTTTGGGCAAGGCGCTCGCGGAGCAGGCGAACTACGAGGTCCGAACGGCGACCACGGCGTTTGAGGCTGGGATCGAGTGCGAGCGGTTCAAGCCGCATGTGCTGCTGCTCGATGCCCACCTGGGCGGGGCGGAGGCCAAGGCATTGGCCGGACTTGTCCACAAGGACGATGACCTCCAGCTCACGAAGGTGATCGCCATGAGCGGCCAGATGACCGAGGGACAGCTTCAGGGCCTGCGGACGCAGGGGTTTGACAGCTACCTCCGCAAGCCGTTTGCCGTGCGGCAGGTGATCGAGGCGATCGAGCACTCGACGAACCTGGTGCACTGAGCGGTTTGAAGAAACATCGTGAACTTCTCAGGCCCCGTGTCGAGCGACGCGGGGCCTGTTCGTTTGCGGGATCAGAAGTCGCGGCGGACGAAGATCCAGCCGGCGATCGCCAGGATCACGGCCTCGAATGCGGCGGAGGTTCCGAGGATCCACCACATGGGATTCGTGTACTTTCGCTCAAAGGCCTTACGCTGCACCTTGGCCATGTCAACCTTCACCTCATCGGGTCCCTGATCAAGATCGAGGGTGGCGACCTCGACTTCTGCATCACGGATCATCCGCTCGCGCTCTTCCTTGGAGAGCACGGCCCGCTCCAGGAGGTCCTTGGTGTCGGTGATCTTCGGGAGCACGGCCTTGATGCTGCGCATGCCAAGGTCGATCCAGGACACCTTGCGGAGGGCGGATTCGGCATCGGGGAGGCGCTTCCTGCGTTCCTCGAGCGTGCCCGTCCGGCTCGCGATGAGCACCGCATTGCGAACGTTGGCAAGCCCGGGCGAGTTCGTCTCGGCCTTGAGGGCCTCAAGGTCCTTCTCGCGCGTGCTGATCTCCTCGCGGAGGACCGCGACACGCTCCTCCGCGATCGTCTTCCACATGTTGATGCCCGTCTCCGATGCGCTCAGGATGAACACCAGGAACCAGATCAGGATGGTCAGAAGGAGAGACGCGATCGATGAGCGCGTGATGAGCCCGAGCAGCGCGCAGATGCAGAAGAGATAGCTGAAGAACGCGACGACGATCGGGATCGCCAGCAAAATCTGCGGCTCCCACAGGCCGCCCCGGAACCCGATGACCAGGAACGATCCGCCCGCGAAGACGGTGACCTGGAGCGTGACAAACAGCAGGCCCGCCGCGTACTTTGTCAAGAAGAGGCGAAGCCGCAAGATGGGCTTTGAGAGGACAAGCTCGATCGCGCCTCCGGAGACCATGTCCGGGAAGATGCTGGCCGTGGAGACGAGCGCGAGGATGGTGGCGATGATGCCGAGCCAGAACTTCACACCCAGTTCGATGAACAGGAACTGCTTGTAGAAGATCGCCTCGGGCATCATCGCGGTGCTGAGACCGAAGCCGAGCGACCAATGGAGGAACGTAAACCCGCGGTTGTCGATGCCGACGCACGCGAACACGCCGACCACGAGGATCGAGATCAGCATCACGATCCAGAACAGCTTGCGGCTGTTCAGCTCGCGGTACGCGTCGATGAAGATCGCAAGGGTCGGTCTCATCGTGCGGCCTCCTTGCTCATTCGGAGTCCGGCTCGAGCGGCGTTGCCGGATTCGCGGCTGCTTGTGCTGGCCGCGCCGGGGGCGAGCGCGTTGCCCGTGCTCGGATCGATGACGGCCTGCATGAACAGATCCTCCAGCGAGGCGCGCACGGGGCGCACAGCGCGGATGACCACGCCATTTGCGCGCAGCGAATCGATGACGGGCTGGACCGATGCGGCGACATCGGTGCCGACCACGATGGTCGGTCCCAGCGAAGAGGTCAAAATCTCAATGGGGATCGGCGCGCCTTCCGCGCTGCCGAGTGTTCCGCGCCGCGCGAGCGCATCGGCTTTGCCGAGCCCTCCCGGAGCGATCGGCGGTGCAGCCTCGAAGCGGGCGACTCCCTGAAGCGACTGCGGGAGGAAGTTCCCGGCGTCCTCTCCCGCGCCGGGTGGCGCGACCTCGATCTCGTACCTCCGGCTATCGCGGGTGAGTTCATCGATGGTCCCCTGCGACGAGACGACGCCTTGAACCAGGATCGCGACCCGGTCGCAGATCATCTCCAGTTCACTGAGCAGGTGCGAGTTCAGGAAGACGGTGCGCCCCTCATTCCGGATGCGGGCAAGCACGTTGCGGATGTCGCGGCGGCCGACCGGGTCAACACCGTCCGTCGGCTCATCGAGCACCACAACATCCGGATCGCTCATCAGGGCATTGGCGATGCCGAGTCGTTGGCGCATGCCCTTGGAGAATCCCTTGACCTTCTTGTTCGACCAGTTGGCGAGGCCGACCAGGTCGAGCAGTTCCGCGCTCCGGCGTTTGCGATCGCTGCGGGGGACATCAGAAAGTGCTCCGAAGAAATCCAGCACCTGCGCGGCCGTCAGGTACTCCGGGAAGCGGTGGTGCTCGGGGAGGTATCCCACGCGCTGGAGCGTCGGCTTATGGCCCACCGGAGCGCCCAGAAACGTGCCCTCGCAGCGTGTCGGGCGGATGACCGTCATCAGGATCTTGACGAGCGTGCTCTTGCCCGCGCCATTGGGGCCGAGCAGCCCGAACACCGAACCGCGATGGACCCGCATGTCGATGCCGCGGAGAGCGTGGACCTGGCCGCGGCCGAAGCGGCCGCTGTAGACCTTCTCCACGTTGGCGAGGTCGATGACCCAGTCGCCGGTGAATCGCCCGTTCGCGGCAGGGGGATGTGCAAGAGTGGTCACGCCGGTCTCCAGGGGCTTTGCATCAATCAACGGGCTGCTCGATCATCGGCCCGCGGGCTTTCTCGCCACGATGTGGAACACATGCCAATGTTTGGGATTCCCGCCGGCATCGTTGTCATCCTTCTCATCGATGCGGAAGTCTTCGACCTCCAGCCCGGCCAGAAGCTCCCTTGCCCGAGACTCGGTCTGGTGGGACCGGTCGGGGATCGATGCCCATGAGTCCCGATCGCCAAAGAGTTGCCCGGCAAACCGGCCGCCGGGCTCGATCGCCGCGACGATCCGCGACCAGAGGGTATCGAAGTGTGCCGGAGCGCAGAACGGAAGGGAGAAGGATGCGTTGATGAGCTTTGCGCGAGGGATCTGAATCTGCTCGAAGCCCGCGGTCTGCGTGCTCAGTCGGTGGCGAACCTCGCCGGGAACCCTGGGGAGAAGCAGCTCAAAGGCATTCGGATGGGCATCGATCGCGTGGACTTTCCAGCCGCGACGGAGAAGCTCCAGCGTGTCGCGGCCCTCGCCGCAGCCCAGATCGACAGCGAGGGGCGGAGTGCTCGCGGATGAGGGAGGGGCTGAATCGGATCCCCGCTCCTGGTCGAAACGGTCCAGGGCGGAGATCAGCGTTTCCCGCGGCGGCTTGCCTAGCACAACCTTGAAGTAGCCGGGCCAATCTCTCTTCTCGGCAAAGTGCTGGGCCTTGGGGAGAGGACCGGAGTGGGATGCAGGATGCGGGGGAGGTGGGGATGTCATACGCTGTGCACCAATGTACGAGAACACCCGCGAGTTTGTCGGCGCTTTGGAGAGGGCAGGGGAGCTGAAGCGTATTTCCGCAGCGGTGTCGCCGGTGCTGGAGATCACGGAACTCGCCGACCGCGAGAGTAAGTCGGCCGCGCCGAGCCAGCCGAGCGAGGCGACACGCCGGACGGACCCGCGGTTTCACCATCTGGGCGGGCGTGCGCTGTTGCTTGAGAATGTGGAGGGGTCGGACATCCCGGTAGTGATCAACCAGTTCGGGAGCTATCGCAGGATGGAAATGGCGCTGGGGTGCAACGACGCTGGTGGGGGGCTTGCGGCGGGGCACACGCCGGGCGGGCTGGAGGCGTTGGCGGATCGACTGGGAAGGCTCATCAAGCCCGAGCCGCCGCAGACACTGATTGCCAAGCTGAAGAAGCTGCCGGAGTTGATGGAACTGGTGAGAATCCCGCCCAAGAAGGTGCGATCCGGCGTGTGTCAGCAGGTTGTGACAAAGGGGGCGGAGGTTGACCTGACGCGATTGCCGATGCTGCGCTGCTGGCCGCATGATGGCGACTTTGCTGCACTGGGGTATCCGGCGGGGGTGAATGATGGCATTGCCGGGCTGGGCAGCGGGGCGGAGTGGGAGCGGCTGCACCGAGGACGGTACATCACGCTGGGCACGATCCACACCATCCACGCGGATGATCGCGACAACCCCAACCCGCCCAGCCGCAATGTCGGCATGTATCGCGTGCAGCTTCTGGGCAAGCAGCGGATGGCGATGCACTGGCACATGCACCACGATGGCGCGCGGCACTGGCGGTCGTGGAAGGCCCGGGGCGAGAAGATGCCCGTGGCGATCGTGCTCGGCGGCGAGAGTGTGCTGCCGTATGCCGCGACGGCGCCGATGCCGCCGGGGATCAGTGAGCTGCTGCTGGCAGGGTTCCTCAACCGGGGCGGCATCCCGCTCTGCCGCGGCGTGACGGTGCCGCTGGATGTCCCGGCGAATGCGGAGATCGTGATCGAGGGGTATGTGAGCAGTGAGGCGGGGATGCCCGGCTGGGATCCACGGGTCGCTGATTCCGCGTCTTCCAATCCAGAATCCAAAAACCACAAGTCGAACTCGATCGGCGCAGGAGCTGTCTTCGAAGGGCCCTTCGGCGACCATACCGGGTTCTACTCGCTGCCGGACCGGTATCCGATCCTCGAAGTGACCGCGATCACCCACCGGCGCGACCCGATCTATCCGACGACGGTCGTGGGTTTGCCGCCGCAGGAAGACTATTTCATGGGCAAGGCGACGGAGCGGCTGTTCCTGCCGCTGCTGCGGACGATTATCCACGACATCATTGATTACGACCTGCCGATGTTCGGCGCGTTCCACAACTGTGCGTTCCTCAAGGTGAAGAAGGAGTACCCGTTGCAGGGGCGGCGGGTGATGCACTCGGTCTGGGGCGCGGGGCAGATGGCGTGGACCAAGACGATCGTCGTGGTTGACGATGATGTGGATGTGCACGATACGACGGCGGTGATGCGGGCAGTGGGGGAGCGGTGCGTGCCGGCCCGAGACACGGAACTGGTGCGCGGCCCGCTCGACATTCTCGATCATGCTGCGCCGCACCTCGGCGCGGGGGGGAAGATGGGGCTGGATGCGACGCGGAAGGTGGGCGATGCGGAGCTTCACCGCGTGATGGATTCGCTGGCGACCGAGCTCTGCGCGGCGGGGCCGATCGGGCCCGTGTTGGGTGATGCCGCCCGCGCGGCGGAAAATCGCCTGGGTGAGCTTCCGAGCGTGCTCGATGCCCGGATCCCTGAGGAGCTTGGCGGCTGGTGGCTGCTGATGCGCGTGGCCGCGAAGGAGCAGGGGGGCGGGGGGGGCGGGGGCGCGGCGGTCATCAAGGCCATCGGCGGGCTCGCGGATGAGATCGCGCTGCCGCGGTGGATTGTGGTTGTGGGCCCGGATGCCGACCTGGGCAATATCGACGATGCGTTGTTTCACTGGATGGCGAACACCGCGCCCGATCGCGATCGCTACCTGAGCAAGTGCGGCCGCCGGACGGCGTTTGATGCAACGCCGAAGATCCCCGGCGAGATCATCAACGGGCTGCCTGTGCGCGACTGGCCGCCGATTCTGAGCTTGCGTGGCAAGTCGAATCGGTGAGTGGGAGAGGCCCGGCTCAGCAGATCAACTCATCCTGTCGCGGTTCGGACCCCCCAGACCAACGTCACGCACAGAACTGCGGCCATCGGTACACAGAGCGGCAGCACGAACCGGCTTCGCGATTCCTTGTCGGAATGGCGCATAGCGATGAGCCATAGCGCCCACGAAAAGCCTTGCATGATCGCCACTCCGATGACTCCGTTGAACGTTTGCTTGAACGCAAAGATCGAAGTGAACGCAAGCATCACAGCAACGACCGCAAGGGCTGGCATCGTCCAATCACGCTTCACGGCAGGTAATACTCCGGCACGCTCAGCCCGCTCACCGTCGCCGTCCGCTGCCGGTACGACGACACATCCTGATAGTTCGGCGGCGGCTCATCCCAACTGTCCAGATACATCTTCACCAGGTTGGCATCGGCCTTGAAGAACCGCGCGTGGCCGTCGGCAAAGGAGATGTTGTACCCCTCCTTGCCGTGGTTGTTCCAGGTGTCCGGCCAGTTGTTGATCCCGTCCGGCCTGCCCACGGTCGGCAGGATCGACTGGTCGTTGTCGTTGTCGATGATCAGGTAGCACCGGTCCGGGAACTGCACGTTGCTCTGCTTCTTCAGCAGGTTGCGGGTCTGCAGCGTGAAGACCAGCGGCATCTGCTCCCGATTCCAGCCGAGTTGATCGCCCACGGTCACGGGCGGGGGCACGGCGATGCCGCGGCCATCGGGGTACTTGCCCGCCGTGAACCACGCGCGGATCTCGTAGCTGTGCCCGCCCTGATCATCAAACTTGTCGCGCCCCGCCCAATAGGTATCACGGATGAAGTCCCGCCCATACACCTGCTCGACATCACTGCCCTGTTCATCGCTGAGCATCAGATCGGGCCGTATCCGATTACGCGTCGAAGGGCAGATCGCCACGGCATAGTCGGCGATGTACTCGGAAAACAACCACCCAATGTTGTCCTCAAAGTCAAAGTACGCCGGGATGAAGTACCCCTGCCGCACATCGTTGGAGTAGCTGTTGCACGCCAGTGTCAACTGCCGCGTGTTGGAGAGGCACTTGGACCGGCGGGCGGATTCCCGTGCCGCCCCGAGCGCGGGCAGCAGCAGCCCCACCAGCAGCGCGATGATCGCAATGACCACCAGCAGCTCGATGAGCGTGAACGCATGACGGAGCGGGATGGCCCTGGGCAAACCCATGCTGGGAGTTTACAGGCTTTGGGCGATCCGGAGATCGTCAAACCCGCGAGAATCCCCGTCGAGGGGGGTTGGTGGACGGGCTCCGAGCGGGTAGTCTGTTCCGTCCGGTGCGGTCGAGTCGGGGCCCGCCGGTGATCAAGGAGTTCGGCATGCAGACGGTCAGCACCCTCAAGGTCGGAGCGTTGGCGCTGTTCATCGGGGCCTCGGTCGCCGGGGCCCAGCAGAACACAGTTCTCGTCGATTTTGGCGGGGCGTCGCTTTCTTCAGTGAACACGAACCCGCCGGACCTCATCAGGACATCTGCCCCGACCATCTTCCCGTCGCCCGGGTACCGATTCGCATTCAACCCCGTGGTTCGTGGGACTGGCATTCTCGGTACGCCGCTCGTCCCGGAGCCCACACCACTCGGAGATGTCGTGAACATCTTCTCCGCCGGGCAGCAGCGATTCCTCTTCGGCGCGGTGCGCAATCCCGCCGGAACAATCCCGACAACCCTCGACAACGAGTCGCTCAGCGGCACGTTCTCCGGATTGAACCTGAGCTTCACGTTCCGCCAGGAAGTCCTTGCCGATGGCCGCTGCCGCGCGGGGATCTACAACATCTCCAAGCCGATCTTTGTCGGGTTCGATTTCATCAGCGGCGGTGCGCTGATCGAAACCTGGACCCCGCCGGCTCCCGTGCGATCCGAGTTTCACTTCGAGGGCAACCTGCAGTCTGTCCGGCAGAGTGGGTCGGCGCCCGACTCCGGCCCGGCCAAAATGCGATACCTCGATGATGCGGCCTTCGGCCCGATCCTCGGCGGCATCGGCCAGGAGGACAGCTACCCCGCAAGCCCCACACCGCACGACGTAACCGCCGCACAGTCCTCGTTCGGCACGGCTTCATCGTTCGGCCTGCCGCCCGTCGGCGGGATCGATGACATCGTCTACCGCACCAGCCCGACCCGCAACGTTGACTTCCCAAACACCGACGCGTACCGCCGCGGCATCGGGCTGGCGCTCTGGCCCGCGAACCGCGACAACTGGCCCGAGGACCGCAACGGCCAGTGGACCATGGTGTGGGACATCCTGATCCCGCAGGCGGTGTGGGATGCGGGCGGGACCATCGCCCTTGTCGAGGACAACCACCACAACAACGCCGGGTCGGATGCGTTCATCAAGATCGTCGGCGGGCAAGCCCGCTTCGGGTATTGGGTTTCCGATGCCAACTACGTCCCGCTCACCGCCGTTCAGCCGGGGCAGTGGTTCCGTCTAGCGCTCTCCAACGATCACTACCGCCAGTTTGCATCGCGTGTGTTCGTCAATGGCCAGTTTGTCGGAACGTCCGGCTCGGGATGGGTGTACGCCTCGTGCAAGCAGAGCGATCCGCGTTGGGGTGATCTCTCTTCGGCCAATCCGAACGGGACGCCGGTTGACCCCGCCACATGGAACGGCTGGGGGCAGTTTCCCAGCCCGTGGGCCAAGTCTGGTGGAAGCACTGGCGCGCCGATGGCCGCGACCATCTGCCTGTTTGCCGATATCCAGGGCCGCGGCGAGAGCGTCTACCTCGCCAACTTCGCGTACACGGATGAAGCGATGAGCGATGCCGCGATTCTCGCGCTCGGAGGGCCGAACGGGCTGGGAATCTTCTACCCGCGCGGCGGAAACACGTGCGCTGCGGACTTTGACGGGATGAACGGCGTCGGAGTCCCGGACATCTTCGCCTTCCTCGCGGCGTGGTTCGCGCAGGACTCGGGCGCGGATGTAAACGGCGACAGTGTGGTCACCGTGCCGGACATCTTCGCGTTCCTCGCCTTGTGGTTCGCCGGTTGCTGAGTCGTCGGCTCAGTTCGCCTGCGCGACCGTATCCCCGCCCGCGGTGGGGTGGGAGGCAGGCACGCCCAGGTATGACAGCGTCCGCTCCATGATCCGTCGCACCACCGGCCCTGCGGTCGCCGCACCATAGTGCCGCCTCGAGGCAACGAGGCTGGGACCCGGGTCGTCGATCACGACCAGCACGACGACTCGCGGATCCTCGACCGGGCCACCCGCGATGAATGACGAGTTGTACTGCCCCTGGAAGTAGCCATCCGAGCCCTTGGGACGGCGCTTGCCCGGGGGCGGGGGACCAAGCGGGATCTCCGCCGTGCCCGACTTGCCGAACGCCTCGTAGCGAAGGTGGACCGACTGGTCGCGTGTGGTGATCCGCCGATCGAGGTTGCTGGTGACACCGCGCATCGTGTCGCGGGCCACTTCGGCGATGTGCTGCGGCAGCACGCGAACGCCCGTGGCGACGCCCCCGCCGGGAGCATCCGCCGGGACAGCCCGAAGCGTAATCGGGGGGAGGGTCCCCGCCAGCTCCCCTGGGCGTGCGAACGCGGAGAACGCCCGCACCATCTGGATGGGCGTCACAGCGACCTCATGCCCCATGGCGACGGAGGTCTGGGAGTACTTGGACCAGTTCTTCATGCTGGTGACCAGACCGGTCGATTCGCCCGGCAGGCCGATGCCGGTCCGCTTCCCAAAGCCGAATCGAAGAACCCCATCGCGCAGGTCCTCAAAGCTCATGCGGCTGGTGACCTTCACCATGCCGATGTTCGAGGAGTTCACCAGCACCTCGCGCCAGGTCATCATCTCGCGCGTCGTGACATCGTTCACCGGTCGGCCGTACGGCGTGCGCCAAGTGCCGCCCTCCGTGTCGATCTCTTCTTCGAGGTGAGATGCCCCGGCCTCGGTCGCGACCGCCCACATGAACGACTTGAACGTCGAGCCCGGCTCATAGACATCCTCGACACAGCGGTTCCGCGCCAGGGATGCTTCCTTTGCGCCGGAAGGATCAACGTTGATCGTGACATATCGGGGACGACCGCCGGGTTCCTGGCCGATGGGCACATCCCACTTGTACTGCACAGCGCCCGGCACAGGGCGAAGCACATCCGCAAGCGCAAGCACCTCGCCGGTCCGGGGGTCCATGACCACCGCGCGACCGCCCGCGGCATCTGCTTCCTCGACGCCGCGGCGGACTTCCTCCAGCACAATCCGCTGCACTTCAAGATCGAGCGACAGGCGGACATCCTGCCCGCGCTGCGGCGCGGCATAGCCATGGGCGCTCACCCAGAGCGGACGGCCCTTGGCATCGCGGACATACTCGATCCGGCCGGGTGTCGGCGCGGCCTCGTTGTTGACCATCTTCTCGACACCGAGCAGGCCGACGTGATCGACCCCGACCTTGCCCAGCAGGCCCGCCATGAGTTCGTCGGCAGGGGTCTCGCGGAGCTGGCGGGTCTCCAGGTGTACGCCGGGGAGCTTGAGCCCCTTCACGACATCGATGCGCCAGTCCTCCAGTGCACCCGCGTTGGGTCCGAAGTTGAGCGCGACATACCGGGTGAGCGGCTTGTCCGCCTCGGTCCACGGGTCGTTGTCGTTCTCCGCCGCCAGGAGCTTCTCGTTCTCGGCGAGCTTGGGGGCCAGCCGCCGCATGATCTCCTCGAACGGGATGTCGGTCGCCTCGGCGAGCTTCTGCACGGCCTCTTCGGGAGGATTGGGAAAATCAACCGGGTCGATGAACACGCGGAATGCAAAGCGGGTGATCGCCAGCGGCCGGCCGCGGCGGTCCAGGACGTCTCCACGAACACCGGGCTCCGGCCTCGCCGAGACGCGGCTCCCGCCATGCGATGCCAGCACGACGCCGGGGGCGACCTGGAGCTGCACCACTCGGGCGAACATGAGGCCCAGCAGCACACAGATCACCGAGATCGAGAACAGCGCGACGCGGTCGATGCGAGCTGCGGGAGTCGCATCGGACTCCATCGCCTCGGACAGGTCCGGTAGAACTTCTGTCAAGGCAGCTGACGCGTCACGATCGGTGTGGGCGGCGTCCATGCAATCCCTTCGGCGCAGTGGTTTAGGCAGAGCGGGGGCGCGGAGACGGAGGGGAGCTCCCCCTAAGAGAGCGGTCAGTGGAGATCGGAAAGGGCGATTGCATCCTGCGCCGCCCGTTCCTGCTCGCGCTGGACAAGTTCGAGATAGCGATCGTGCGAGATCGGCACCAGCTTGCCGAGACGAGAAGCCGCGGCCTGAACCCGCTCGGGCGTGACACGCCCGGCGATCTCGGCTCGCAGCCGCCAAAGCGTCCGGTCGTGCTGAGCGACGCGACGCTGAGCATCAGCGAGCTCGTGCGCAGACTGGATACGGAGCTGGCGGTTCACCAGCAGCACCCCGGCAATGATGCCGACAGTCAGGATGAGGAACACGAGCTTGCCGAACACGCGATCACCTCGAGGGGATGCGGAGCTTCATGCCCGCCGTCAGGGAGTCCGGATCAGGAAGGACATCCTTGTTGAGCGCGGCGATCTCGGGCCAGCGCTTCACGGAACCGAGCGTCTTCTTCGCGACCAGGCCGAGCTCATCCCCGCGCTGCACGACATACACCGTGAACCCGGGAGCCGAGTTCTCTCGCTTCTGCGGCGAATCGGCCTGGCTCGGGGCGGTGCGGGGTGCGGCAGGGTCAGACTGGGGACGAACCCCGGGGGGCGGCAGGATGGCCTGGCCTGTGAGCACATCCTTGGGCGGAAGCTCGATCACGATTCCCTCGCGAAGCTCGCCGCGACTGCCGATCTTGCCCGGGTTGAACTCGCGAACACGGGTCCAGAGGTTCCCGTCACCGTATTGATTGGCGGCGATTCGATAGATGGAGTCGCCCTCTTGAATCGTGTAACGACTCATCGCACCCGAGGAATACGGCTTGCCGTTCGTCGGGGGCGTGAGGGGCGGCACCACGCGCTCGACGGGCTTCGTGAGGACAGAGTTGGGCCCGATCTTGGGAATGCCCGATTCTGGGGATTCGCTACCCGATCCTGCCGCGAATCGCTCTCCAAACGCGCCCGTCGCAGCTTCAAAGTCAGAACGCAAGGGGTCGGGGACGGTCTCGGCCTCTCGGCTTCCCATGACGAGTTCGACCGGGGCCGAGGGCTCCGGGGTGGTCGGCGCGGGGGGCTGATAGCTCGGCTGCTCCGGCAGTTTGTTGGCGACGTTGTGAGACGCCAGCGCTTCGGGAAGAACGGGCCGCGAGGAGGGCTCCGCAGGGACGCGAAGGCCATCGGGCGAACTGCCGAACTTCACCGGGGTTCCCGCCGACATCGCGCCAGCGGAAACATCCTGGGTCCGTGCGGGCGAGAAGTGGTCGCTGATCAGCACACCCACAATGAGGACCAGCGAAAAACCGACAATGAGAGCGAGCTTGTGTTCCCGGGTCACTGCTGCATCCTTGCTGCGAGTGCGTGTCGAAGTGTCTTGGGTTGATTGACTCGGCGTTCTGGCCGCTCCGGCTTCAAAGAGCGCGCCTGAACCCGTGTTTGGGCCCAAGTTCGGACATTGTACAGACTCCGTTCGTCATCCGCCCAGCCGCACTGCACGCAGCTTGGCGGACCTCGCGCGCGGATTGGCGGCGAGTTCGGCTTCGTCAGCCTGGATCGCCCCGCGTTCGATCGCCGTCGCCAAGCCCGCGGCGGAGAGGGACGAAAAGACCCTCTTGACCGGGCGATCCTCCAGCGAGTGGAACGAGATGATGCCGATCCGCGCACCGCGGCCGGGCTCGTTCCGCAGCCAGGTCGTCCGGCCGATCTCCGCCGCCCGCCGAATGGACGAGAGCAGGGCATCGAGATGACCCAGCTCATCGTTCACGGCGATCCGGAACGCCTGGAACGTCTTGGTTGCCGGATCGATCGGCGACCTGCCACCCGGCTTCCCCGCGACACCGTGCACCGTCGCGGCCAGTTGGCTGGTGGTCGTGAGGGGACCTGCCGCTCGCGCGCGGACAATCGCCGAGGCGATGCGCCGCGCCGCCGGATCCTCGCCGTACTCAAAGATGATGCGGGCCAGCTCGCGCTCGGGGAGGGTGTTGACAAGGTCCGCCGCCGAGATTGGCGAGGACGGATCGAGCCGCATGTCCAGCGGGCCCTCGCGCTGGAAGCTGAACCCCCGCGCCGTGTCGCTGATCTGATTGGATGAGAAACCCAGATCTGCCAAAAGGACATCGACGATCAACTCGTGCTCTTGCGCGAGCCTTGCCGCTGCGGAAAAGGCTGAGTGCAGCGCGATGACGCGAGGAGGCTCAGGGAGTGCGAGCACTCGCTGGCTGGCGCGGGACAGGTTGCTCGCATCGACATCGAACAGCACCAGTGTGCCGGTGGGACCGATCCGCCGGGCCATCGCCTCAGCATGGCCGCCCAGGCCGGCGGTGCAATCCAGAACCGTGTCGCCGGGACGCGGGTCGAGCGTGCGCAGTACGGCGTCCATGAGGACCGGGATGTGATCGCCTTGTGCGGTCATGGCTTCGGATCGGCAGTCGCAGCGGACTTGGGGCGAAGCGCTGCGATCACGGGGAAATGGTCCGAAGGGCAGCGGCCATCGGGCATCGTGAAGTCGATTGCGGCATCGACCACATCCCAGCCGTCATCAACGAAGATGTAGTCAATCTTCTCGCCCGTGCTGATGCCCTTGAAGGCATTGAACGTCCCTACCCGTTTCTCATCGGGATGCACAACCCGAAATGAGTCGCGGAGTGGCGGGCAGGCTGGATCTTCCGCATCGTCCGGCTGATCCACGCGCCGCATCGTCACGATCGCCGGGTTCTGTTCGCCCGCGTTGAAGTCGCCCATCACGATCACGGGCTCTCTGCCGCCGCGGCGGGCAATTCGATCCTTGAGCAGCAACACGCTCTTCTCGCGGGAGGGCTGTGACTCGTGATCCAGGTGGGTATTGAAGACGAAGAACGCCTGCTCCGTGCCCGTTCGCACAAACCGCGCCCACGAGCAGATGCGGGTGATGTTGTTCCCCCAGGACTTGGAGCCAGGTGTTCCGGGCGTGTCGGAGTACCAGAAGTCCCCGCTCCCCGGCGAGGGCTTGTTTCCGACCGAACCGCTCACCGGTTGAATGCTTAATCCCTCACGCCGATACAGGATCGCGCAGTGCTCACCGCGGGTCTTGCCGTTATCGCGTCCGACACCGACGGAGGCGTACTCGGGCATGGCCGCGAGCAGTTCATCGATCTGAGGCTTGAGAGCCTCTTGGAGCCCGACAACATCGGCCTCGCTCGCTCGAATGCGGTCGATCACCATCTGCCTGCGCTTCGGCCAGGCGTTCTCGCCATCGTTGGCGGTGCCGTAACGGATGTTGAACGACATCACGATGAAAGCCGCAGCATCAGTCTCGGGGGGCGTCGCGCCCGGTGCACTCTTTGGCGCGCCAGCAGGGGGCGAGGCCAAGCCGAGGAGGCAGCCAAGAACGCCCATCGCAACCAGAACGGCCATGAATCGGACCATGAGTCCCTCCGTTCAAACGATCCGAACATCTTCGATCAGCGGCTCAACCGTTGTACGGCCGTTGAACGTGTTGATCGCGGGCTTGACCAGCAGGTCCACCATCGCGCCCGCCGCGAGCTTCGGAGCGTGCTCCGCCCAGTCCCAACCGATCGCGCGGATGGTTCGGGCAGTCCCGCGTCCATCCGCCGCGTTTGGCGCCGTGAGCGTGAGCGACAGGTGCTTGGCGTTGCTTCCGAAGGTCTTGGGCGGGCCGAGAAGGCGGACATTCCGGACGACGACGGCCACTTCAGGATTGTCGCGGCCGAACGGCTCGAGGCGTTCCAGGCCCCGCACAAGCTCGGGCGTGAGCTCATCCAGCCCGGCCTCGCAGTCCGCGGTGAGCAGCGGGCGGAGCATGTCCTCACCGATATGAAGGTTGGCGTGCTCGATGAACGCCTCGGCAAAGGCCGCGAGGCTCGATTCAGAGAGGTGCAGCCCGACGGCCATGTCGTGCCCGCCAAACTTGTCGAGGTATGCCGCGCAGCTCACAAGCCCGCCGTGAAGGTTGAAGCCATCGATCGAACGCCCCGAGCCATGACACTGGCCATCGCGCTTCTGCATGAGGATTGTCGGCCTCGCGAACCGATCGACCATGCGCGAGCACACGATGCCGACGACCCCCGCGTGCCAGTCCTCGTGCGCGAGGACGACCGCGCGCCGGTCGGGCGAAGTCATCCCCGCTTCCTCGGCCAACTGCATCGCCTGCTCGAAGATCGCCCTCTCGACCTGCCGCCGCTCGTTGTTCTTCGAGGTGAGTTCGCGGGCGATCTCCTTGGCCCGCTCCGGACCGGCGGTCGTGAAGAGTTCCATCGCGTCCTTGGCGTGGCCCATGCGCCCCGCCGCATTCAGACGCGGCGCGAGCTTGAAGCCCACATCCATCGTGTCCACCTTGTCGCCGCCGAGGCCGGAGGCCTCGACCAGCGCACGCAACCCGATGAACGGGGAATGCTTGATCCGCCCGAGACCGAATCTCGCGATGACGCGGTTCTCGCCGACCAGCGGAACCACATCCGCGATCGTGCCCAGCGCGGCGAACGCGAGCAGATCGATCAGGAGTGTTCGCATCGCTGCCGAGAGACGCGATGAGCGTTCGTGCATCGTCGCGAGGCGCCAGGCCAGCTTGTACGCCACGCCCGCGCCGGAGAGCTCGCCAAACGGGTACGCCGACCCCGGCCTCCGCGGGTGAACGATCGCGTAGGCGTCGGGCAACGGCTGACCGTCGGCCGGCGCGTTGTGGTGATCGGTGATGATCAGATCGACGCCTTCCTCGCGGGCACGGCGGGCGGGCTCGATCGCCGTCACGCCGCAGTCGACCGACACGATGACGCTTGCCCCGCGACGAGCAAGCTCGGAGATCGCATCCGCGTTGAGCCCATACCCCTCATCGATGCGATGCGGCACGTAGGTGATCACGCGATCGCGGAGGGACTCAGGCGCGATCGCGCCCAGTGTGTGATACAGCATCGCCGTCGCCGTGATCCCGTCGACGTCGTAGTCGCCATAGATGGCGATGGTCTGCCCGGACTTGAGCGCCTCCAACAGCCTCGCGGCCGCCCGATCCATGTCGGGGATGAGGGATGGATCGTGCAGGTGCACCAGCCGCGGATCGAGGAACTCGCTTGCCGTTGAGGGGTCGATGCCCCGGGCCAGCAGCACGCGGTCAACCAGCGCGGAAACTCCCGCGATCCGGGCGGTCGGGGGTCCTCGAAATGTCCAGCGGCAGGTGAGTCCGTTCACAGGCGGGCATCCTACCCGATCTGCTCACCGTCTGCGATCAGAAAGCCTCAAAGAGGGTGTCTCCTCCAGCACGGCGATGTAGTAAACTGAGGGCATGGTACGGCTTACGAAGATCTACACGCGGACCGGCGACGACGGCACCACCGGGCTGGGGGATGGGAGCCGCGTCCCCAAGGCGGACCCCCGCGTCGAGGCGTACGGCACCGTCGATGAAGCCAACGCCGCCATCGGCCTGTGCGTGGTCGAGGCCGAGCGATCACCGCAGGTCGCGCAGGCTGGGGAAATCGCCGCGCTGCTGCGTGTCATCCAGAACGATCTCTTCGATGTCGGCGCGGATCTCTGCTGCCCCATCGGTCCGGAGGAGAAGCCCGGCGAGCGGCTCCGCGTGCTCCCTGCCCAGACGCAGCGGCTGGAACGCACGATCGACCGCTTCAACGACCGGCTCAAACCGCTGGACAGCTTTGTCCTGCCCGGGGGTTGTCCCCTGTCGGCCGCGCTGCATCTTGCCCGGACGATCAGCCGGCGGGCCGAGCGGATGACCGTCGTCCTTGCCGTCCAGACTGGGGAGTCTGCGACCAACTCGGAGACTGTCCGGTATCTCAATCGGCTGAGCGATTTGCTTTTTGTCCTCTCACGCGTGGCGAACGACGACGGCGAGAAGGATGTGAAATGGGTGCCCGGGGCCAGCAGAGCCGGGTAGAACAGGCCGTCTCGCCGCGTTCTGCGTGCGGGACCATGTGCCGGGTTGGAGTTTTCCGCGGGCGAGCATGACCAGCGCGTTCTCCTACACCTCCGACTTCCGGCACGAGTTCGAGGCCGAGCACGAGCGGTGGCTGCGCGCGAGATTTCTGTGGTACACCGCGGTCGTCGCCTGTCTGAAACTCGCGATCCTTGCGATCGGGTTCACGGTCTGGTTCTTCGCCGGGCCGAGCGCGGTCAGTTCGCTCACCTCGCCGTTCGACATCCTGTTGAACCTCACGGGGATCGCGATCTTCGGCGCAGCGTTCGCAAGCGCGTTTCAGCGGCAGATGGACAAACACGATGTCCTCCGCCTGGCCTACTGGTTGATCGTCGCCAGCGGGGTGATCACCATCGTCGGCGCGCTGCTGGCGCTGCGCGGCGCAAGCCCTACGGCCCGGGCGTATGTCGGAGCCGCGAGCGTGCTGGGGATGTTCTACTCCCACATCTTCGCCTGCTTTTTTCTGCCGTGGACGTGGCGGGAGAGCATCCAGCCGCTGGTCCCGCTGCTGATCCTGAACGCCATCGTGACCATCATCACGGCCTATCAGACACCCTGGATCGCCCTGGGCATCATCGCCGCATCGCCGGCCATCGGCGTGCCCGGGGCCGCGGTCTGCTGGTGGAGGTACAGCCGATTCCGCGATCGCGTCGCCGCGGCCGCGCTTCGCGGCCGGTATGCAGAGATGCGGCGTGAACTGGTCGATGCCCGCCGCATCCACGAGGCACTGTTCCCATCGCCGGTCGAGGATGGCCCTGTCCACTTCCGCTATGTCTACGAACCGATGCGGCAACTCGGCGGCGATTATCTCTTCGCGCGGTTCGTGCCGAGCGCGTACGGCTCGATGCCCGCGCTGAATCTGCTCGTATTCGATGTCACCGGGCACGGGATCGCCGCCGCGCTCACCGTGAATCGTCTGCACGGCGAGCTCGAGCGGCTCTTCGCCGAGCACCCATACTCCGGGCCCGGCGAGATCCTGGGCGCCCTGAACCGCTACGTGCACCTGACGCTCGCGGGTCACTCGGTGTATGTGACGGCGTTCTGCTGCCGGATCGACCCGAATCGCGATCTGCTTGAATATGCCAGCGGCGGCCACCCGCCGGCGTTTGTCTGCACCGCCGATGGAAGACTCGAACAGCTGGATTCAACCGCCCTGGTGCTCGGGGCGGCCGCGGCGGGGGACTTCGAAGCGGATGTGCATCAGCAGCGATTCGCGCCGGGCGACACGCTGGTCGCGTTCACGGATGGCGCGCTGGAGGCCCGCAACGGCCTCGGACGTCACCTCGGCGTCGTCGGCCTGCAGCGACTGCTCGCGAGCCTGCGCGCGCCCAAGGAGCGGGAGTGCATCCGCGCGATCCTCGGAGCGGTCTCGCGTCACCGCGCCGGTGCGCCCGAGGACGATGTGCTGATCGTCGAGGTGCATCGGCCTGTGAGCGTGGTGGTGAAGCCCGTGGCCGGTTCGGTCGCGGCATCGCACGCATGAGCGCAGAGGCCTCGGCGCTCAGCCCGTGCGGCCCTTGCTCCCGCGGCCCTTTTCCGCGACCGGCTGCGCGCCGCCATCGACCTTCTTCATGATGAACAGGTAGTTGAAGCCGCGGAGGAAGAAGTTCCCCTCCGCCGCCGCCTTGTGCCAGTTGCCCTTCTCGAGCTTCGCGTTCTTCCGGACCACGCAGATGATGTCCACCGGCTGGAAGTAACGCCGCATGATCAAGAAGAGCTCAAAGCCGATCGGCATGAACCCCGTGCCTAAGCAGGCATCGCCCCGATCGTGCAGGCCGTGACCCCTCTGGCCCTCCGCTCCGCTTCCCGTGCTGCCTTGATCCCTCGATCCCTTCTTCTTCCACGAGTCCGAGACGTAGAGGCCCATGTACCGACGATTCTTCAGCACACGGTGAAGCTCGCGGATCACCTGCTCCATAGCGTCGTAGTACGCCCCACCCACACGGCCGCCATCGGATGCGCCCGAATCGAGCTTGCCGATGCAGGCCGGGTCATCGGAGTAGTCGATGTGCGTGGAGTAGGGCGGATCGACGAATGCAAAGTCCGCAACGCCCGCCTCCAGCGGCAGCTTGCGAGCATCGGCCCGGAAGATGTCGGGGCGGGAGGGGGCGAGGTCGTACCCCATGCCGCGGCGGCCGAAGTCGCGGGCGACATCGATCGTCGTGCCGCTCCCGCACATGGGATCGACGATCAGGTCGTTGGGGCGTGTGTAGCGGGCGAGGAGCTGCCAGATCACCCACGACGGCGTCGCGCCGACGTACGCCGAATCGCCCTGCATCGCGAGTTTGCTGCGGATGACCTTGCCGTCGTCATCGACATACGCATCGTAGTGCTGGCTTGGGTATTCCCAGAGCGTGGTGGTGAAGATGCGCAGCGGCGGCCGCTCTCCGGGGCGCGGCCCGCGCGAGGGCACCGGCCCGCCCGATCGATCACTCTGCCTTCGCGGCCGGTATGGACGATCGCCGCTGCTCACTTCAAGAGTTCCAGGAGCTTGACCTTCGTCTCATCGACCGTGGCCTTGACCTTCGCGCCCGCAGCGCGGGCGTGTCCCCCGCCGCCAAGTGCGCCCAGCAGCTTGTTCGCGTCGATGGCATCGGGGCCGGGCTTGGTGCGCATGCTGATCTTGCTGACCGAACCCGTGCCGCCGCCCCCGTTGTCTTCGCCCTCGACGATCACCGCCGATGCCTGCACGGAGTGCACCGCGAGCACCATGTCCGCGAAGCCGGTGGTGTCGTTTCGCGTCGCGCCGGTTTCGGCGAAGTCCTTGGCGCGGATGGTCTGAATCGCCACGCGACCGTCGCCGTGGATCTCCAGCGATGACAGCGACCGGCCGAGCAGCTTCCAGCGGCCGGGCTGATCCTGTTGCTCGATCACACGGTAGAGCTTGGTGTGGTCAACGCCCGCCGCGAGAAGGTCCCCGCCCAGCACCATCGTTTCGCGTGTGACGCTGGAGTATCGGAACCAGCCGGTGTCGGTCGCAAGACCGAGGTACAGCGGCTCGGCAACCTCCAGCGGCAGGTCCGCCGGGCTGTCGCAACCGAGCAGCTTGCACAGGACCGGCGCGAGCACCTGCGTGCAGCTTGCAGCCCTGGTTTCGACGAGGCGCATCGCCGCGACATCAGGGTCGCCGTGCAGATGGTGATCGATGAGGACCGCGCGCGAGCTGAACGCCGGCATCCAGTCCTTGAACTCCGCGAGCTGCGACCATGTGCCGGTATCGACGCAGATGAGTGTGTCGAAGTCGTCGGGCTTCGGGCCCGTGGCGGGCTTGGCGGGCTCAAAGACGCGTGCCGGAGTCTTGCCGACCAGCGGCTCTACCCAGGGCGATGTGGGGCCGATGTACCAGACCTCGGCCCACGCACCCTTGAGCGCGAGCGCCCGCGCGACGGCGAGCGTTGAACCGACGGCATCGCCATCGGGCTTGCCGTGCGTGACGATGACCGCTCGACGAGCGGCGGAGAGCCGGGCGGCGATTCCAGCGGCATCGGTTGTCGAGCCCCATTTCGTGCCGGTCGTGTCGGTCATTCAGGCTTCCTGTCCGGTTCGAAGAGACGGGTGTGAAGATGCCGCTCTGGCGGCCTCAAGGCATCGTTGGCAGTCGCGATCCATCTGTGCGAGCAGCGCGTCGAGCGATTCGAACCTCACCTGATCGCGAACGAAGGCGAGGAACTCGAGGTCAAGTTCCCAGGCGTACTCCGGCAGCCCTTCGATCGTCTGCCACTCACCTGAACGTCCTCTTGCTTCCACCTCCCAGGTGTCATCCATCAAGTACGCCTCGACCGCGCGGGCGTGCGTGCCGAAGGTCGGCTTGGTGCCCACGCTGATCGCCGCGGCGAGGGTGCGGCCGTCGGGCAGCGTGGCGCGGCCGGCGTAGACCCCGTCCGCCGGCACGAGGCAGAGGGAGTTGAGGTTGGCGGTGGGGAATCCGATGGTGCGGCCGCGGCGGTCGCCGCTCACCACGGTTCCGGCCATTGCGTACGGCCGTCCAAGCAGGCACGCGGCATCGCCGACCCGGCCGTGTTCGATCAGCCAGCGGAGCATGGTGCTGCGGGCGGGGGCGATGGTGTGGTCGATGAGGGGGACCTCGACCTGCTCGACGACATCAACGTCAAAGCCGTGCGACTTGCCGAGTTCGCGGAGCATCGCCACATCGCCCGCGCGCCTCGCGCCGAAGCGAAAGTCCGCGCCCTCGACGATCGCAGTGGGGCGGTAATCGCGGACGAGATGCTCGACAAACTCCGCGGCGGGCATCGCCAGCAGTTCCCGCGTGGGTGCCAGCTTTACAACTTCATCCGCGCCGGCCGTGAGCAGGCGTGGCTCGCGCTGCGCCCAGGTGGTGAGGCGGGCTGGAGCCTGGCCAGGGGCAAGGACTTCGAGGGGGTTGGGGTCGAAGGCGAGGACGACGACGCGGGGGCGCGTGCCCGATGCTGCACCCGACCTCGCCGCGATGGCCGCAGCGCGTTCTACGAGCGCCTGGTGACCGAGGTGGACGCCGTCGAACGTGCCGATGGTGAGGACGGAACTGGCTGCGCACGCAGCTTCACCCGGCGCAGCTGCCGCGGCTAAACGGGTTGAGGATGGAGAACGAGTGGGCACGAAGGGAAGGGTAGCGGGGGATGGCAACCGGCCGCATCATCCGACGATGTCGGGCAAGTTCTCCATGCCCTCGGTCAGCACCCTCGGCCCAGTCTCGGTGATCAGGACATCGTGCTCATAGTGCACCGCGATGGAGTTGTCCTTGGAGTAGACAGGCCACTCTTTGGCAGTCTGGCGAACCTCGCCGGTGCCGATGGCGATCATGGGCTCCGCCGCGAGGACGGTGCCGGGCATGCAGCGCTTGAACCCGTCGGGCCACTCGTCGTTGTACGTCGGCATGACGTTGGAGAGGTACGGCGGCTCGTGCAGACCCTTCTTCCGCTTGTCGTCCCACCGCCCGTAGCCGTGGCCGCCGAGGCCGCGGATGAGGTGGAAGCCGCACTCGCCCTCGACGTATTCCTGGACAGTCTGTGCCCAGGCCATGTAGGTGTTGGCGGGGTGCAGTTCTTCGACGCCGCGGCGGAGAGATTCCTTGCCGCACTGCATGAGTCGCTGGACCTCGCCGCTGGGGTAGTCCTTGAAGACATACGTCCACGCGGCATCGCCGATCCAGCCTTTGTGAACGACGCCGATGTCGATCTTCAGGACATCGCCGGGCTTCATGGGCTTGGTGTAGTAGCCCGCGGTGCCGTGGACGACGCACTCGTTGACGCTCAGGCAGGCGTGGGATGGGAAGGCGGGGGATCGGCCCACGCGGTACCCCAGAAAGCACGAGCGGCACTGCAGGTCGGTCAGTGTCTTGGCGACGAACTGGTCGATCGCGGCGAGCGTCTGGCCGGTCTTGAGGAAGTCCACCAGCCGCTGGTGCGTCTTCACGACGCATTGGGCCGCGGCGTACGCGAGGTCGGTTTCGGAGGTGGAGATGGCGGGGGCACGGGACATGGCCGGAATCGTAGGGGCGAAATGCGCCAGAGTGAGGGATGAGCCGGGAAAGTGGGAGGTCCGAACGCGGCATCCCTCGTATCCGGTAGACTGCGAAGCCGATGGCCAAAGTGCTCAGCTCCAGCAAACTGCTCGATGACCGGGGACTCGAGTTCCCGACCGTGCGTATCTCCGGCACGCAGGTGTGGGATGGAAGGGATGTCTCGGCGGAGCTGCCCAAGGAGTTAGGGGCCGCTTGCGAAGCTGCGGTAGAGGAGTTCGGTGCATCGCATCGATCAAGCCTGTCCAGCTTTTGGGGACTCGCGGGGTTGATCCTCTGGATCGGCATCTGGATTGGGTTGAGTACGCCGCTCGGTGTGCGCGACGCGATCACGCTCACGTTCATAGTTGTCGTTGGCGCTGTCATTTGGGAGTGGTTCCGTCGCTCCGACTCTCGCCGGCCGTACGACGAGCGACTCCTTGCGACACTTCTCGCCGCGGCACGCTGCCCAAGCTGCGGCTATGACCTTGAGCCGGTCCGCGCAGTGGATGGCGAGTGCAGTTGCTGCCCAGAGTGCGGCGCGGCGTGGCGATTGCCGACGCGGACCATGCTTCCGCTCCGCATGCCGGGAGTATCCGATCCCGTCGTGTCCGAAGCGGAGCATCCGACGAAAGAGCGAGTGAGCTATGCCGACGGGCGAGGTCGGGCGGTGTGGCTTGTCGACTCATCGCTCAAGGCCATGCCGAGAGCTTGGCTGGCAGTTCCGGTAGAGAAGCGAGCGCGGATCGAGCAGCGACTTCGCGATCGGGCAGGCGTTGAGAGGGCTGGGTACTTTTTCGGCGGCCTCGTGTGTTTGGTCCTTGGCACGCTGCACTACGTCGGTACGAACTGGAATCCGATTGCGAGTGTCGCAATCACACTGGTCTTTGGCCTCCTGGGACTCGGTGGGTTTTGGCTGGCGTTGACGTCGAAGCGAGCGGGCGATGGGCAGGCGATCGCGCAGATCTTCCTGAACTCGTGGGTTTGCCCTTCGTGCGCCACGCTCTTTGAGAACCCTCAGGAAGAGCCCGACGGGTGCATCACCTGCCCGACCTGCCGCGCGGCGTGGCGCGTAGAGGGTGCGGTCGCAATGTCGCCCGGTACGGTGTGAAGCGATCGGCGTCGGGGATAGTCTACGGGTCGCCTCGTCCGGGCCGAAACCAGGTCCCGGATGAATCCAACAAAAAAGGCCCCGGCGGTGTGCCGGGGCCTTCGAGAAGCGAGAGAGGCGTGGATCGGGGCCGAAGGATCAGCGGACTTCGCCGCCGCCGAAGTCGACGCCCTTGAGGCCGCGGCGTGTCCAGCGGTAGTGTCCGATGACTCCTTCCTGCGTCAACGCGCCGTTCCGGCACGGGGGCTCCCACGTGAGCGTCGGCTGGTAGACGTAGGTCGTCGGGTTCGGGCTGTTCGGCGAAGCCGGGTTGAACCCGCGGTTGGCGTTCTTGGTCTCCAGAATGCGCACCGAACCGTCAAAGAAGCCGAGTTCCGCCTTCGCGTTGGCGTATGCGTGGTACAGCGCTTTGTTCTTCACGCTGTGGTAGTCATTCATCTCGTAAATCATGACCTTCTGAGACGGGAAGTTGACGTCCGAGAGCTTGCGGTTGCCGAGCACCGTCGCAGCTGTGCCACCCGGGACGTTCCACAGGTAGTGGAAGCCGGCCTGCGTGACCGTGGGCACGACGACGCCATTGACCGTGACAGCCTGATCAGGAGCCCAGTACGAGGGCACGAAGCTGTACGTCGAACTGTACGGCCATCGCTTCTCGTTGTTGGAGTTCCCGGGCGGTCGCTCGGTCAGTTGGAAGAACTCCGCCGGGTTGGTGCGCACCGAGGCCTGCCATGCGCGGCGGATGCGATCCTCGGGGCATGCCATGGAGACCTCCGGCAGTCGCTGCTGGAGATAGTCGTTCAGGACCAAGTGCGAATACAGCACGTGCGGGATCCACCCCGTGATCTGGGTGATGTCGGTACGGTCCGCCCGGCGCCGCAGGATGTCGATCGCCTGATTGGCCGCGGCCTGGGTCACATCGCCCGCCGGACCAACCCAGTCGGCGTACTGCACACCCTTCTTCCAGGTGAACGAGGAGTTCTTGTCCTGGAAGTCGGTGGAGTAGTTCGAGGTGGCCACAGCAAGCTGCTGCTGACTCGCCCCGCAGATCACCCGTCGCGCTGCGCGGCGAGCCTCTGCCAATGCGGGTAACAGGATGCCCACCAGAAGAGCGATGATCGCGATCACGATCAGGAGCTCAATCAAAGTGAAGCCGCCACGCCAGTAACGCGCTTTCCAGAACATTGATGTTCTCCCCGGCAAAGACACAGAACGTGCCCGCCGCGAATCCCCAGAAACCGCCCCTGTCAACGAATCTACATCCTGCTGCCCGGTTTGTCCAGCCGGGAACCCGCCGGATGTGGATATTTCGGCTTCCTGAACGAGTTCCAACCAAAAAGACAGCCGCCCCGGAGTCCTCGCTTCCGGGGCGGCTGCAAAGCTGATATCAAGAGAGATCGATCAGTTATTCAGGAGGCTGCCCGTCACATCGACACCCCGGAGGCCCTCGCGGGTCCAGCGGTAGTGGCCGATGACGGCTTCGGAGGCAGCGCCGCTCCGGGTGGGCGGCTCCCACGCATCGGGCTGATACGCGAAGATCGTGGGGTTGGGGGTCGTCGGAGCCGCCGGGCGGAAGCCGCGATCGGTGTCCGAGGTCTTGTACGTGCGGACCGACGCATCGAAGAACAGGATCGGTGCGCGGGCATCGCTATAGGCGTAGAACAACTGACGACGCTTGTCGAAGTGCCTCGAGTGCGAGTCGTACATCAGTACCTTCTGAGACGTGAAGGTCACATCCGAGAGCTTGCGGAGACCGAGGATGGTCGTCGCTCCCTGTCCGGGGACCATGAACGTGAAGTGGTTCGGGCCTTGCGTCACGGTCGGGTTCGTGGCGCTGGTCGCCTTATCCGGGGACCACGCCGAGGGCACAAAGCTGTACGAGGAGCTGTACGGCCAGCGCTGCACCGCGCTCCCGCTGCCGGCCGGACGGTCGACATCGGGGATCAGGGCTTCGAAGCCGGCCGGATCGGACGCGACGGACTCCTGCCAACGCAGCAGCAGGCGATCCTCAGGGCAGGCGACGGACTTCTCGGGAAGACGCTGGGCGAGGTAGTCGTTCAGCACCAGGTGCGAATAGAGGACGTGCGGAATCCAGCCTGCGATCTGGGTGATGTCATCACGGAAGGCCTGACGGCGAAGAATGTCCACGGCCTGATTCGCCGCGGCTTGTGTGGCATCGCCGGCCGGGGGCACCCAGTCCGCGTACTGCTCACCCTTTTTCCAGGTGAACGACGCAATGCGGTCCGTGAAGTCCGTCGCGTAGTTGTTCACCGCGACGCCGAACTGGCGGATGTTGGACTCGCAGATTGACTTGCGGCCAACCTTTCGCGCTTCACCCAAAGCGGGGAGCAGGATGCCGACCAACAGCGCGATAATCGCGATGACGATCAGCAGTTCGATGAGCGTAAAGCCCTTCTTTGCAGATACTTGAATGTTCATGTTCAACTCCAGTGGCCACCGCCGGACGTGCGAGAACCGCTCCGCCGAGCTGCTTGAGAAAGAGGGGAGTCTATGGCCGCCGATTTCGATGAGTCACGCGCCACACACAAACCAGTACGGAGCAGATTGCACCGCGGATGCACGGAATGGTCCGAACTTTCTACAAACGCTGGCCAATTTTGGCCAGATTGATCCGGGCGACCGCCGCCTGAATCGCCGCCGCGAGTCGCGCATCGGGCTCGGAGCCGATTGCCTGCGCCCGTTCGAGGGCGGCGCGAACGGTCTGGAGATCGGGTGAACTGAGGTCGCGCAAAAGACTGTCAAGCTCGCGGCCTGAGGGGTTGGCCGCGGCTTCCGGCGACGGAGTGTTTCCATCGTCTTCGGATTCAGCTGGCGAGGTCCTTGGCTCGGCCTCGCCTGGAACAGCTGGTTTCGGGGGCGCGGCTGGGAGCGTGGGGGCCAACCCTGCAGTGGGGGGTGCACTCGAGCCGGCGCGTGGCCGGGTCACCACAAACGCAATCGCCGCACTGACGCACACGAGCGAGAGCACCAGCAGGACCACGGCGATGGTCTGGCGCTGCCGGCTCCTCCGCTGCCGTTGGCGCGCGGCGATCAGTGCCTGCGCTTCGATCGGATCGTCCTGGCCCACCACGGACGGCGACGGTCTCTGGCCCGGTCCCGTCGGAGATTGCCGGGATGGGGCACCTCCGGCCGTCGCGCTTGCCGCGACGATCTGCTCGGGCGCGGCGTGCCCTGGCAGCAGGCGAACCTCGGAGAGCCCGAGTCGCTCGCGGTCATTGAGCACTTCGAAGGATGCGCCGCAGGATGCGCATCGGGAGTCGGTTGGGGAGGCTTCCGCGTGGCATGCGTGGCACTCGCCCAGCAGGTTGGCCACGCCCGGAGCATTCCGCGCAAACGTCCAGAACTGGCGTGTCGAAGGACCACGGAGGATGCTCGTGCGGACAATCCGGCCGCGATTGATGAGCACGCGGAGCGTCTGGAACGAGCAGCCGGGCAGGAACGGATTCGTCTCATCGCGCACGAACCACGGGCCCATGCTGTTCTGGGAAGCCTGACGGGAGAGGGGCTCAAACAGTCCCTTACAGCGGTCGCACGCGTTTGTACCCGCATTGATGTGCCCGCAATAGGGGCACACGGTGGTGAGGGGGCGTGGCGTCGGGGTCGGCGGGGACGAGGCGGGCGGTGGGGATGGGGGGGGCGAGTTCTGGGTGTCCATCGGCGTTTTGAATTGGCCCGGGACCGATCGGAGCGGGTGAT
>JAEYUO010000053.1 GCA_023432465.1 Planctomycetota bacterium | reverse complement strand
AGGGCAACGTGGCCTCGATCGGCGGTTTTCTGCGCGCATCGTTCCGCCGCCGCGCATTCTCTCGGCGCGGATCAGCCCCCATCGGCGATGAACCGCCAATGAACGAGCCGCGAAAGTTGCCAATGGTTCACACCGTCGCCGCAAGCGTCCCATTCCGGGCCGGCACCGTCACCGACCCCAGATTGAACGCCGCGTGCACCGCTCGAAGGCCCGTCTTCCCATCCGCCTCATCGACCAGGCACGAGATCTTGATCTCGCTTGTGGTAATGTTCGCGATCCGGATCCCCGCCTCCGCCAATGCCTGGAACATCCGCGCGGCAACGCCCGGCTGGCTCTGCATCCCCACTCCCACCGCCGACACCTTCGCCAGGCCAAGGTCCTCGTGCACCGTCCCCTGGCCAAACCCGGCGACCACGCTGTCGACCAGCGCCCTCACCTCGGCCAGATCGGTCTTGTCAACCGTGAACACGATGCCGCACGAGGGTCCGGTCGGTCCTGTCGAATCCGCCTGGATGATGTCATCCACGCTGATCCCCGCCGCGGCGATCTTCTCGAAGATGTCCCGCTGAACGCCCGCCCGATTGGGCAAGCCCGCAATCGTGATCCGACCGATATCCGATCTCAGGGCAACCGTCGTGACAGCCTGCTGCGTTTCCATGGAATCCCTCACATCACAAATCAGTGTGCCCGGCCCGTGCCGCATCGCGTGCAGCACGCGGATCGCCACCCCCGCCTTCCGCCCAAGCTCAACCGCCCGCAGGTGCATCACCTTCGCGCCCTGCGATGCCGCTTCCATCATTTCTTCATACGAGATCCGGTCCAGCAGGCGAGCATCCTCGACCACGCGCGGGTCCGCCGTGTACACCCCGTCGACATCCGTATAGATCTCGCACTCCGCGTTTCCCAGTGCCGCCGCGAGCGCGACCGCGGTCGTGTCCGATCCGCCCCGACCGAGCGTCGTCACATCTTCGACTGTGCCCGACGCGTCGCGATTCACACCCTGAAAGCCCGCGACTACCGGCACACGCATCCGCTCGAACTCATGCACCACCCGGCGCGGATCGATACCCGAGATGCGAGCCCGCGAGTGCGCCCCCTCTGTGCGGATCCCGCACTGCCCGCCCGTGAGGCTGACCGAGGCAATCCCCATCCCCTGCAGCGCCATCGCCATCAGGGCGATGCTCACCTGCTCGCCCGTCGCCAGCAGTTGATCCATCTCCCGCCGATCCGGCGTCGGAGTGATCTGCCCAGCAAGCTCGATCAGGTGGTCCGTCGTGTCGCCCATCGCCGACACCACCACCGCTACGCGCTTCCCGGCGCGAACCGCTTCCGCCACGCGCGAGGCGCAGTGCTTGATCCGGGTCGCATCCGCAACGCTTGATCCGCCAAACTTCTGAACAACCGTGGTCACGTACCACTCCTTACCGGGGGGGCGGATGGTAGCCGCATTCTCTGGAATCTCGCGTTTATTGTCCGACCGACAGAACTCCCGCCGGGTCGATCCGACCCCACGCAACCCCCCACCGCCCGCACGGGCCGCACACCCCACACTGCTCATCTCCCCCACCCTCGCACCACCAACACGCCCCCACGCCGGTGTTGAAGGCCGCAGCACCCTGAACAGGTCGCGGCACCGGGGCATCCAGATCCAGCGCAAGATCCAGTAGCTCCACATCCGACAGTTCCAGCAGCGGAACCTCAACCCGGATCTCCCCCGGCCCACCATGCCGCGGCAGGTCGATCGCCGACAAATGGCTGATGACATTGGCCCGGTCATACGCGTCAATCGCCCGGTCCCCCGCTTCCCCGCCCAGGTGTCGCGGCCAGACCACGCGTGAGAGCCCGTGCTCGATCGCCAGGCTGCACGCCGACAATAGCAATGCGTTCTCCGTCAATCGATGACCCTCAGCCGCTCGGAGTGCTGGTTGGGTGTCCAGAAGCTCAAACCCTGCCAGCTCGGCCTGCCTTCTCGCCGCAAGGGCCTGATGCCCACCGATTCCAGGTGCCGTCCAAACCGCCGGCCCCGAAGCCTTCCGGCCCGAGACAACCGCCTCGAGCTCTTCCTTCACCCGCACCGGCGGCATGGCAGCCCGGTCGTGACCGGCGCGGACCACCTCCCGCCACACGGCAACGAGTGACGCCAGCCCGCCATCCGACACAATCAACGCATCCGAGACCTTCTGTCGCATGCTCCAACCATCGACTACCGGCCAAGCGTGGCTGCAACCGCCGGCGCAGCCCGTATCGCTCCCCGCCAACCGCTTAGCCGCCGAGGCGGTTGACGTACTTCTCCGGATTCGTCTTGAACATGGCCATCGACTCCGCCGAGGCGAACTTGAAGTTCGAGCCCTTGTGCTCGATCGTGCCCACGGCCAGATTGGCCGGGAACCGCCGGTTCAGAACCGGATCCGTCGCCATGTTCTCTCTCTGATACTGCTCGACGAACTGCATGTTCAGGTACGTCTTCATGAACGCAAGCAGCCGCTCGTCCAGCCATGCGGCCACGGCTTCCGTCTTGAGTCCTTCGAGAGGAAGCATCAGCTTCGAGAACTTCTCGAACTCCATGAACACCGGGATGATCCGGAGCTCATACCCGAACATCACCTGTTTGAACGAGTCGTCGTGCGAAATGGACAGGATCAGCTCCACCAGTGCGGCCCGCTCCGCCGTCCGCGGAAAGCTCAGCGTCAGCGTCGCGCCGTCGATGTCCTTCTTCAGGTCGTGCTGAATGCCCGGCACTTCCGCGGCGATCTCCTCCAGCCGAGGCCTGATCACCTTCTCTGCGAGCTCCAGCCGCATCTTCTCATACTGCAGGTACCGCTTCTCCAGGTCCTTTGCATCGGTCGCCGCGGCAGCCTTCAGCTTGTCCACGGACTGCGAGAACTCCGCCTTCACCGCATCGAGTTTGCTCTTGAATGTTGATCCCGCTGACATCGTCGTGCTCCTTTGTTCAGGCGGCGCTCGCCGCCATGTCCTACCCGTTCCGTGAACTCATGGCCCCCTGCTTCTCCACCCACTGCTTGTGATGCTCGGCAATCAACGCGATCGCCTCATCCGCGGACCTCAGACAGACCGGGACCCTCATGTCCTCGGCGCTCGCGAGGGCAATCTGTCCGTCCACCATGTGCTTTGTCGCCCACACAACCAGTTCTTCCCACATCTTGCCCACGCATATCAGCGGCGCGCCCTCGACGTGCTTCACCTGGAGAAGCTGCCACACCATCAGCATCTCCAGGACCGTGCCGACTCCACCCGGCACCACGATGAACGCATCCGATGCCAGCACAAAGTGGTGCAGCCGCGTGAAGAACGTCTTGTGTTCGAACATCTGGCCGACGAACGGGTTGACTTCCTGCTCGAATGGGAGGTCCACGCGGATCCCGACCGATCGCTCGGTCGCGCCGTTCACGCTTGAGGCCCCCTCGTTGGCCGCCTGCATCAGTCCCGGCCCGCCGCCGGTGAGAATCTCGCACCCCAGCTCCGTCAGCGCAGCACTCACCCGCTTGACCTCTTCATACACAAACGTCCCGGGCTGCGCCCTCGCCGAGCCGAAGATCGTTACGCGGAACCGCTCCCGCCGAGTCGGCTTCAGACGCGTGAGGTTGTTCACCACCTCCCACAGCCCGAGCACCGAATCGACGAGCACCTTCTTGACAGCCTCCTCATCGCCGAGGCTGACACTCCCGCTGCCCGCGGGGGTTGAAGAGGACTCGGTTGTGCTTTGCATGTGCATCACGCTCCCATTTCTGTAGGCTGTTCCACCTGCCGAATCGCATCCGCAACTGTCGAGAACCGGTCGATTCTCCCGATCTGCTCCTCGATACCCATCGATCGCAGTCGGTCTCGGACCGATGCCCTCGCCTCCACGATGCGAAGCCGTGAGCCCGCCGACGCAAGCTCCTTGGCGAGTCGGATCAGCATCTCCGCCCCCGAGACATCCACCCGAGGCGAGGCCGACAGGTCAAGCAGCACAAGCCCGGGTCGAGTCGCCTGCACACCGTACCCATACATGATGCGGTCGTGCACATACCCGGCATTGAAGTACACGATCGAGCCCTCCGGTCGGCAGATCAGCACCCCCGGCGTGGGCTCGTTATCCGGGTGCCGCTCCAAGTCTGAGTAGCGGGTGGATCCCGGGATGCGACCCAGGAACGAGACGTGAAGCCGCGATGCCTGATGCAGCAGCCACAGGATCGAGATCAGCGAGCCGATGAACACGCCGCGGAGGATGCCGCCGTTCAGCACGCCGAGGAACGCCGCAAACCCGATGAAGAACTCTGCGCGGTCGACCCGCCACAACTGCTTGATCGCCTTCACCTTGATCAGGCCGATCGCGGCCATCAGTACGATCGCAGCGAGCACGGTCTGCGGCAGCATCGACAGCGGCCCGGTCAGAAACAGCACCACAAGGATGATGCCGATCGCGGCGATCAGGCCGGAAATCGGCGTGCGTGCGCCTGCGCCGTCGTTCACCAGCGATTGCGACATCCCGCCGCTGACCGCGTATCCCTGCCCGAGACCCGCACCAACATTCGCCGCGGCGAGCGCCAGGAACTCCTGGTTCGCATCATACCGGCCTCCATGCTTTGCCGCGAATGTGCGGCCGATCGCCGCCGTCTCCACCGCCGCCAGCAGGAAACAGGCGAACGACACTTCCAGCAGTTGATCGAGGTCTGCCCAGCTCACCAGCGGCAGGCCAATCCGTGGCAACCCTTCCGGAACCGCGCCCAGAGTCGGCAGCCCAGCGCGATCCAGGTGAAGTACGGCGGTCGCCAACACTCCCCCGATCACCACGAACAGCGCGACCGGCTTGTTCTTGAGAAACACGGAACCCAGAATCAGCGCCAGCAGCGCGCATACTCCCACCGTCGCGGCGATCAGACTGGATTCGTGTGCGTGCGTGATAGTGTGCCACGACCGCTCCCAGAACGAGCCGTAGGCCCCCTTGAATCCCAGGAGCTTCGGCAGTTGCGAGCTGCACAGGTAGAGCGCGATCCCCGCCTTGAAGCCGATGAGCACGGTCTCAGAGATGAAGTTCACGATCGCGCCCGCGCGGAGCACCCACGCAACAAGCGAGTATGCGGCGACGAGCAGCGCGGTGCACGCGGCCAGAGCGCCAAGCCGCATCGGATCGCCCTCGGCCATTGGGCCCAGAGTGGTGCCCAGCAGGATCGAGATCGCCGAGGTCACCGTGATCGCGGTCTGCTTCGAGCTGCAGAACACCCAGAACACAAGCCCGGAGAACAGGCAGGCATAAAGCCCAGCCTCGGGCGAAAGCCCCGCGAGCGATGCGTCGCCCATGCCGGCGGGAATGAGGTACGCCGCGAGCGTGATACCCGCGACAACATCCGCGCGAAACACGCCGAGGCGATACTCCCTCAGCCATCCGATGCTGGGGACCCATGCGGCCAGGTTCATGCGCCTGCTCGCGGATTGAAGGGCGAAACCTCGATCTCCGTGCCTCGAACCTTGAGGAACGAACTCTCCGGCACCGTCAGCCAGTGCTGGCGAGCAGTGCCGGTTGGCTCAGAGGCGATGAACCGAGCATCCATCGAGAACCGGCCCCGAAGGTCCGGGCTCACCTTGTACACATCCTCGATGTCCCGTGTGTAGTACAGCGTCGGCGCCTTGCCATCGCTGGCATACCGCAGGGCGTACAGCATCTGGCCGTCGGTCAGCCCGAGCGTCATCCAGAGTGTCTCAGGAACGCCATGCTTCTTCGCAACGGATTCCACAAAGCCCGCCATCCGTTCCAGCGCGCCTGGTGGGTCCTTCTCCAGCCCGAACGTCAATGCGAGGTAGAACATCACCTCCGAGTCGGTCGTGCCGAGAATCTGGGTGAACAGTTCATCCGACACCGCCTCGACTAGGCGCTTGCGAAACTTCTCGATCCCGTGGATCTCCCCGTTGTGCACGAACAGCCACTGCTTGTAGCGGAACGGGTGGCAGTTGGTCTCCTGCACCGTCGCCTGCGAGGTCGCGCGGACGTGCGCCAGGAACAGGCGCGAGTCGATCTGCGCGGCCAGGTCCCGCAGGTTGAAATCGTTCCACGCCGGGCGGATGCTGCGGAACAGCCCGGGGTATGGCTTGGCGCCGTACCACCCGATGCCGAAGCCGTCGCCGTTCGTCGGCGTCTCCGCCGATCTCGCGCTCATGCTCTGGTCGATCAGCGAGTTCTTCGGCTTGAAGAGCACATCTTCAAGCGAGATCGATGCGCCCGTGTAGCCAAGCCAGCGGCACATGGTTCAACTCCGTGCGGAGACGTGTTCCCCCACCCTGATTCAGTAGACCTCGGCGACGAATCTCCTGCCCTTCAGCGAGGCCTGATCGTCGTAGGCGTGCTTCTTGGACCGCGACGGCAGCTTGATCTTCGGCCGCTTCAGTTTCTTGTGCGGGATCTGCTTGAGGATGTGGCTCAGACAGTTCAGCCTCGCCCGCTTCTTGTCATCGGACCGCACGATGAACCACGGAGCTTCCTTGGTGTCGGTCGCCTCAAGCATGCGGTCCCTCGCCCGCGAGTACTCGAACCACTTCTCCCGCGAGGGCAGGTCCATCGGGCTGAGCTTCCACTGCCGCAGCGGGTCCTCGATCCGCGCCTTGAACCGCCGCTCCTGCTCGTCGTTGCCCACTTCCATCCAGAACTTGATGAGAATGATGCCGTTGCGGACGAACTCGCGTTCGATCGCCGGGCAGAGATGCAGGAACCGCTCGTACTGGTCGTTCGAGCAGAAACCCATCACGCGCTCGACACCGGCCCGGTTGTACCAGCTCCGGTCGAAGATCACGACCTCCCCCGCCGCGGGGAAGTGCGCGATGTACCGCTGGATGTACATCTGACTCTTCTCCCGATCCGATGGCGCGGGGAGCGCGATGACGCGGAACACGCGCGGGCTCACCCGCTCGGTGAGCGCGCGGATCGTCCCGCCCTTGCCCGCCCCGTCGCGCCCCTCAAAGACAACGATCACCCGCAGTCCCTTGTGCTTCACCCACTCCTGAAGCGTGCACAGGTCCGCCTGGAGTTTGCGGAGTTCCTTGGTGTACTCCTTGTTCTTCAAGGACTTGCCCTTGGCCTCGTCTTTGGACTCTTTGAGCTTCTTCTTCATCTGTGGGCTCTTCGAAACGTGCTTGGGGCGTCCGGTCCGAGCAGGTCCGCACAGGAGTCTACAGAGACTTGAACGCCCGCAAGACTAGAGGATATCATAGTCTTTAATAGGGTTCAATGGCGGACTTTCGGTTCGCCCTGCGCTCAACCAATGGAGAACGCACCATGCGAGATTGAGGAACTGATCGACATCCGCCCGCCCGGGTTTCCGCGGCGATCGCGGTGGCGCTTACCGCACTGTGTGCCGGTGGCGTGAACCGCGGTCATGCCTTGGATCTCAGGTATTCGATCGCCTGTGCCACCAGCGGGGCGTACATGAACGCCGGTCCGCCACCCATCATGACCGCCACCCCCGCGGCTTCCATGATCTGCTCGGGCGTTGCGCCCTCCTGAAGGCACTTCTGAGTGTGCAGATAGATGCACGATTCGCAGCGGACCGCGACCGCGATCCCCAGGCTGATGAGTTCCTTGTCCCGAACAGACAGCGTGCTCGCCTTCATCATCGCATGGTGCATCGGCATGAACGCCTTGCCGATCTCGCCGCCTCGCTCGCGCATCGCGGCCTGGGTCTCTGGGAACGACTCGAAGAACGCCTGAGCTTTGTTCGCCAATCGCGGGCTCCTTTCTTGCTGCCCCCTCCCCCCCACCTCCGGAAGCCGACCCGCCCCACCGGAACATTCACAGTTCTTGGAGTCGTCTTCCCCTGCTCTGGTTCCCCCAAAGTTCCCGGCACACTTTCCGGGAACCTCCGGCCGCCCACCCGCCTCCAACCCCTTGGCCGCAGCACAATCCGCAGCCGCGGCCAGAAAGGAGCCACGCACATGGCCAACCCGATTCAAATGCCACGCTGGTCCCCATACGTGGTGGGTACGGGCATCGGCATCCTCAGTTGGGCCACGTTCTACTTCATGAACAAGGCCCTCGGAACCAGCACATCCTTCGTCGGCGCAGCCGGCGCTGCGGTCTGCGCCATCGCCCCCGAGCATGTCGCCTCGAATGCCTACTACACGCAGACCTACGGCGCCAAGGGCGGTGGTTTCAAGCCGGTCTTCGACTGGCAGATGGCTCTGGTCCTCATGATGGTGCTCGGCTCGTTCATCGCCGCGTGGTTTGGCCGCACGTTCAAGGTCGAACGCGTGCCCAGCGTCTGGTCGCAGAGATTCGGCCCGAGCGTCATGAAACGCTACGCCGCGGCGTTCATCGGTGGGTTCATCCTCATCTTCGGCGCACGAATGGCCGGCGGCTGCACCAGCGGCCACGGCATCTCCGGCGGCCTCCAGATGGCCGTATCAAGCTGGATGTTCTTCGTCGCCATGTTCGCTTCAGGCATTGCCACCGCCGCCGTCCTCTTCGGCTTCGGCGGCAGGAAGGAGGCAGCACATGTTCAGTAACTTCTTCGCCGACCCCAAGACCCTCCTGCTGGGCGCGCTGACCGGTCTGGTCTTCGGCGTCCTCCTGCAAAAAGGTGGCGTCACGCGGTACAACGTGATCGTCAATCAGTTCCGCTTCAAGGATCACACCGTCCTCAAGACCATGCTCACCGCCATCGTCGTCGGCGCGATCGGTGTCTACGCGATGCTCCAGTTCGGCATGATCAGCGGCCTGCACATCAAGGGCGCCGAAGTCGGCATGAACGTCCTTGGCGGCCTCATCTTCGGCGTCGGCATGGTCATTCTGGGCTATTGCCCCGGCACCGCCCTCGCCGCCGTCGGCCAGGGCTCGCGCGATGCGATCGTCGGCATCGCCGGCGCGCTCGTCGGCGCGGCCGTATATGCCGAGGCCTATCCCTTCCTTGCCCGCACGATCGAGCCCCTGGGCAAGCTCGGCAAGGTCACCTTCGTCGATGTCACCCACCTCTCCCCTTGGTGGCTGATCGCGGCTTTGGCGATCGGCGCCTCCGGGCTCTTCTACTGGCTGGAACGCCGCGAGCACGCAGCACGCCCCGCCTGAATCTCCGTTCCCACTCTTCCCTCTCCTCTTCCACGTTCCTCCAAGGAGCTCTCCCATGTGTGGCTGCAAGAACGTCGGACCCATCGACCGCGCCCTCCGGCTCATCGTCGGCATCGTGCTCATCATCCTCGCCTTTGGGATGCTCGGCGCAACCGATGGCGCGATCGCCGGCATCATCGCCATCGCCGCGGGTGCGGTGCTCCTGCTCACCGCCGCGATCGGCTTCTGCCCTGCCTATCTCCCCTTCAAGATGTCCACCTGCAAAGTCAGGACCTGACCGGTTCGCGATTGATCGCCCGCAGAATCGCCTTCCGAATCGACGCTGGCAGGTCCCCTTCCGCCATGCTCGCGCACGCACTCTGCGCAAGATCGAGTTCTGCAAACACCGATCGGCACCGCTCGCACATCACATCCTGCCCGATCGGGAACCCTCGCCCGTGGTCCATGGCATCAAGCTTGGCCCGCAGCAGGTCCAGGCACACCTGCTTGTCGTATGCAGGTTCCGGGGCAGCCCGCTTGGGCACACGCTTCATCATCGCGCTGCGAAGCAGCAGCCGCGCCCGGTGCACCCGCGTCTTCACCGTCTCGGGCTTGATATTCAGCGCTGCGGCAACATCATCAATCGGCAGCTCAAGCATCTCTTTCAGAATCAGCGGCACCCGGAAGTTCTCCGGCAGCGACATGATCGCCCGGTGCACGGCCTCATCCGCCTCTTTGCGGATAGAGGCCTTCACTGGCGCAGACTCCCCATCCCCCTGCGCCATCGGAATCGCCGCAACGTTTGTCTCCCGCCACGGCAGAAGTTGCGACATCGCGGGCATCCGCCGGTCGATCCCCCCCTTGCGGCGCATCCTTGCCTTGCAGGACCTCGCCGCGATCGAGTACAGCCACGTCCCTGGGTCAGACTCGCCCCGGAAGGTGTGCCACTTCCGGAACGCCTGCAGAAACACCTCCTGCACCATGTCCTCCGCATCGCTCCGGTTGCCGCACAACCTGAGCCCCAGCGAGTACAGCCGCGGCCCATGCTCATCGACAAGGCGCGGGATCGCCGCTTCCGCCGATCGCAGGTACTCGGGCTTGGACAACGTGGTGTGCATCCGAGACGTGGTCACGGGTCGAGTGTATCGACACCACGCGCTGCACGATCCGCGGCGATCAGGCTCCGAATGAACTCCGGGTCCGGCCGCAGCACCTCTCCCCCCCCGGCCTGCGCAAACAACTCGATTTCGACGTTGGCACACACCCCTACCAGCCCCCCGCTCTCCAGAATCGTCGGCCCCCCTGAATCACCGGCGATCAGCGGGGAATCGACCTGAAAGGCCAGTGCACGCCCCGCCGCGGCCTCCTGCGAGCCGATCGGCCCTCCGGTGATCCTCCCCCCCGCAAGCCGGCTGCTTGCCCCAACGCCCACACCCGCAGACAGCACTTCCGCACCCCCTTTCGCATCCTCCAGCACGCACCACGCGATGGGATTCACGTGCAAGTCCGGCGCATGGATCAACGCGACATCCGTGCGGCCCCCGCCGGCAAGCCCGTTCCAAACCGTCCGTCCGAGCCGTTCGACGAAGTTCCCCTCCCGGTCCATCGCGACCACCACGTACGGCTCATCCACGATGCAGTGCGCTGCCGTCAGAAAGTACCCATCCGCACTCACCGCCACCGCGGAGCCGAGCGACGGGCGGGCGACGCTCCCCGCGCGCATCGGCTTGAGCGTCAGCTTCCGTTGCCCCTCTTTCTTCAACCCGACGAAGTCCGCCCGCCCCACCACGATCGAGGTCTTCTGCATCAGCCACGCGAGCGACTGCTCCCCCTCGATCTCTCGCGGAACCCAACTCGCGACCGAGCCTTCCCGAAGCGGCGCGTGCTGCTCAAACGCCCGGGCACGGACATAGGACTCGCACGAAGCGACCATGACCGAGAGCCAGGTCACCGCGCACACCATCAAACCGCGATGGAAAAGCTGGCCGCGATCAAGATGCTTGGAGTTCATGCAGGAGTTCTCGAAGTGCAAGCCTGGAAAACGCTCGTCCCCATGACGCAGGTAAAGGCCGTTTCCGTCAGGCCCGACCCGTGGGGTGGCAATCCCGCCCGCTACAGCGTATCAAACCGGATGCTCACAAAGATGCTGCTGGTGTTTGCCGGAGCCGGAACCGGTGGCCTGTGCCGGTGGGGCATTCAGATGGGTTGCGAGCGATGGCTCGGCAAAGGGTTCCCGTTCGGCACCCTCCTCGTGAACATCGCCGGATGCCTGGCGGTGGGGTTTCTGGCCGCGATCCTCACAGAGTCCGACGCCGCCCGGGAGCACTGGCGCCTCGCGATCATCGTCGGCTTCCTGGGAGGCTTCACCACGTTCTCGGCCTTCGGAAGAGAGACCTTCATGCTCTCCTCGGGTGGCCATCAGGCCGCGGCCCTCGCCAACGTCCTCCTGAGCGTCGGTCTGGGCGTGCTCGCCGTGTGGGTCGGTGCCAAGCTCGGCGCCAGCTTGAACAACTGACGCCCCGCACCTCCACCCGTTTCCTGTGCCCTCAGTCAGCCCCCGCACACGCCACCACGCGCGTCTCCCACATCCCACCTCCGACATCCCAACTACTGCCCCAATGCCCGCAGCACCACCGTCGCATACGCGCCTCGCGGCAGGTCAAACCGCACTTCCACCTTCCGTGCCTTGCTCCTGGAGAGCTCATCCGGAACCGCCGGCCCGATCGAGAATCCGCTCGCCTCTACAAACAGTGACCGCATCACCTCCCCAAAGAACGGCCTCCGCAGCCCCGGGATCTTCAACTCCGCGAGCGTCAGCTTCTCCGCCGCCAGTACCTGCTCCAGATCCTCCCGCCACAACTCCTGCACCTCCGTACTTGGCGCGAGCAGCGGCAACTGCCGCTCCCGGAGTTCCTCGCTCACCGCGCCATGAGCGGGGAACAGCATCTCCCCGAACTCGTCATCCGCCTTCATCATCGCGGATGCCGATGTGAGCCGCCGCACGTGCCGCCGCGCCAGATCGTTCCACAGGTGCGACTGATACGCCTCCACATACAACTGCTGCAGGAAGTACGGCAGCGCGACAAACGCCTCGCGAAAGCCCCGCTCGTCAATCGCCTCCGTCCGTCGCGAGGCCATGAACGCAAGCCGCTCGACCGCCTTCTTCTCCGGGCAGCGTGGCAGTTCGTTCGCCAGCCTCGACCAGTCCTTTCCCCACCCTCCGGCCAGCATCCGCGTAAACGTCCGTGTCACGCCCGTGTCCTTGCGACTCGGCGTCGCGATCGACAGCTTCAGCGCCTTCTCAAATCGGCCCGCGATCAGCTCCCGCGCGATCCACCCCTCCCCATGCCGCGCCGACCCGAACCGCTGCGCGCCGAAGTAGTTCACCACGCTCAGCGAATCTGGCCCGGATGCCAGCAGCGATGCACGCGACCGCATCGCCGCATCCTGCTCCGGCCGAACATCGCGCACCACGATCACAAACCTGTTCCCCACCAGCGCCGACGCATCGATCGCCTTCTCCGACCACCCACGCAGCGTCGCCGACCACTTCGGCCCCCGCGTCTGTTTGGCCAGCAGAGCAGCATCCGCGAGTGTTGCCGCCGCCACCGTCACAAACTGCACCGTCTGTGCGTGCTTGTCCTTCAGTCCCCCGTACGACACCGCGTTGTTCCGAACCTTCAGAGAGCCCGCCAGAAGCTGCGCCGCGTGCGGCGTCGTCATCTGGGTTTTCTCCAGCCGATACACGGCGTGCAGCGCGCCCGCGCTGGGCGCGGAGCGAAGCCCACCGACAAAGTCCTCGGTGGGCAGCTCTTCAACGATGAAATCTTCGGGGGTCCGCCGGAGCGTCATGGGGCCGATGGTAGACGAGGCGTCGGCACGTGCTCAGCGGCGGCCCCGGCTCGAAGCCCGCGATGCCTTCTTCTCGGGCTGCCCCGTCAGCGAACGCACGATGGCCTCTTTGTCCGATGCTTCCAGCCTCGCCGAACCGAGCATCCACGCGATCGGCTCCCCGCCCTCGTGCCGCCCCACCCACACCACCGCCGCCGTCTCGGGATGCTCCTCCAGCCACGCCCGGATCGGCGCCTCCGACTCCGCAGTCTGAAACGGAGCAACGCCGATCGCGTTCCGGAGCTCCGCGATCGTCTCCCCTTCACTCGGGTCGGATGTCTCGTTGAGCGTGCCGACGACCGAAACGCCCAGAGCGCCCAGCCGTTCAATCGCCTTCTCGACCGCGCCCCGGTGAGGCTCCTGGAAGCTGATCGGATCCCGGAGCACGACGACATTCCGCTCGGCAATCTTCATCACCACGGGCACCGCTCCGCCCGGCTCGGCCGCGATCGACGGCTCCGGAGTCTTCGCAACCGCCAGCCGCACTGTGGAGCCCGCCAGCGTCTCCTGGGTCGCAGCCACAGAAGCGGCGCCCTGCTCGCCCCGCCGCTCGCTGAACTTCAGCATGCCGACCGTGAACAGTCCGCACGCGCCCATGAACACCAGCACCGCCAGCCCCACCCCGACATTCAGCCCGACGTTCGGCTTTCCTCGCACCCCTGCCATCCGGCGATGCGCCCGGTCCTGGGCCTCCTTTGCCCGATGCCGCGCACGCACGAGTTGCTCCGCTGCGCTGGATGCAGGGTTTCGCGGCCGCGAAGGCACCGGTGGAACAGGCGGCACGGGCGGTGTGAACGCCGCCGCGCGCACAGCCGAATCCGCCGCCGGCACAAGCTCGTACTTCCCCGACCACCAGTTCGTCACCTTGATCTTCGGCTTTCCATGCCCGCTCGCCATCGCTCCCCCATTCGCCGCCGCCGCGGCCTCTCCAGCTGCCACAGGTCCCGCCCCTCGACCCACGCCTGCCTGTCCGAGCGCTGAATCGACATACTCCCCAACCTGCCCAAGCATCGATGCCACCGGCCCCGGCTTCTTGCCAAAGTTCGGCGCTCCGCCCCCCGCACCCATCGCCGCAGCCGCCGCGCCCGCGCCGACCGCTCCGCCCATGCCCTCCCAGCCATGCTGTTCCGCCGCGCCGTGATGCGCAGCCTCGCTCCCCCTCATGCTCGGAAGCGCGAACGGCTTCACCGCAAACGGATCATCGGCGCGGCACACCGTCTCGATATCCTCGAGCATCAGCGCCGCCGACTCATACCGCTTGTCATACTCCGTCATCGCCCGGCGAACCACCCACCGCAACGCCTCCGGGCACGGCTTGGTGATCTGCGACAGCCCCCCGTGCGCGGGGAAGCTGTTCTCGATCATCGAGTACAGCACCGCCCCCGCGGCGTAGATATCAAACTTCGCCCCATCCACCTCGTGCACCTTCACGCCCCGGAGCGCCATCCGAACCATCTCCGGATCGCGGAAGTATTCCGTCCCGTGCGTGGTCAGGGTCATGCTCGACCGCAGCGGCGTCACCAAGCCAAAGTCCACCAGGTGCGCATGCCCGTGCGCCACGATGATGTTGTCGGGCTTCACATCCTTGTGCCACAGCCCGCCCTCGTGATAGTGCGTGAGCGTGCGCAGCAGATCGGTCGCATACCCGCACACCGTGCGCAGTTCCTCCCGCCCGAGGCCCGCGCCAGCGCGGGCGTGCAGCGTCTGCGTCGTGATCCCCAGCGACTCACCCGGCACGTACCGAGTCACGTAATAGAACCGCTCCTCCGTCAGGTCGTGCTCGAGGATCAGCCCCATCCGCTTCGCCGCGGGCAGCGCGCGATTCTCCCGCACGATCTGCGGCAGCGTGCTCCCGTCCGCCAGCGAGAAGCTCTTGATCACCACCCGCCCGACATCCGCCTGCCCCTGCCGCGCAAACGCCGCCACCTTCTCCGCGCTCGGTTCGGCGATGTATAGCCGCCCGCCCGATCCCCCCCCCGGCAGCGATCCCACGATCGAGTATCCGTCAAACTGCCCCTGCCGCTTGCCCGGCCGATCGGCTCCCGGCGCGGCGGCAACCACCTCGGGGATCCGCTTCTCCAGGCCCTCGGTCAGTGGGGTCAGGCACAGCAGCTTCGCCGGGTGACCGATCACGATCCGGTACAGCGACCGACCGATCGACACGAACTCGTTCTGGATTGCCCGTCCGTAATGCGATGACGCAGACCATCGCCCAATCAGGACGTTCAGCACCGTCAGCGGGATGAGCACGATGCTCGTGATCACCGCGCCCAGAATGCGCAGCACATCACCGATCTCCCCCGTGATGAAGTTGAACACCTGCATGAACAGCCAGCCGATCCCCTTGCACGCCGGCACGATGAGGTACACGATCGCGAAGATCGCAAACGGGATGGCGATGACCCCGGCCAGGATGAGAAACACGATGCCTACAGGTGCCATACTCAACGTCCTTTTCCCCTGCTCCGTTGCGCCGCGGCCCGTTCCCTGGGCCGCCCACCTTCCCGCTCAGCGCCGGCTCACGCCGTCGCGCGTGCCCGGTCACTCTCCCGCAGTTCGACCTGCCGCCGATAGATGTCCGAGATCGCCTCGTCGAACAGCGCGTCATCCGGCTTGGTGGGATTCGCCGCCAGTCCGTTTCGTGCTGCCTCCGCGCGCTCCTCTTCCGTGAACGAATACGTCGCGATCACTTCCTCCAGCCGCACCCGCAGCGAGTCCCGAACCCGCGCCAGCCGCCGGCTCACCGTCGGTTCGCTGATCCCCAACGATGCCGCCACGTCCTTCCCCGGCATCCCATCCAAGACCCGCATCCGGTAAATCGAAAAGTCGGTGAACTCGCACGAACGCTCCACCAGTCGGATCGCCGCTTCAACCTTCGCGCGGAACACCGCCGCCTCATATTCAGCATCCGCCCCCGCCTGCCCGGAGGCCATCATCCACGTCTCATCGAGCTCCGCCGCCCGCTTGTTCCCGCCGCGCTTCTGCGCATTCCGGCGGTCCATCTCGTCCCCCAGAACGTGCTTGGCGATCGCCAGCAGCCACGTCGAGAACCTGGCCCCCCGCGCCGGGTCATACCGGTCGATCGAATCCGACAAAGCGGCAAGCGTCTCCTGAGACAGGTCACGCACCGTTTCCGGTCCGATCCGCCCCTTCCCCCACTTGGTCAGCTGCGCGCGCAGCACGGGGCCGAACGTCTCCCACAGATCAAACCACGCCGCCTGATCGCGGGCCCGCAGCCGCGAAATGAACCCGGTTGTGAGCGAGTTGAGCATGACGCTTCCCTGTTCCCCACCCGCCCCGACCGATTGCCCGCCATGAATCTGACCATCCATGGACCCTCAAGCCCCTCCATCCGGCGGAGGCTTCCTCCGCCCGGATGTCCCCGAGGGACTCGCCGGTCATTGATTGTTCCGCATCCATGGCTCGGCGTTTCGGGAAACGCCGGATTCCCGAGGATCCCGGGCCGGATGCCGCCCCGAACCGGCCCAAACCTCCGTTTCTCCGGACTTTCGCCCCCCTTGATCAATGGTGTGAAACTCCCCGCCACGCCCTCCCAACAACGCTGGCTGACACACCCCGTGCCGGACCTGGGGAGGGGAATCAGGACCCAGGCCCGCCGGAACACGCAACACGCCCGGTGTACGGGCCAAGCCGTTAGGAGGACCACACAATGGCCTGCATCGCAAGGAACCTCGTTCGTATCGCAGTCATCACCGGCGCCGTCGGCGCGCTGGGCATCGGCGCCGCCACGCTCGTCGCCGGCCCGGACCGGGTCGGAGCCTTCTTCACCCAGACCCGATCCCAGATCAATGCGACCATCGACTCGCAGATCACCGATCCGGTCGCGCTTCGGGCCCAGCTCCGCGACCTTCAGGCCCAGTACCCCGCCCGCATCGGCCAGGTCCGGTCGGACCTTGCCCAGCTCCGCGAGCAGCGTGCCCAGCTCGAGCGGGATATGGCCGTCTCCAACCGCGTGGTCGATCTCGCGGATCAGGACAGCGACAAGCTGACCTCCGCTCTCGACCATGCTCAGTCCGCGACCGTCACCAACGTCGCCCTCGGCGTCGAGCACGAGATCGTCATCGTCTTCCGCAATGAGCGGATCAACCTCGAGGCCGCGACCACCAAGCTCAACCAGGTCAACGCCACACGCAACGCCTACGCCTCCCGCGCTGCGGACATCCAGCGCGATCTGGGCTACCTCACCCAGCAGGAGGGCCAGCTCGCCACCCTGCTCAACAAGCTCGAGACCGAGCAGACCGCCTTCCAGACCCAGCTCTTCGATCTTGATCGCCAGATCGACGCCATCGCACGCAACGACCGCATGATCGACGTCATGGCCAGCCGCCAGCGCACGCTCGATGAGCAGTCCCGCTACCGCGCGGCCAGCCTCGATCAGATCAACTCCAAGCTCGCCGACATCCGCGCCAAGCAGGAGGCTCAGCTCGCCTCCCTGGCCAACGTCTCCGACCACTTCTCCTACGAGGATGCCGCCAAGAGCCAGATCGACCGCGAGGGCGCCAGTGCCGCCCCCCGCAAGGTCCAGAGGGCAACCCCCCGGATCGCCCCGACCGTCATCGAAATCAATCCCGACTCACTCCCGGCTCTCCCCCCGGCGCCCAAGGACACCCCGGGCAAGGATGGCAGCGTGGCCTCCAACTCCGCCATCAACCGCTGAGCCTCATCGCCGGTCCGTTTCGACCCGATCGGGTCGGCCCGGCCCCCGATCCTGAAAGCTTCCCTGCCGCCGCGGTCCCTTCCCCTGGGCACGCGGCGGCTTTCTCATTCTGGCTCCATTTCATGCAAACCCTCCCCCAATGGACGATTACACTGGCGAACTTGATCTGAGACCCATAATCTCCTGCGTCCTGAATGGCCGATCATCAGGGCACTCAACAGTCCTTCGGGGGAGGGGTTGCGCCGGGACGGGTCCGGCACGCCGCACAGGCTCTGACACGAGGCACACCGCACCTTGTTCCTGGATCGCTTGCTAGGTCTGGTCAGCGTGGATATGGGCATCGACCTGGGGACGTGCAATACCCTGGTCGCTGTTCGTGGCGAGGGCATCGTTCTCAACGAGCCCAGCGTCGTCGCTGTCTGGAAGGGCACCAACCGCGTCCTCAAGAACGGGGAGGCCGTCGGCTGGGTCGCCAAGGAGATGCTCGGCAAGACCCCCGGCACCATCACCGCCATCCGTCCCCTCAAGGACGGCGTGATCTCCGACTTTGAGATCACCGAGGCCATGCTCAGCTACTTCATCCGCAAGGTCAACGGCCGCAACCGGCTCGTGGGTCCGCGCGTCGTCATCTCCATCCCCTCCGGCATCACCGCCGTCGAGAAGCGTGCCGTCTTCGATTCCGCCGAGCGAGCCGGAGCCCGCCGCACCTACCTCATCGAGGAACCCATCGCCGCCGCCATCGGCGCGGGCCTCCCCTTCGCCGAGCCCACCGCCTCCGCCATCGTCGATATCGGCGGCGGAACCACCGAAGTCGCCGTCATGTCCCTGGGTGATATCGCCGTCTGTGAATCCGTCCGCGTCGCGGGCGACGACATGGACGAAGCGATTATCAACCACATGAAGAAGACGTACAACCTGATGATCGGCGAGCAGACCGCCGAGCGCATCAAGATCGATGTCGGCTCAGCCGCCCCCGTCGGCGATGAGACAAGCCTCGATGTCCGCGGCCGCGACATGATCTCCGGCCTCCCCCGCAAGACCATCATCACCAGCGAAGAGATCCGCGAGGCTCTGCAGGAGCCCGTCAACGCCATCATCGAGGCCGTCACCCGCACCCTCGAACGCTGCGAGCCCGAACTTGCCGCGGACCTCGTCGAGAACGGCATCATGCTCGCCGGCGGCGGCGCGCTCCTCCGAGGCATGGACCGCGTCCTCTCCAACGCCACCGGCCTCGAGGTTCGCATCGCCGAGGACCCCCTCACCTGTGTCGCCCGCGGCACCGCCATCTACCTCGAGCACATCGAGGAATGGAAGTCCACGCTCGAGAACGACATGGAAGGCTGAGCCCTTCCGAAATGGCCAAAGAGCAAATCGCCACATGGCCAAAGCCCTTTCAACTGGAGGGGCCCCGTTGCTGCATTCACACCTCGTTTCTGCTAGTCTCTGCATATCTCTGGTTTGAGTTTGGCCCTGTGGCAGTTTGCGATTTTGCCCTTTTCCAACATGTCCCGCCGCCTCATCAATCCCCGCACCGGCCTCACCGCCGCGATCTTCACGCTCATCGTCCTCGCCTTCGCCCCCCCGGGTGTGGCCGGATGGGTCGGTGCCTTCTCCGGCCCGGTCCGCACCATCCTCGCCCCCATCGCCGCGCCCTTCGAATGGGTCCTCAGCCTCCGCCTGTCCGACCGCGAGCTGTCCCCAAACGAGAGCGAATCCCTCAGCCTGATGCGTCAGGAGCGTGACGGCTACCTCCGCGAGACCAACCAGCTCCGCGCCGAGAACGATGAGCTCCGACGCGTCATCGCCGAGCTCCAGCAGGGGCTCGACCTCAACCCCACCATCCCCGTCCGCCAGTTCCAGGCCCCGGTCATCGGCTCATCGATGGAGCTCTCCTCGCGCGTGCTCACCGTCCGCGCCGGCTCGCGCGAGGGTGTCGAGCCAACCGCCTCCGTCGCCGTCGTCCGGGGTGTCCACCTCGTCGGCCGCGTCATCGGCGTCAAGGACCGCTTCTGTTCCGTCCAGCCCTTCACCGACACCTCCGCCGGCTCCATCAAAGGTGTCGTCATGCTCGGCGCGACGCAGTTTGGCCCGGCGTGCTTCCTCGTGCCCCGCGGCGATGGAACCCTCGCCGGTCAGCTCATGACCGAGCCGACCCTCCTCCCCACGGGTGCAACCACCGCCGCCGCCGATACCGCCGGCGGAGACCCCAGCGCGGGCGTCAAGCCCGGGATGATCGTCCGGCTCGGCGATGAACGCTGGCCACAGAGTGCGCAGATGCTCGAAATCGGCATTGTCGAAGCCGTCGAAACCCCGCCCGACAACATCCGTATCCGCACCATCGTCATCAGGCCCAGGTACCGGATCGACCGCGTCAGCGAAGTCACCCTGCGCGTGCCCGCGGCATCATCAGTCGGAGCTGCGCCATGAGATGGACCATCGTCCTCATTGCTGCGGCGGTCCTTCTCGGCCTTGAACAGGCCATCAAGTCCCCCCTCGCCATCGGCCATACCGCCATCGCCCCCTCCATGGTCATTCCGCTGGTCGTCTTCATCGCCCTCTTCGCCCCGCCCATCGCCGCGCTCTGGACCGCCCTGCTCATCGGTCTTGCCGTCGATCTCTCCACCGTCTGGAGCAACGGCGTCAGCGAACTCGTCGTCGTCGGCCCCTGCGCATTGGGCTATGTCGCGGGGGCGTACTTCGTTCTGACCGTCCGCGCCCTGCTCTACCGCCGCAACCCCATCACCATGATGGCCATGTCCGTCCTCGCCGCGGCCCTCGCCGGACTCGTGTTCGTCGCCATCCACTCCATCCGCACGATCTACACCGACGCCTATGTCTTCCATGGCCTCAGCGAGCTCGGCGAGCGACTCCTCGCCGCCATCTACACCGGCGCAGCTGGCTTGGTGCTCGCGTTCGTGCTCTTCCCGATGATGCCCCTCTTCGGCTTCCACGACCCCCGCGAGCGCCGTTTCGGAGCGCGGAAGTAGTCGCCCGCTCGCCGGCCATCTCCGTTCAGCACAGCCGGCGCGAGCAGCAAGCCCGCATCCGCGCGGCGGGTTCCGCCGCCCAGACACGAGCGTGCAGCGCACACAGTGGCGCCGTATTCCGGCGCCGCGCGGTCAGTGGCCCGACAGATCCTGGAACAACATGTTCGCGTTGCCATCGGGATCAAAGAACGTCGCGAGCTTCACCATGCCCGGCATAGTGATCGTCGGGCCGTCGAACTTCACATCCTTCTTCTCAAGCTTCGCCCGCGCGGCATCGAGGTCATTCACACCCCACGTCGGCACCGGACCCTTGGTGGCCGGGCTCTCGTTCTGCGCAAAGCCGACATTCACGCCCTTCACGTGCGTCCCCATCTCGCACCACCCGATCTGCTCCACATCGTACAGAAGCTGGAAGCCCAGCATCTCCGCGTACCACGCCGCGGCTTTCTTCCGGTCCTTCGATTGAAACGAGATGGTCAATCCGCCGTTGTAGCCGAGGTCCAGAGGCATGGGGCGCTCCTTTTGAAAGGGGTTGCATCGCCGAATATAGCGACTATACTTTGTGTGTCAAGTGCCAAGTGAACGATTAGTCAACCTTTGCCGCCGCGTCTGGAGCCTCCCCGTGCTCGCGGCGTTGCACCGCGCAGATGCCGCAGGCATGGGCGGGGCTCGCTTGGCGGTCCTCTGCTACGACCTTGACGCGGGCCAGGGCGCTGTCCGTCAGTCCCTCGACCACCTCATCGATCTCGGCCTCACCGCCCGCAACACCGGCCACGGCCACCCCCTCCGGCCGGAGTACATCCTCACCCGTCGCGGCGCGGCCGTCGCCCCCGCTTGTGCCGCCGGCGATGACCTCCGGGGGGGGCTTCGGCTTCGCGAAGCCGCGCTTAGGCGGTGGTCCCTGCCGGCCCTCAACACCATCGCCGACCTGAGCCCCGCCCGCTTCACAACCATCGCCTCGCGTCTCGACGGCATCACCGACCGGGCCCTCTCCCAGACCCTCAAGACGCTGTCCGCGGCGACGCTTGTCGCCCGCCGCGTCGATGACGGGTTCCCGCCCGCGCCGCTCTACACATTGGGCCGACCCGGGGAGGAACTTGCGCCGCTGGTCGCGCAGCTGGCCTAGCTAATCCCGTACACTCCGGAACCATGCCCACCGCCTTGCCCGTGATCCTCTTCGACGACGGCCGCGGCCAGCTCTCCCCGCTCACCGATCTCCGCCCCGCGTTCGATGTCCGCATCGGCGCACTCACCATGGCGGAGCGTGTCCGCAGAACGTTCGCCTCACCGCTCTACGTCTGGGCGGCACCGCAACACATCACCCCTCTGCGCCGCGAAACTCGAGTGCCGGGGTTCGGCTGGATTGGCGATGTCAAGCTAGACAGCCGCGCACTGCACATCAACGGCCGCTGTCCGCTCCCGCCCGAGGATGTCTGGTCACTGCCGCCCGACCACGTATTGCTTGAACGTCAGTCTGGTGATCTGATCGCCGCACACATCTCAAAGCCGGGCGATCACTGTCTGGCGGCGATGGGCGATTACACGAAGTTCACAACCCTCTATCACGATGAGCACGTGCTCATCGCCCGCCCATGGCATGTCCGCAAGTTCCGTGATGCCTGTCTCGCATGCGATCTCAAGCTGCTCACCGCTGGCGACTCCGCCGCCCTTACCACCGGTGTCACAGCCTTCGGTGAAAGGGGGCTGGTTATCGCGGCATCCGCCCGCCTCTTCCCCTCAGTCGTCCTCGACTGCGAATCCGGCCCCATCGTCATCGCCGATCATGCCGTCATCCGCCCCGGCGCGATCATCTCCGGCCCCGCCTACATCGGCCCGCACTCCACCGTCCTCGACCGCGCGGTCATTCGCGCCAACACGGCCATCGGTCCGCACTGCAAGGTCGCAGGCGAAGTCAGCGGCACGGTCTTCCAGGGCTACGCCAACAAAGCCCACGACGGCTTCCTCGGCGACTCGTGGGTGGGCGAGTGGGTCAACCTCGGCGCCGGCACCACAAACTCGAACCTCCTCAACACCTATTCCGAGATCATCTGCCGCGCAGCGCCCGATGGCCCCAACGAGCGCACCGGCGAGACCTTCCTCGGTGCGATCATCGGCGACCACGTCAAGACCGCCATCTGCACGCGCATCATGACCGGCTCGATCCTCCACACCGGCTCCATGTTCGCGACCACCGCTCCCGTCTCCGGCACCGTCGGCCGCTTCACCTGGGCCACCGATGCCGGTTCAAGAAACTACCGCTTCGACAAATTTCTCGATGTCGCCCGCGCCGCCATGGCCCGCCGCAAGCTCGAACCCTCCGCGGCGTATATCGACCGCCTGCGCTCGCTCGCCGAGGCTGGCAAGCAGCCCGGTTGAGTTGTATACTCCATGTGTTATCGCTGCGATAAACATGCTTGGAGAGTGCCATGATTGACCCCCTTGATGTCTACCCCCTCACTGACTTCCAGCGCGATGCCAAAGAGCACATCCGCAAGCTCCGCAAGAACCGCCGCCCCCAGTTGCTCACTGTGAACGGTCGTGCCGCTGTCGTCGTGCTCGATCCCGAAACCTACGCCGACCTCTCTCGCTTCGCCGATGGTCCATCCGTGGTCGAGAAGGTCCGTCGCGGCATCGCCGACATGAACGCCGGTCGCGCCAAGCCCGCTGATGAGGTGCTCGACCGGATCAAGGCGAAGGTCTCCCAGAAGGCAACCTCGCGCCGCCGGAGTGCATGAAACGTGGCGCGAAACTTTCACGTCGTGATTGATGACGAGGCCGCCGCAGACTTGGAGGAGATCGCGCTCTATATCGGCGAAGACTCGGTCGAGCGAGCCCATAGCTTCATCGAGCGGCTCCGTGCCCGCATTTACACCCTGAAGAAGTTTCCCCTTCGCTCTCGAGAGCATCCTCGCAACGATCTCTTCGGCGAGCCTACGCGTCGCATGCCTGCCGAGGGCTACGTCATCTTCTACGCTGTTCGCGGCAACGTCGTCCACATACTCGGCGTCATCCACGCCTCCCGCGACATCGTCTGACCTGCGAGCCGACCTTCATGACCACCCTCTACATCATCGACGGCTACGCACAGTTCTTCCGCGCCTACCACGCCATCCGTACGCCCATGACCAGCCCCGTCACCAAGGAGCCGACGAACATGACGTTCGGCTTCATCGGCATGCTCCTCAAGCTCCTCCGAGGCCAGGGCAAGATCGGCCTCGAAGGCGGAAAGCCCGACTACGTCTGCGTCACGCTCGATGTCTCCGGCGACCGCGGCACATTCCGCAGCCAGATCTACCCCGAATACAAAGCCACACGCGATGACCCGCCCGAGGACCTCTTCCCCCAGGTCGAGCGCTGCCTCGCCATGCTCAAGCAGATCGGCATGCCCATCCTCGGCGCCGAAGGCTTCGAGGCCGACGATGTCATCGCCACCCTCGTCACCCAGCTCCGCCCCAAACACCCCGACCTCAAGATCCGCATCATCTCCAAGGACAAGGACCTCAAGCAGCTCCTGCATGACGGCGATCATGCGGTCGAGCTCTACGACGTCCACAACGACGAACTGATCACCGCCGACACACTCAAGGAAGAAACCGGCCTCACCCCGCCGCAGGTCATCGACATGCTCACCCTCATGGGCGACACCGTGGACAACGTCCCCGGCATCGAGGGCGTCGGCCCCAAGACCGCCGCGAAGCTCATCGCCGAGCACGGCTCCGTTGACGCCGTCCTCGCCGCTGCGCCCACGATCAAAGGCAAGCTCGGCGAGCGCCTCCGCACCGTCGATCGCGCCCAGATCGATCTCTCCCGCCAGCTCGTCACCCTCCGCCACGATGTCCCCATCGAGCTCCCGCTCGAATCCGCCCGCACCGACAAGCTCGACCTGCTCGCCATGGGTCCGGTCCTCAAGGAACTTGGCTTCAACCGCTACCAGGATGAGCTCAAGGCCCTTGCTGGAGTCGGGGGCGGCGCACCGACCCCCGAACCCGCAATCCCCCACTCCCTCACCCCCCGTCCCACCCTCGGCGGCCTCTTC
>JAEYUO010000040.1 GCA_023432465.1 Planctomycetota bacterium | reverse complement strand
GTCGCGGGCGCTTGGGGGGGAGGGCGCGGGGCGGGTGATGCTGATTCGGCCGATGATCGAGGCGGCGGTGGAGCGCGCGGATGCGGAGCGGATCTGCGGGGCGGCGGGGTGGGAATGGCGGGAGGATGCGACGAACGCGGACACGACGCGGTTTCGGGCGGCGGTGCGGGCGCGGCTGGTGCCGATCATGCGGGAGCTGCGGCCGGGGACAGCGCGGCGGGCGTGCGGCACAGCGCGGGTGATGGCGGATGCGGCGCGGCTGGTGGATGGGCGCGCGGGGAGTGTGTGGGCGATGGCGGAGGAAAGGGGGCCGGGGCGTGCGGTGTGGGATCGGGAGCGGTTGCGGCGGTGCGCGCCGACGGTGCTTGGGGAGGTGATGCGGATCGCGGCATCGGAGTTCATCGGATCGGGCGCGGACCGGATGGGGGGGCGTGTGTCCGCGCCGGTGATTCGGGCGATTCGCGATGATTCGACGGAGCCGCGGCGGTTTGATGTTGGAGGAAAGAACGGGCTCCGGGTGGACATCACGGCGCGGACGGTGACGATTGCGGCAAGGAGCCAGCGATGAGCAAGGATGGAATGAAGAAGGTTGTGCTGGTGGGGCATTGCGTGCCGGACTCGTTCATGCTGAAGGGCGTGATCGAGAAGGCGATCCCCGGGGCGGCGGTGGTGCGGGCGAACAGCGATGCGGAGCTGAAGCGGGAGGCGGCGGGGGCGGTGCTGCTGGTGGTGAACCGCGTGCTGGACGGGGAGTTTGCGGATGAGGTCGGGTTCAACGTGGTGCGGGCGTATGCGGCGGGCGGGCCGAAGACGATGCTGATCAGCAACTTCCCGGAGGCCTTGGCGGAGGCGGAGGAGCTTGGTGCGGTGCCGGGGTTTGGGAAGAAGACCGCGGGCTCGGAGGAGGCGGCGAAGAGGCTCAGGGAGGCGGTGGGGGGGTGAGATCAATTTTGGATTTTGGATTGCGGATTTTGGATTGAGGATGTTCAACGCGAAGTACTCGAGGTGGACGAAGGATGCGGTCCTGACGGAATGTCCGGCGGTGCGCATCTGATCTACTCTTGGGCCATGACCACACGCACATCGTCGAAGTCTGCCAAGCCGTTGATCAGCACCGAGGAGTATGCCGCGAGGCGTCAGCGCGTGTTCAAGGCGCTGGGCGGGTCGGTGGGGATTGTGTTCTCCGGCGATGGGCCGGGGCCGGCGATCGGGAAGTTCAAGAGCGATGCGAGCTTTACATACCTGACGGGGCTGGAGAGCGAGCTTGGCGCGGCGGTGCTGTTTGACCCGACGGCGGAGGACCCGAAGCGGCGGATCTCGCTGTTTCTGCGGCCGATCGATCCGGAGCTGGATCGGTGGGACGGGTATCGCGAGATGATCGGGGAGCCGCTGCGGAAGCGGACGGGGTTCGCCACGGTGATGCGGACGGCTTCGCTGCCGCGGTTTTTGGGGATTGCGGCGAGGAAGGCGAAGAAGCTCGCGTGCCTGCACCCGTTCAGCTCGCACACATCTGCGGGTGTGAGCCCCGATCTGGCGGTGTTCCGCAAGCTGCAGGAGAAGATTCCGGGCGTGGGGATTGAGGACCGGTCGATGCTGCTGCCGGAGCTGCGGGCGGTGAAGAGCGCGGCGGAGATCGAGCTGATGAAGCGTGCGGCGGCGGCGACGGCGATGGGGTATCGCGCGGCGTTTTCGACGCTGCGGCCGGGGATCAATGAGCGCGATGTGCAGCACGCGATGGAGCGGGCGTATGTCGATGCGGGGGCGGAGGGGGTGGCGTACGGCTCGATCGTGGGGTCGGGGCTGAACGGGACGGTGCTGCACTATGTCGATAATGATGGGGAGTGCCGCGACGGGGAGTTGATGGTGATCGACTCGGGCGCGCAGTTCTGCGGGTATGCGTGCGATGTGACGCGGACGCTGCCGGTGAGCGGGAAGTTCGGCAAGGAGCAGCGCGAGCTGTACGGGGTTGTGCTGCGGGCGCAGCTGGCGGCGATCAAGGCGGCGCGGCCGGGCGCGCTGATGTGGGAGGTTGACAAGGCGGCGCGGGACATCATCGAGAAGGCGGGGCTTGGCGATGCGTACATCCACGGCATCGGGCACCAGCTCGGGCTGGAGGTGCACGATGTGACGCCGGATGGCGCGCTCAAGCCGGGGATGGTGATCACGATCGAGCCGGGGGTGTATCTGCCGGAGCGGCGGGTGGGGATCCGTATCGAGGATGACATCTTGATCACCAAGACCGGGAACGTGAACCTGACGAGCGCGATCCCGAAGTCGATCGAGGACATCGAGGCGGCGATGAAGCGGTGAGACGCGGCGTGCGCGAGGGCAGCGGTGTCAGGGACGCGGCAGCTCTTTGGCGAGCCGGCGGACATCGTTGAGCAGGACCTGCATGTTGACCTGGTCGTCGGGGCGGTAGAGGCTCTTGACATCGACCTCCGGGCCCAGGAGGACGAACCACGACGGGTGGAAGATGTTGTTCATCGTCGAGCCGTCGGGGAGCTTGATGGGGTTGGCGACATCGTCGGTGAGCGCGAACTTGAGGCCGCCGGTGATGATGCGGTCGATCTCGGCCTTTTCGCCGGTGAGCAGGCTCCAGTTGTCCTTGTCGGCTTCGTGGAGTTTGGCGAACTCGGCGAGGGCCTGGGGGGTGTCGTGCGCGGGGTCAACGGAGATGGAGACGAAGTGCACCGGCTCGTTCTTGAGCGCGATGCTGAGGCCGACCATCTTCTCCATGAGCGTGGGGCAGACGAAGGGGCAGTTGGTAAAGACGAAGTTGACGATGGTGATCCGGCCGCGGAGGTTGTCGCGTGTGAAGGCGTTGCCGCGGTGATCGGTGAGGGTGAACTCCGGGACGCTGAGGACGGCCTCGGCGGGGAGGTCGGCAGCGCTGGGGTCGCCGGAATCGGGCCATTCGGCGCGGGCGCCCGATGAGCCCGCGGTCATGCGGAAGATGACCCAGGAGGTCAGCAGGAAGACGAGGAGGCCGAGGATGGCGGCGAACTTGAGGAGGCGAGGCATGGGGGGAGTTTAGCGCGGGATGAAGAGGGTGCACGAGGACTGAGGCGGTGATCGTGTGCCTGAGCCGCGAGCGAGCAGCGATGCGATTTTTCGGAGCGGTTACTCGCTGGCCACGAAGGTCCCGCGTTCGCGGTCCTTGTGCACACCCGGGAACTTGAGTGCGCGGCCGTGGGCGACGCAGTAGACCCCAGGGGGCAGGATTCCTGCCGCGAAGATGGACTCCGTGAGGTTCTGGAGGGCATCGGAGCGGGTCATCTCGAAGGGCCGCATTGCGCCGGTGAGGATGACCGGGACGCGGAGGGAGGGGCCGAGTTCCTTGAGGATGAGCTCGCCGGTGGTGGTGAGCGTGTCGGTGCCGTGGAGGATGATGACGCCGCTGCCGGGGTGGTTCTCGGCGAGGGGGCCCGCGGCGCGGAGGCACTCGATGATGCGGGCGCGGTCGGCATCGGTGAGGTGCAGGCTGTCCTTGCTCATCAGCTCGAGCGTGGAGACCTTGGTGTCCTCGAGGCGCAGGCGGCGGAGCATGCGGCCGACGATCGAGCGGCGGTTGGAGAGTTCGCCGGAGCGCTCATCGTAGGTTTTCTCGATGGTGCCGCCGGTGGTGATGAGGGTGATGTGACGCATTCGAAGTCGGAAGTGAGATGAGGGATGTCGGATGTGAAGAAAGGAAGTCCTGGGTCCTGGGTCCTGGGTCCTCGGTCCGGGGTCAGCACGTAGTCCATTCAGGACTCAGGACAACAGGACTCAGGACAGGTTTGTCACGCTCCGACGACTTCGGGGAGTTGGGTGCCGGTTGAGGGTGCCGCGGCGGGAGCGGCGACGCTGGCGAGCTTACGAGGATCGGTGCGGGCGATGATGTCGCTGACGCCGTGCTGGTTGAAGCCTTTGTAGCCGTCGTTGCGTTCGAGGTTTTCGAGGTGCGAGCCGATCGCGCCCTCAGCACGGAAGACCGAGGCCTGCGAGGCGGTGATCACGCCGGATTCGAGCAGCTTGAGCAGTCGCTTCTCGCTGATCTTCCAGCGCTCGCCGACGGTGAACGCCTGCTTGAGGAAGGAGAAGTTGGTGAAGGGGTCCATGGTCTCGATGTTCGCGGCTTCGAGCTGGTCCTTGAGGGCCTCGTGATCGAAGACGCATTCAAGGTGGTGCATGCCCGCCTGGAGGAGCGCCTCGCCGTGCAGGCCGCACCAGAGTCCGACGGTGCCGAGCTCCTTGCGGGCATCGAGGCCGTTGTGGGAGAAGTCGCCGAGGATTTCCTCTGGGCTCATGTCGACATCGGCGAAGATGGTGATGCCGCAGACGGGTTGCTCCAGCACCTGCGCGCCCCAGCCCGCTTCCGCGCCGGCATAGAACCGCTCGCGGCACTTGAAGCCGAGGGTTTCGAAGGTGCCGATGAGCCGCTTGAAGTACTGGCGGCTGGAGCGGTAGGTGTGGTGATCGTGGTTGGCCCAGCCGAGGCCGAGCTTGTCCTGGCGGGCCTTCTGGATCTGCGCGGCCTTGTTCTTGCGCTGCCAGAACTCGCGCTCGGCGGCGAAGAAGAGATCGCAGGCAAGGTCCGGGCCGAGGTCTTTTACGGCCGCGGCGACGATGGCCTCGGTGTGGTCGTAGCCGATGTCGTCATCATCCCAGTCGCGTGCGCGGCGGCGGAAGATCTCAAAGTGCTTGAGGGTGTTGACGGCCTTGTCGGGGTCGAGGTCGGGCGCGGCGAAGCCGAGCGCGCCGTGCCGCTCGATGACCCAGAGCTCGGCGTTGTCGGCCTTGAAGGCGACGGCCTTGCGGATCTGGCAGAGCGGGTCGCCTTCGATGTCATCTTCGGAGATCGTCGGGTCATCGGCGATGTGCCAGGCGGTGAGGAAGTCGCAGACGGATTCGACCTTGATGGCGACGCGGGTGGTCTTGCCGCCGACGAGGATGATGGCGGGGAAGATGCCCTTGTCGTTCAGGTAGCACTCGGGCGCGCCGGGCATGGCCTTTCGGACATAACCGACTTCCTTGAGGCGGGCCTTGAGGGCATCGGTGCGGGGGACGATGAGGTGATCGACCCAATCGACGAAGCGCGTCGCGGTGTCGTGCTTCATTTTGGCGGCGACGGTGGCCGCGCCGGGGCAGTGGGCGAGGAAGTTGTTGACGAGTTCGTTGACGAGCGCCCACGCCGCGGGCTGCGGGTCCCAGTGGAACTGCTTGAGCGCGGCGACACCTTCGACGGGCTGCTGAGCGGGCTTCGCGGCCATGGTTTGACAGAACTCCGTGCCCCGCCCCCGGGGTGCGAACATCTGGAGAACAGGATAGGAGAGGAGCGGGGAAGTTGAGCGAGCGGGTGTACGGGGCGGGGGAAGGCGCGAGGGGATTGGGGAGAGCGTCTTCGCGCAGGCTTCACAGTCGGAGACTTGCCCCGGCGAGGGGAACGGACTGATGTACAGGTTCAATGAAGGAGTTCAAATGCGAAGAGTGAATATCGGCTTTGGTACGGCGATGGTCGGGGTGGCTGTGTTCGCGGTGCAGGCGGCGGAAGCGGGGGGGACGGGGGGGGCGGGGGTGGAGTTGATCGGCCGCGCGGCGGTCTCGGCGCTAGCGTCGGACTTGTCGGGCCTGGACAACATCATCGGCAACAACATTCCGCATGACCGGTTTGGCGGGTGGGGTTCGGCGATCGCGCGGACGGGGAAGGGGAACCGGTACATTGTGGCGAGCGATCGCGGGCCGGGTGATGGGTCGAGTGCGTTTCGCTGCCGCGTGCATGTGATCGAGATCGTGCCGTCGACGAGCGAGATGCGCGAGGTAAAGGTCTTGATCGAGAAGACGGTGATGCTGACGACGTCGGATGGGCAGCCGTATTGGGGGAACACGGGGAACTACAGGGCGGGGGATCCGGCCGCGGGGCTGCGGCTCGATCCGGAGGGTGTGCGAGTCTCGCGCGAGGGGACGCTGTGGGTGAGCGAGGAGTATGGGCCGTGGATCGATGAGTTCTCGATGGATGGGCTGCATCTGCGGCGGATCGCGCCGCCGGAGAAGTTCTTGATCGCGAAGCCGGATGGCGAGCCGGAGCGGGAACTGCCGCCGCACAACATGTCGGGGCGGCAGGCGAACAGAGGGTTCGAGGGGCTTGCGATCTCGCCGGATGGAGCGCGGATCTACACGATTCTGCAGGGGCCGCTAATTCAGGATGGCGCGCTTGACGGGGAGAACGAGCGGATGGGACGGAACATCCGCGTGCTGGAGGTGACGCTGGCGACGGGGGCGACGCGGGAGTTTGTGTATCCGCTGAACTCGGCATCGTTCGGGGTGAGCGAGATCCTGGCGTACAGCGAGACGGGGATGCTGGTGCTTGAGCGGGATGGAAAGTCGGGGGAGAAGGCGAAGTTCCGATCGGTGTTTGCGGTCGATCTGTCGGAGGCGACGGATGTGAGCGGTGTGGCGGCGTTGCCCACGGTTGGCCTGCCGGCGGAGATCCGGCCGCTTCGGAAGCGCCTGCTGGTCGATTTCATGGAACGTCGGCACAGGCTTGCCGGGCCGGAGATGCCGGAGAAGATCGAGGGGCTGGCGTTTGGGCCGGACCTCGCCGACGGGCGCAGGCTGCTGGTGGTGACGAGCGACAACGACTTCAAGGATGAGATCCCGTCGCATATCTGGCTGTTCGCGGTTGATCCGTCGGATCTGCGCGGATTCACCCAGCAGGAGTTTGCGGCACCGTGAGGCAGCGGGCGGGTACGATTCGGTATGACGACCGGCGCACCTCCCCTTTCTCCAGTCCCGCAGAATCCTGCCGCGGCGGCAGCGGAGGCTGGCCCGAAGGGATGGGACGAAAAGGACCTTGCGGGCAATGTCCACGCGAATGCGGACAAGGCTGCGCGTGTGCGCGGTATGTTCGCGGCGATTGCGCCGGCGTATGACCTGAACAACCGGTTGCACTCGATGTGGCGCGACCAGGCGTGGCGGCGATTTGCGGTCCGCGCGGCGGAGATCCGGGGCGGGGAAACGGTTGTCGATGTCGCGTGCGGCACGGGGGATCTGTCGCTGGCGTTTGCGAGGGCGCTGGACCGCGCGGAGGGGGGAGGCGGTGGGGCGCATGTGGCGGGCGGGAAGGTGATTGGGATCGACTTCACCGCGGAGATGCTGGACATCGCGAGGGCGAAGAAGGCGCACCCGAGGGTGCGGTATGAGCAGGGGGATGCGCAGGACCTGCAACTGCCCGACGCGTGCGCGGATGTGGTGTCGATCGCGTTCGGGATTCGCAACGTGCAGGATGTGGCGAAGGCGCTGCGGGAGTTCCGGCGGATTCTGAAGCCGGGCGGGCGGCTGGTGATTCTGGAGTTTTCTGAGCCGCGGAATGCGTTGATGCGGTGGTTCAATGGCGTGTATTGCCGGCGGATCATGCCGGTGACGGCGACGATCATCAGCGGGGACAAGTCCGGGGCGTACAAGTATCTGCCCAAGAGCGTGGCGAGCTTTTTATCGCCGGAAGAACTGGCGACGATGGCGCGTGCGGCCGGGTTTGGGGAGATCCGTGCGACGCCGCTGACGATGGGGATCTGCACGTGCACGGTGGGG
>JAEYUO010000037.1 GCA_023432465.1 Planctomycetota bacterium | reverse complement strand
GAGCAAGAGGGCAAGGGGGCGAGGGAGCAAGAGGGCAAGGGGGCAAGGGAGCGAGGGGGCGAGGGAGCAAGGGGGTGAGGAGGTGACGGGGTTGTGTGCCGCGGCGGGCGGGGGCAGGTTGGGTTGATGATGGACTCGAAGGCGAAGAGCACGGGCCCCGCATCGAAGACTCGCCGGGACCCGTGCCACATCAAGACAGCGAGCGTTCCGCCGAGCCACCTGTCGCCTGTGCCAACGGCCGGATGAAGACCGCCCGACTTCGGGTCGTCGTTCCACTCAAGTCAGGATTGCGAGGCGCAAGGATTCGGTGGCGACGCGAACAGTGGCCTTGCGGCCCCAGTCGAATCGCAGGAAATCGTCTTCGATGCCGTCACCGAAGATGACGCCGCCATCATTCATCTCCGACACGATGTCGAGCGTGTGATCGGCATCGCACGCGCCGGCGGTGAGGGTTGCGCCGGGTGTTCAGAGCGGAGGGGTCGGTTCACGAACATCGTGTGAAACGACGAGCCGACATGTGCGGTCGCCGCGCTGTACCCTTCCCTCATGCCCGCATCCCCGCGCGAGCCCGAACTCGCCGCTGACCCGCTCGCCAGTCCCCCCGCTGGCCCTTCCGCGCGGCTTCGCGAGTATCTCGCCGATCACGATGCGCTCTGCCCGTATTGCAAGTACAACCTCCGCGGCCTGCCCACAAGCCAATGCCCGGAGTGCGCATCCAACCTCGACCTCGAACTTGTCCGCGATGGTTCGGCGAAGGCCGATGACCGGTGGACGAACTCCGTTGATTACGACCACCACGCGGACAGTGCTTGGTGGCTGCTGATCCTCGTCCCAATCTTCCTCGCCGCACTCGGCGTGATCGTGGCGTTCTTTTTCGGATGGATTCGTTAGCTACGCCGCTGTCGTTAGCATGCGTTGTCCGTTCTCCGGGGTCGCAGGGGGACTGCAAGTCCCCTGCACAAGTGCTTCTCAACGCCACGCACTTTCGTTACATTGCCGCATTCACCCCCGCTTCCCGCGCCTGCCCTTCACCGCTCGCCTCCAACCCATCAACTCCACATGAACTTCGACACCGCCCTCGATTCCTTCCGCCGCGGCCCAAAGGACGCCCGCAGCCAAGGCCAGGCCTTTATCCAGGAAGCAGCACGCGCAGGCAGGCTCACCGCCGATGAGGTCGCCAAGCTTCTCGCCGCGGCCGTGAGCCCGATGGCCCCGTCCGAGTACGAATGGTCGGATCCCGGCTCCACGCTTATCTACTTCGTTCGGGACGCGTCGCTCAAGAACCCCTCCGCCGCACCCCCAACCCGCGTGGTGCTCAAAGCCTTCACCAAGGCTCCGCCCAAGACCCGCCCTGCCTTGTTGCAACTGCTTACCTCGCGCGCTGATGTCGAATCTGCCCGCGCCTATGTCGCCGCGCTCACCGGAGCTGCCACGGATGGGCAGTACCCCTTCTCCGCCGCCGACAAGTTTGCCAATATCTCCACCTTCGCCGCTGAATCCTTCCACCCACTCATGCCCGCGGCGTCACCGGAAGTTGCCGCCGTTCTCTTTCCCGCGCTTCTCGATGTCGCCCACTTCCCGCAACTCCAGCACCCTCTCTACATCATGCTCCTGGGATTCCTGGAGCAAGATCTTTTCCCCCTCGATGCACTCCGTGGGAAGGAGTCCGTCTTCATCTCGCACCTTGATTCCATCATCAACGCCGCCCTCGCTACCCAGCAGGAGAACCGTCCCGGGCATTTCAACTGGAAGTACGAGCCGCCCTACGCCGAGCACCGCGACCTCGCGGCCCTCCTCATCGATCTCGCCGGCCGCTGGGATGCACCTGCCACCCGCGAGGTCCTTGCGCGCTCGCCGCGCTTTACCGATCCGCGACTCTCCATGTTTAACGCTGTATCGCGTTTGCGGCTGAACATCCCTGTCGCCGATGCCGAGTTCGCCGCAATCGCCCGGTCGCCGCGCGAGCTCTACACCCTGCGAATCCTGCTTGAGAAGGCGGAGATGACCGACCGCCTGCCCGCGGCCTGTCGCGACCAGGCCAAGATCGCCGAAGGCAATATGGTCGACTGGCTCTGCTTCGGCACGGAGCTTGCCCGTGAACCAGACGAGATTGAACTCGTGCAAGCCGAAACAGTGCGCAAGGGCGGCTTCTTTCGCCGCGGAGTCCCTATCGACTACTACTTCTTTCGCTTCCGAGTCACCGAAGAGCACTGGTCAAAGGAGAAGGGCTGGATGGTCGGCATGGCCGGTGGCTACACGCGCACGCCCGGCGGAACCACATTGCACGACGGCGGAACGTTCAGTCGGTTCGAAGCGTGGGAAAGCAAATCGATCAAGGAGCATGTCAAAACCTACTTGACCTGACGGCTCCACGCCAGTCCTGTCCCGGCATTGCCAAGGCCAACGCCGTTGCAGAAGAGCTCGCCCTGATCATCGCGTTCTTCTACGAATGGCGGGGATAGATTGGTCTGGGTCCCGGGGACGAGCGCCTCCCTCGTGAGCGCCACGATTCAACCCTGACGGGGCCTCATCGTGGGTGTGTGCGGAGCTCCACGATTCGCCCGTGGTGCGGGCTCATCGTGGGCGTGGCGGGTTTCGCACTGGGGTTGATGCCGCGGCGTAGGAGTGATGGGGGGCGATCCATTGGCCGATAACACCAGAACCATGCCCGGCACACCGCACACCGATCTGTCGCCCGAGCTGCTCGCCCACATGCAGGCCATCAAGGCCAAGGCGATCGAGTATGGGCTCACGTTCTACGAGGTGGTGTACGAGGTCCTGCCGTTTGATGTCATGAACCAGATCGCCTCGTACCAGGGCTTCCCGGTGCGCTACCCGCACTGGCGCTGGGGCATGGAGTATGAGTCGCTCTCCAAGCGCGATGCCTATGGCATGGGCCGCATCTACGAGATGGTCATCAACAACGACCCGGTGTACGCGTATCTGCAGGAGAGCAACTCCGTCACCGATCAGAAGCTGGTGATGGCGCACGTGTATGGCCACGCGGACTTCTTCAAGAACAACTTCTGGTTCAGCCGCACCGACCGCAAGATGATCGACCAGATGGCCAACCACGCGACGCGCATCCGGCGGCACATCGATCGGCACGGGCAGGAGACGGTCGAGCGGTTCATCGATGCGTGCCTGAGCCTCGAGCACCTGATCGATCCGCACTCGATGTTCATGACGCGGCCCGGAGAAGAGCCCAGGACCGGCCGCGCGGCGGATGAACGGCGGGAACGCGAGCGCCCGAGCGGCAGCGATGACGATGACAAGCTCCCCGCCAAAGACTACATGGACCCGTTCATCAACCCGCGGGCGGTGCTCGACCGGGAGCGCAAGGAGCGGGAGGAGGCCGCCAAGGCCGAACGCGGACGGTTCCCCCGTCAGCCGACGCGCGATGTGCTGCTGTTCCTGCTGCGGCACGCGCCGCTGGAGGATTGGCAGCAGGATGTGCTGGGGATCATCCGCGATGAAGCGTACTACTTCGCGCCCCAGGCGATGACCAAGACGATGAACGAGGGGTGGGCGGTGTACTGGCACTCCAAGCTGATGACGCAGCACTTCGTCGAGGCGAGCGAGATCGTGCAGTATGCCGATCAGCACTCGGGGGTGCTGGCGATGGCGCCGGGCGGGTTCAACCCGTACAAGATCGGGTATGAGCTGTTCCGCGATATCGAGCGGCGGTGGGACATGGGGCAGCACGGGGCGCAGTGGGAGCGGATGGAGGGGATCGGCGCGAAGGAGGACTTTGACGACAAGTCGATGAAGGGGCGCGAGAAGATCTTCGAGGTCCGGCGGATCTACAACGATGTGCAGTTCATCGATGAGTTTCTGACGCCGGAGTTCGTCGAGCGGCACAAGATGTACCAGTATCGCCGCGACCCGCAGACGGGCGAGAACAAGATCGTCTCGCGGGACTTTGACCGCATCAAGCAGACGCTGCTGTACCGCATGACCAACATGGGGCAGCCGTTCATCTATGTGGTGGATGCGAACTATCGGAATCGTGGCGAGCTGTACCTGGCGCACCAGTTCAACGGGCTGGAGGTGGACATGGCCAAGGCCCGCGAGGTGCTGGTGAACCTGCGGCTGCTCTGGGGGCGGCCGGTGCACCTGCAGATCCGCATCGAGGATGACCAGTGGCTCTTGAGCTGCGAGGATGCGCCGCCGGGCGACAGCGTGAAGAAAGAAAAGATCAAGGCCGATACGCCGCAGCCGGCGCATGTGATGGCGTGAGGGGGTTCAGGCCAGTGCATCCCACGCGGCATCGAAGTTCGCGACGTAGTTCTTCCAGCGGCCCAGCCCATCGCGGTTGATGGGCCTGCGGACCTGCTCGTGGCTGAGCGTGTGGACGATGCGGGTGTTGGATTCGGGGTGGAGGCAGGCGTCGTTCCATTCGAGACCGAGGTGCTCGAGCATGGCGCGGGCCGCGGGCTCGGGAGAATCGACGAGCTGCTCGAAGCGGATGCGCAGGTCGGGGATCTTGAGCGCATCCATGATCACGGGGGTGTGGGCGCGGTGCGCGGCGATGACGGCGCGGATGGATTCGAGCGAGCCTGTCCAGCCCCAGGAGGGGTCGAAGTTGCTGAGGAAGAGGCTGACGGCGTTGTCGCGAGCTTCGCGGTCGATGGAGATGGTGCGTGCGCCGGGGAGAACCGCCGCGAACGCCAGGGGCTGGAACATGGGGAAGAGGGTTTTGTCGAGCGTCCAGGTTCCGCCGGGGATGTCGAGGCGCGTGCGGACTTCCTTGCGGTAGGTCTGTTGCCAGAGGTTGAGGGTCGCGGGCGCGGCGATGAGCGCGCCGCTGGGCCATCCGCCACCCTCGTGGGCGATGGCGCTGGACATGCGGCCGTGGATCGAGAGCTCGCCGACGCCGCGGACCTTGGGGTGGCGGTCGAGCATCTGTTCGATGAGCGTGGTTCCGCTGCGGGGGAGGCCGGCGATGAGCGCGGTCCGTTCGATGGTGGAGGTGGCGCGTGGGAGCGCGGCGAGGCGGCCCTGCTGCGCAGCCTTGGCGGTGACCTCCAGCGCGCGGACGAGGGCAGGGGTATCGAAGGGCTTGGTGGTTCGTGCGTGCGCGGCGGCGGCGGTGGCCCAGGCATCGGCGAAGCGGGCTTGCCGCTCGAGGAGGCGGACGAGTTCGAAGGACGCCATGCGGAAGACGGGGTCCGGGGAGTCATCGCCCAGGAGGGCGCGGAGGCGGGACTCGGCGAGGGCGAGGTCGCCGGAAGCGGCGCGGAGGTGGCGCGCGGAGAGGAGGAGCCAGCGGGGGTCATCGCGGAACGCGCCGGGGGCGGCGAGGTGGGCGGCGAGCTCATCGAGCCGGTTGGCGCGGAAGAGGGCCTCGGCGATGACGACGGAGGCTTCGAGCTCGGCCTTGCCGCCGAGCTTGCGGGCGCGGCCGGCGAGCTCGATGGCCCAGTCGGTGCGGCCCTGGCGGTGGGCGGCGACGGCATCTTGCAGGAGGGACTGGGGGTCGGCTTTGGAGGGTCGTGCGGGGGGCGGCATGAGAAGACTCCGGTCGGAGTTTGGGGCAGATCGGCGGGAACGGGGATGAACTGGGAATGGCAGAGGATTGCCCAAGTTCCCGGGGTTTCCTGAGTTAGCGAATTCGAGGCGTGAGGCGTGTGCGGATCGTAACGTGTGGAGCGGATTGCGCTTGCGTTCCCTGAAAAGGGTGGTATGCTGGGAACCGTACGAGCGCGGCTTCGGCAGCGCGTGGAGTGTGGAGAGAGAACCCCTCCAGACATCTTGATCCCTGGGTCGTCGGCACGAGGCCGCGGCCTGTGGTTGCGTGTGTTTTCCGCAGGCTTCCGTTGATGGGCAGGGTTGCCCTGATTCGGGAGCACATGCCGCGCGTGTGCGTGGTGTGGTTTGGTGTGCGTGTCGTTCGGAGCGTTGATCAGGGAGAGTGCGTGGCCTCGTGTGAGGCGGCCTGATCAAAGCACAGGCATCGTGATCTGAACGCGATGTCCGCTCCGATTTTGCCTTGCACCCGAGAGATCGGGAGGAGAGACGAGAGATGAACTTCAAGGCTGCTGCTCTTTCTGTTGCCGCGATTGCGGCTCTTGCCGGCACGGCGAACGCCGATGTGACGGTGAACTTCGTCGGCCAGACGTGGATCGGCTTTAACTTCAGCGAGATCTTCGCGCCCGGCGAACTGACCGGCACGCTCACGGGCGTCTCGGTGGATGCGGTCCTGGACGCGTCGGTGAGCTTCACCTATGCGGACGACCTCACGGTGTACTTGGACGAGATGCCTCTGGGCCCGAACGGCCAGCTTCAGGTCGGCGGCTTCAGCAACCTCGGCGCGCTTGAGCGCATCCTCTGGGCCAACGGCGGGAGCGATCTCCCCGGCACGACCGTGATCGACAGCGTCACGCTGGCGACCCCGATCCTGATGGACGGCAACCCGGCGAGCGTGTTTCTGGGCAACGGCTACGGCGCGTCCGGCACCTCCGGCACGTGGACGGGTTCGGTCACGCTGATCGGCGTGGACGTGGTCCCGGCTCCGGGCGCTCTGGCTCTGCTGGGCCTTGGCGGTCTGGCCGCGGCCCGTCGTCGCCGCAACTGATCTGTCTCCTCTACTTCGACCACAACAGCGAACCGGGATGCCATGGAGGCATCCCGGTTTCGTTTTTGAGTGAGCGTTGCGGTTCATGCGGTTTGTGCAGTGCACCAGTCGCGCCAGACGCTGCGCACCGCGGACTCGAACCTGCGGGAGAGGGCGGGGCCGTCGCCGATGATGCGCGAGAACCGTTCGCGTGAAGAGGCGCGGAGGGCGGCGAGCCGGGCGGGGTCGCTCGCCAGTTCGACGGCGACACGGACGTAGTCGTCGGGGGTGTGGGCCACGAGGTCGGCCAGGCCGCAGTTGGTGAGGATGGCCAGGGAGTAGCGCGAGACGGAGCGGTCCATGGCGAGGGAAACGACAGGGACGCCCATCCACAGCGCTTCGCAGGTGGTGGTCATGCCGCTGTAGGGGAAGGTATCGAGGGCGATGTCGAGCTTGTGGTACTCGGGCATCATCGCCTGGGCGTTGGCCACGGGGCCGAGCAGGGAGATGCGCGACGGGGCCTGCTCGCCGAGGCCCGCGGCGGCGAGTCGGCGCATGAGCCGGTCGCGGACGCCCGCGGAGCCGAAGGCGGTGTGGCGCAGGATGAGGGTTGAGTTGGGAACGGCGGCGAGGATGCGGGCCCAGAGGGCGAAGGTCTCGTCGTTGAGCTTGGTGATGTTGCTGTAGGAACCGAAGGTGATGGTGCCCCGGGTGGGGGAGTCGTCGCGCTGCGAGGGGGGCGGCTGGACATCGGGCGCATCGGGGACCGGGCGGAAGGCAAAGCCGCAGGGGTCGAGGCGGAGGAGGCGCTCGACGCTGAAGTGATCGGTGCCGGGGGGGTCGGTGAGGGAATCGACGATGCGGTAGTCAAAGGCGGTGAGGCCGGGAGAGGATGGCTGGCCGTACCAGGTCATCTGGATGGGGGCGAGGCGGTGGTGGAAGCACTCGATGCGGTGACCGACGGTGTGGCCGGCGAGATCGACGGCGATGTCGAGCTGGTCCTTGCGGAGCAGCGCGGCGAGGTCGGCGACCTTGAGGGCGTTGACGTGCTGGAAGTGGTCAACGGCGGCGCGGATGCCCGCGGTTGTCGTGTCCTCGCCGGGGAGGGTCATGTAGCAGCGGACTTCGAGCTTCTGCTTGTCGTAGTTGAGGGCGAGGGGCTCGAAGAACCGCATGCTGGCGTGGGCGCGGAAATCGCCGCCGATGAAGCCGATGCGGAGGCGGCGGTCAGGATCGGGCGGGTTCTTGAAGGGTGGCCGGGTGACGGGCATGCGGACGCTGACAAGGCGGCCGAAGCGTGCGGCGAGTTCCTTGATCTCGGCGGGCGTCGTGTGGTAGGCGTAGATGGCGGCGTTGTGGGCGCGCTCGGCGACGGCGGGGTTGACGGGGTCGCGCGGGATGACGCTCTTCTCGATGGCGAGGGCCTGATCGGCGTGGCCCAGGGCCAGGAGGACCTTGGCGCGGGTCTCGGTGAGGCGGATGGAGCCCTCGACCTGCGGGGCGACCTCGTCGAGCAGGGCGAGGGCCTCATCGGACCGGTCGTTGTTCTCGAGGATGTCGGCGAGGCTTGCGCGGGTGTCGTGGTCATCGGGCTTGATGGCCAGGGCAGCGCGGAGGTCGGTGATCGCGGGGTCCGTGCGGCGCGCAAGGAGGTGGATGCGGGCGCGGTTGGTGAGCGCGGCGACGGAGCCGCCGGAGACCTCGACCGCGCGGTCGGCGTAGTAGATCGCGGCATCGAGATCGCCGGTCGCGGCGAGGTTGGCGATGAGCACGCTGAGCAGCATGGGGTCGCGGGGGTGCTGCTGCGCGAGGCGGAGGAGCGCGGCCTTGGCATCGGCGGCGCGGCCCGCGCCGACCAGTTGCATGGCGTGCTCGAGTTTGTTCCGGAGGGTCTGTGCGCTCATCAGAGGGAGTATGTCGGCGATCGGCCGGCCGGACTGCTTCGCGCAGGGTTATCGGGCGACGGATCGTTCGACCAGGGAGCGCTGGACGAATGAGCGTGCGGCGGCATCGGCGGCGACGGCATCGGCGAGCGAGCGGAGCTGCGTGGAGCCGATCTCGGCGAGGGCATCGCGCGAGAGCTCGGCGATGCGGCCGAAGGGAATTCGGCGATCGAGGAATGCGGAGACCGCGGCCTCGTTGGCGGCGTTGAAGACCGCGCCGGAGGTACCGCCGGCGCGGATGACTTCGTACGCAAGGCCGAGCGCGGGGAAGCGGTCGTGATCCGGCGGGCAGAAGTCCAGGCGCGCGACGGCGGCAAGGTCGAGCTTTCGGCTGATGCCCGAGGGGCGCGAGGGGTGCGCGAGCGCGTACTGGATAGGCGTGCGCATGTCGTTGGCGCCGAGCTGCGCGATGACCGAGCCGTCGGCATACTCGACGAGCGAGTGGACGATCGACTGCGGGTGGACGAGCACATCGATCTGCTCCGCGGCTGCGCCGAAGAGCCAGTGGGCCTCGATCACCTCCAGGGCCTTGTTGGTGAGGGAGGCGGAGTCGATGGTGACCTTGGGGCCCATCTGCCAGGTGGGGTGCTTGAGGGCCTGCTCGGGGGTTGCGTCGTAGGTGGCGCGGGCATCCCACGTGCGGAAGGGGCCGCCGGAGGCGGTGATGATTATCCTGGAGACCGTGCGGGGGAGCGCAAGGAACGGGGGAAGCGTGCCCTCGCCGCGTTCGCACTCGGAGGCGAGGCACTGCCAGAGCGCGGAGTGTTCGCTATCGACCGGGAGGAGGACGCAGCCGCTCTGACGGCATGTGGCGAGCACGAGTTCGCCCGCGGCGACGAGGGTTTCCTTGTTCGCGAGGGCGATTCGACGGCCGAGCTGGGCGGCGGCAAGGGTCGCGGGCAGGCCGGCGAAGCCGACCATCGCGGCCATGACGATGTCGCACTCGACCTCGCGGATGAGCTGCTCGGCGGCATCGGGGCCGCGGAGGATGCGGAGATCGGCCGCTCTCCCCGCGGGCGCGGGGGCCGAATCAGATTCACCGCTCGAGAGCGCGACGTTGCGGCAGCCGGTCTGGGCGGCTTGTGCGAAGAGCAGCTCGGCGTTGCGTCCGGCGGCGAGGCCGACGATCTCCAGCGCGGGCGGGAGGCCGTCGCGGGCGCGCTGGGCGTTGAGGTGCTGGACGACTTCGATCGTCTGCGTACCGATGGAGCCGGTGGAGCCGAGGATGATGAGGCGCGTGGCGCGCAGGGTGGTGGTCATGGTGTGGGCGTGATCGCGGGTTTACTCGTCGCCACCGCCGAGGCTCTTGCGTTCGCTCGGGGCGAGCCGACGACGGCTGGAGTACAGGGATCGCGGCTTGGTGACCTTGACGGTGAGCGGGGTGGCCGGGGGGATGGGAG
>JAEYUO010000118.1 GCA_023432465.1 Planctomycetota bacterium | reverse complement strand
CCCCACGCCCCCCACCTCCGCCGGCAGCGCATCCCTCTTCGGTTTCAATCTCGGCTCCAGCTTCCTGCTCGTCGCGATCGCTTCCGCAATCGGCGGCTTCATCCTCAACCTCACCCCGTGCGTCCTCCCCGTCATCCCCATCAAGGTCCTCACGCTGACGCAACACGCCTCAAGCAGGCGGCATGCCATGGTCCTCGGCCTGTGGATGGCCCTCGGGGTCGTCGCTTTCTGGACCGTCATCGGCATCCCGATGGCGCTCATCGGCCGCCACCTCGATCCCTCGCAGTTCATCTTCGGCATCTGGTGGGTCTGCATGCTCATCGGCCTCATCATCGCACTGATGGGCCTGGGCATCATGGGCCTGTTCACCTTCAACCTCCCGCAAGCCGTCTACATGGTGGACGCCAAGGCCGACAGCCCCTTCGGCTCCTTCCTCTTCGGCGTGCTTACCGCCATCCTCGGCCTCCCCTGCTTCGGGTTTGTCGCCGGCGGCCTCCTCGCCGCCGCCGCGACCATGCCCGCCTACCTCGTCATGACGATCTTCATCGGCATGGGTGTCGGCATGGCCGCGCCCTACCTCGTCCTTTCCGCCTACCCCCAGCTCCTGAAGTTCATCCCCCGCACCGGCCCGGCCAGCGAGCTCGTCAAGCAGGTCATGGGCATCCTGCTCATCGCCGCCGCGGCGTTCTTTATCGCCGCCAGCATCCAGACCCTCATCTCTGACTACCCCTACCTCGCCGGCTCCATGACCTGGTGGGCCACGGGCTTCTTCATCGCCATCGCCGGAATCTGGATGACCGTCCGCACCTTCCAGATCACCAAGCGCCCCATCCCTCGCCTCATCTTCCCCGTGGTCGCCATCGCGATGACCCTGGGCATCGGCCTCTTCGCCAACGGCCGCTTCGCTCAGGACCGAAAGGACTACATCGCCCGCCAGGCCGCGCTCGCAACCTCCGGCCCGTCCGGGCAGGTCCCCGCGGGTGTCTGGCTGCACTACACGCCCGAGCTCCTCGCCACCGTGCGCGACTCCGGCCGCCCCGTCTTCCTCGACTTCACCGCCTCCTGGTGCATCAACTGCAAGGCGATCAAGGCCGCGATCCTCGACCCTGAACCACTCGCGACCATCTTCAAGGAACGCGGCGTCGTGCTGATGGAGGTCGATTGCTCCTCCCGCAACAGCGCGGGCTCCAAGCTCCTGAAGGATCTCGGCCGCACCGGCGTCCCCACCTGGGCCATCTACGGACCCGGCAAGGCCGAGCCCATCTTCGTCGGAGTGGACACCCCCACCGTCAACACCGTCGTGCAGTCCATGAACCTCGCCGGCGTCCCCGACTCCGCGGCCAACTCCACAGCGGTCAACACGATGGCCCCGGCAACTCCCGCCGTTGTCCCGGTCAAGACTTCCACCAACCCCTGACCACCCCCGGACTTGACTCTCCGCCTCGACCAGCCGATAGTCACTCCGCTTCGCGGGCGTAGCTCAGTGGTAGAGCGCTACCTTGCCAAGGTAGAAGTCGAGGGTTCAAGTCCCTTCGCCCGCTTTTTCGACCCAGGCCCTCCGAACAAGGGCCTCCAGATCAATCGCACAGATGCCCCGTCGCTCGCGGGGCATTTGTGTTTTTTGCAGTTTCCGCGCCCTCTCCAGGTTGCTTTGAACGGGGAGAGTTGGCGAGGCCGTCAGGCCAGCCCGGTGAGGGTGCTTCCCGCGGCCTCGACTTTCCGGCCGGTGATGCCGCGAAGCGGCATGCCCCTCCCCGGGATCCTCCGATAACCCGGCCACCCTTCCGCCGCATCAGTCCTTTCGCTACCTGTCGGAATCAAGCCGCCCAGTTAGACTGGCCGAGATGTCCGAACCCGCAGCCCCCCGCGCCCTGAAGCGCATCCTCAGCCCCATCGAGCGGATCTCCGAGATTCTCTTCGGGCTCATCATGGCCCTCACGTTCACCGGCACGCTCAGCGCCGCGACCGACGGCCGCGAAGAGGTCCGCACGATGCTCATCGGCGCGATCGGCTGCAACCTCGCCTGGGGCATGGTGGATGCGGTCATGTACTTGGTGGCGATCATCACCGAGCAGGGTCGAAAGCGCCAGATCTTCAACGCCGTGAGGGCCGACGCTGATCACGCCCGCGCCCGGTCGCTCATCGCCGATGCCCTGCCCCCGATCGTCGCGCAGATCACCTCAGATCAGGACCTCGAGGCCCTCCGCACCCGTCTCGCCGCGCTCGAGGAACCGCCAGACCGGCTCGGGCTCGGTCCCGATGCCTGGCGCGGGGCGATCGCCGTCTTCCTGCTCGTCTGCCTTTCCACGTTTCCCGTCGTGGTCCCGTTCATCTTCCTGCACGATGCGATGCTCGCGCTCCGCATCTCCAACGGGATCGCCATTGTCATGATGTTCCTGTGCGGCTACAAACTCGGCTGCTACGCCGGCCGGAACAAGTGGCTCATGGGCCTGGCCATGGCGTTCCTCGGCACGCTGCTCGTGGGCATCACCATCGCTTTGGGCGGCTAATCGGCATTGCGGCCCGGTCTGAGATTCCTTCACCTCACCGCCGCGTTCGCCCGTTTCGCCTCATCGAGCATCTCCCGCAGCGCGATGATGTGCGCCGGTGTCCACCCGCCGCGCCCGCTCCCTCGCGCCGCAAGCGCACCACCCGCGTGCTCGGCAACTTCGGAATGTCGCTCATCCCCCAGCCCCGCACCCCGCGACACCTTCATCTTCGCCAGGAACAAGTCCCGCAGGCGCGGCGCATCCTCCACACCCTCGATCAGCCCCATGTTCCTCCCGCCTCCGCTCGCCTGCCCCGGCACCCCGCCCCCGCCGCCCGCGGTCTGGATCACCACCGTCGCCACGCCGTACCACCGCTGCAACGGGCCCTGAATCACCATCACATTCTGGATGTTCTCGAACGTGATCGTCGTTTCCTGAATCACCCACACCCCGCGTCGAATCCGCACGCTCCGCTCGTTGAGCACGTACCACATCGTGTCGTACCGCAGATGCAGCGCGACGTACGCCAAAATGTCCGGCACGATCGCCAGCGCAAGCGCGGGCAACAGCAGCAACGCACCCGCGATCGGCTCCACGATTGCGATGATCAACCACGCCGCCATGATCGCCACATCCACGATCGCCAGCACGATCCAGAAGATCGTCTTCTGCATCGCCAGGTAGTTCGGCGACGGCCGGAAGCGTTCCGCCTCCAACCCGCCCAGCGCAGGCAACTCCGGCGCATCCCGCGGCACATTGAACAGCCCCGCCAGCACCCCCCACACGCCCTCGTACACCCACTCCGCCGCGCGGTCGATCGGTTTGTTCGCGGTAGGCACGCTCACGCGGCACCTCCCCCGCTCCCCGCGTTGCCCCCGCCCACGCGACCATCCCCACGCACCTCGCGCCGCTCCCGCTTCGTCCGGACCAGCGCAAGCTCATCGCGAACCTGACGCAAGAGCGACAGCGCCTCATCCTCCACCGCCTCCCGCTCCGCCCCGCCGTTCACCACGCCCGGCTGCGCGGCCGCCGCGTGCTCCTCCCGTTTGATCACTCCGTCCTTGCCACCCTGCCCCTTCGCGCCGCGCATCTGCTCATACAAAAAGTCCCGCAGCGCGTCGTATTGCGGAATCCCCTCGATCGTGAGCTCCGGCATCGCGCTCCCCGAAGCCGTCTGAACCGAGATGTTCGCCAGGCCCAGCCACCGCTGAATGACGCCGCGGCTGACATGAATGTCCTGGATGCGCCGATACGTCAGATACACCTCCTGCCGCCACAGGATCCCCCAACTCGCCGCGACACCCTCATCATCAAACCGGTACCGAAGCGTGTGGTACTTGAAGTACATCGGCGGGAACAGCAGCACGCACAGCGGACCTGTGATGAGCGACAGAATCGTGTAGTACTTGAGCAGCAGCGGATCCGGACGCGTGATGGCCCGGGCATCAAACCCGTCCGCCGCACCCGTTTGCGATTGAATCTTCATGGCGCACGCCTCCACGGGCTTGTTGGCATTCCGCCAACGCCGCTTCCAGAAGTGCACAGCCTACCTCGGATTCCCCCTCAACGTACTCGGCGGGACTTGAACCCACAACCTCTGCCTTCGGAGGGCAGCGCTCTATCCAATTGAGCTACGAGTACTCGTCACCGTGCGCAGCCGCACAGCCGCCGATGCTACGATCGGCCCGCGCGCAAGGCAACACTTCCGCTCGCCGCCCTCCCCGCCGCGCGCACACTATGGCACCCCCACCGCCCCCCTTCCCCTCGCCCGATCTCCCGCAAAGCTCCGCCTCCGCCCCCACGCCGCTCTGGGCCGTGCTCGCGTTCACCTTCCTGAACTCGATCGGCTCGGCGATCATCTACCAGGGGATCTTCTTCATCGCGCGCGAGGGCTACGGCTTTGGCCCCGCCGAACGCTTCGGACTCGGCCTGGTCTATGGCCTCACCTACATCCCCGGCGCGATCTTCATCGGCCCTCTCCTCCGTCGCCTCGCCCGTGCCCGGTCGATCACGCCGCGGACCGTTCTCGCCCTGATCATGTTTCTGATGGCCGCGCTCTGCTGGCTCCCCTCCCTCGCCCAGCAGCTCGCCGGCGAACTCGCGCCCGTCACCGAGACCTCCCCCTCCACGCTCGCGGCCAAGGTCAGCGGCGCGTGGTCCATCTGGGTTCTCATCGCCCTCTACTCCCCCTTGAGCGGCGCGATGTGGCCGATGGTCGAGGCCTTCCTCGCCGGCGGCCGGTCCGACCACCAGCTCCGCTCCGCCACCGGCAAGTTCAATGTCTGCTGGGCCGGCGCGCTGGTGGTCTCCCTCCCCATCATCGGCCCCATCATCGAGCGCGATGCCCTTCTCTCCATGCAGGGCCTCAGCCTCGTGCACATCCTCGCCGCCGCCGTGCTGCTCCGCACCTTCACGCCCCGCCCCGGCAAGCACGCCCACCACGAGCACATCCCCCACCCCCCGGTCTACACCCAGCTCCTCACCTTCCTCCGCATCCTCCTCCCCACCGCCTTCCTCTTCATCAGCACACTCTCGCCATACCTCCCCGGTGCGCTCGGCGCACTGGGCATCGAGACCCGGCTCGCGACCACGATCGCCTCCACGTGGCTCCTCACCCGCGTCTTCACCTTCATCGCCATGGAGCGCTGGCACGGCTGGCACGGCAAGTGGTCCACCGTCATCTGGGGCGGCGGCATTCTCGTCGTCTCCTTCGCGATCACGGTCCTCGCCCCCCTGCTCCTCCCCAAGGCCGCGGCGCTCACCGTCATCATCCTCGCCCTTGCCGCCCTGGGCGTCGGAATCGGCATCATCTACTGCTCCGCCCTCTACTACGCCATGGAGGTCGGCGCGGCCGAGGTCGATGCCGGCGGCGTGCACGAGACCCTCATCGGCATCGGCTACTCCGTCGGCCCCGCCTGCGGCATCGCGGCCATCGCCATCGCCGATTCCCGGCTCACCCCCGCCATGGCCTACGAGCCCGTCATGGCCCTGCTGGTCTGCCTGATCGCCCTCGCCGCCGCCGCCTTCGGCCTGCACATTGCCCGCCGGGCCGCCGGTCAACCCAAGGCCTGACGCCTCCCCCTTCCCCTTCCCGCAACCCCCCCGCTTTTCGGACGGTATCGAATCTCGGGCAATCGGGCCGCGAACCGATACTCAGCCCCACGCAGCGGCCCTGCGAAGGGTTCCACGAACCCCGAATGGAAACAGGTTCCGATATGATGGCCATTCGCCTCGTTCGTCCCTCCGTTTTTCGTGACGAACTCGGGTACCGCTCCGCTCTGGTCGATGCCCTCACGCCAGAAACCGGGGAGTCCTGCGTCTTACTGGTCAGGAATCGAGTCAGGAAAGAACACGAACCCGAAGCTGTTCGTATTACGTCCGGACACCACGAAAGTGCCAACAGTTTCGCGTTCTCCGAGGAGCTGATATGAAGAACATCCGTGCAGCCAGGTTTGCTCTCCCGCTGGTACTCGCCATCGCGGGCTTTGCGGCTTCCCTCGCGCCGGCCCGAGAGGCAATCGCCCAGACGGCCACCACGCAGGTCGCGACCGTCGGCGATCTCTCGACCCGCGTCTGGTCCGCGGCTCGCAGCAACAACCCAGGCGACCTCCTCGCCCTCTCACACGAGCTTGATGGCGAGCAGTTGCACGAATCCCTCGACTCGCTCCGCGCGGCCTTCGCCTCCCTCGAAGCCAACATCGCCAAGCGCGAGGCCACCCGCGCCGAGAAGATTGCCGAGGTCGAGACGAAGCTTGCCGAGAAGATCGACCAGACCGAACCCGTCGCCATCTCCGATGCGCTCAAGTTCGCGGTCGAGCTCTACATGCTCACCCCTCAGGATGCCAAGCCCGCCCTGCTCCAGCAGCCCCGCATCGTGGACCTGGCCAAGCGCGCCGATACCGCCGCGCACGAGGCCGAGTCCCGCGGCGACTGGTTCACCGCCAACGAGCTCTTCTGGCGGCTCAACGTCCTGCTCGAGGAGACCGGCACCTACAAGGACGATGTCAAACGCCTGGGCCAGCGGCTCTCGATGATCCGCCTCTACGCCCCGGAGCGTTTCTGGGAACTCCGCAACGACGAGCGCATCCGCGACGGCAAGGACCCCCTCCCCGCCTACAACGGCCTCGGCGAGGACTACCGCGCAAAGCTCGACGGTGTTGATGAACTCACCGTCGCGCGGGCGATCTTCAGCGCGACACGACAGCAGATCGACCGCGTGCCCATGCGCGATGCCCTCATCGGCGGGCTCGAGGCGATCGGCGTCATGGTCACCACCAGCGATCTCCGCAAGACCTTCGAGTCGCTCGACGATGCCGAGGGCCGCGCCAAGATGCTCGCGTTCATCTCCGATCGCACCGACGAGCTCAAGAACCCGAACACCATCGTCTCCAACAACACCCTCATCGATGTCATCAAGGACACCATCGCCGCAGGCAAGTCCACCGTCCGCTTGCCGGAGACCGCGATCCTTCACGAGTTCGGCAACGGTGCCATGCAGAAGTTCGACGAGTTCTCCGCCATCATCTGGCCCGATGAACTCGCCCGCTTCAACCGCATGACCCAGGGCAACTTCCGCGGCGTGGGCATCCAGATCCAGATGGATGACGACTCGCAGATGATCAAGGTCGTCACCCCCATCGAGGGCACCCCCGCCCAGCGCGCGGGCATCCGTCAGGGCGACCGCATCTCGCGGATCGACGGCAAGTCCGCAGTCGGCATCACCGTCAACCAGGCGGTCGATCTCATCACCGGCCCCGCCGATACTGGCGTCACGCTCACGGTCGAGCGCCTCACCGGCGAGACCGACGAGAACGGCAAGGATCTCTTCAAGGAGATCGACTTCCCCCTCAAGCGGCAGCTCATCCCCCTCGCGACCGTCAAGGGTTGGAAGCGCAACGGTGTCCGCGAGGACCAGTGGGACTGGTACATCGACCCCGTCGCCGGCATCGGCTATGTCCGACTCCTGCAGTTCACCGAGGACACCACCAAGGACCTGCACGCCGCGATCAGCCAGATGCGAGCCGCCGGGTCGCTCCGCGGCATGATCCTCGACCTCCGCTTCAACCCCGGCGGTCTGCTCACCGAGGCCGTCAGCGTCGCCAATACCTTCATCCGCGAGGGCACGATCGTCTCTACGCAGGGCACAACCCCCGGCGAGACCAAGCGGGCCACACCGTCGGGCGCTCGCCTCGCGGGCGTCCCCGTCGTCGTGCTCATCAACGAGGGCTCGGCCTCCGCCAGCGAGATCGTCTCCGGCGCGATCCGCCACTACGCCGACAAGGGCGACATCGACGCCGTCGTCGTCGGTCAGCGCTCCTTCGGCAAGGGCAGCGTGCAGAACGTCTTCGACCTCGCCGAAAACGCGAAGATGAAGCTCACGACCCAGCACTACAAGCTCCCCGATGGTCGCATCCTCCACCGCCGCCCGGGCGATTCCACCTGGGGCGTCGATCCCAATCTCCGCGTCGAGATGCTCCCGGAGCAGGAAGTCGATGCCCTCAAGCTCCGCCAGGATGCCGATGTGCTCCCCATCGACGAGCACGGCAACATCGTCGTTTCGAAGACTCCTCCCCCCGACCCCCGCAAGCTGATCGACGATGGCGTCGACCTCCAGCTCCAGCATGCGCTGCTGCTCCTCCAGACCCGCGTCGCCGCCGCCGGCAACGCCCAGATGAGGCTCACCAAGAGCGACCGGCAGGTCGTCGAGACCCCCTGAGAGCCTGACTCAGTCAGAACTGGCGAAACTGCCACACAGGCCCGGGCACCCACGCCCGGGCCTTTCTCTTTCATCACCCCCCCACCGAACCTCCCGGCCAATCGCCTATCATCGGGGCTTTCCTGATCCGATCGCGATCGCCGTACGAATCGCCTTCGGAGCACGCCGCGAGATCCGACGAGGGACCTGGATGTCTGTCATGAGCCACGCGAAGTCCGCCCAGCCACACGCCTCCCCCTCGCCCGCCGCGGCCAACGGCCAGTCGCGCCTCGCGCCGACCGCCCGCCGCAGCGCGGACCTGCCCAGCGAGGTCCTGCACAAGTGGCTCCGCGACATGTTCCTCATCCGCGAGTTCGAGGTCCGCTGTGCCCAGGCCTATCAGCAGGCCAAAATCGGCGGCTTCTGCCATCTGTACATCGGCCAGGAAGCCTGCGCTGTCGGCACCATCGGCTGCACCAACCACGATGACCCCATCGTCACCGCCTACCGCGACCACGGCCACGCGCTGGCCCGCGGCATGGACCCCGGCGCATGCATGGCCGAGATGTTCGGCAAGACCACCGGCTGCGCCAAGGCCAAGGGCGGCTCGATGCACATGTTCGACCGGCCCAACTGGCTCTTCGGCGGCCACGGCATCGTCGGCGCACAGACCCCGCTGGGCGCGGGCCTGGCCTTCGCCTCCCGCTACGAGTGGGAAGTCCTCGGCAAGTCCGTCAACCGCCCCGACGGATCACCCGCCGGCCCCGATGAGAACATCCCCGCCAAGAAGAAAGTCGCCCTCTGCTATCTCGGCGATGGTGCGCTGAACCAGGGCGCGCTCCACGAAGCCATGAACCTCGCCGGCCTCTGGAACATCCCCGTCATCTACATCGTCGAGAACAACCGCTACTCCATGGGCACCGCCATCGAACGCGGCACGACGATGGCCCACAACCTGCTCGCCAAGTCCGCCGCATATGGCATCGAGGGCCTGAAGATCAACGAGGATGACGGCCTCGACATCCTCAAGCTCTACGACCGCCTCAAGCCCTTCGTCGATGAATGCCGCGAGAAGCAGCGCCCCGGATTCGTGGACCTGGCGACCTACCGCTACCAGGGCCACTCGATGTCCGACCCGCAGAAGTACCGGACCAAGGAAGAGGTGGAGGGCGTCAAGAAGAAGGACTCCATCGACCGCCTCGCGCTGCACGTCATGAACGAGCGCAAGAGCCTCACCGAGGACGCCTGGATCGCCATGCAGAAGGAAGTGAAGGCCGAGGTCGCCGCTGCGGTGCAGTTCGCCGAGGAGTCCCCCATCCCCGACCCCGAGGCCGAGCTCTACTCCGACGTCTACCTCAACATCCAGAAGAACCTCTCGCCGACGCGCGACTACATCCACGGCGCAAAGAACCCGCTCCTCTAGTCAGACGCCGGGGCTGAGCCGCTCTGCACGAAGCCCTGGGTTGGGCGGTTGCTGGAATCCTCGAGTGCCTGAGCACGAGGAGGCTTCGATATGGACGGCGCATCCGGCCTTCTCTTCGGCTGCTTCATCTATGTCCTCGCTCCCGCGCTCGCCGTCTTGATTCTGCTCACCGTCGCCCGCGTGCTGTCTCGGTGGTACGACGAACAGCGATGACGCTACGCCACAAGCTTGCAGCCAACCGTTCCCGAGCCCGCTTCAGCGGGCTTGCTCGCTATTAGGCCGCCGCTTTAGCGGCGGTAAACTGCCGCGAAATCTCAATGGCCCGCGCATCATCCGCTCAGCCCGTTTCAACGGGCTTTTCGTCAAAGTGGCTTCAGCCAATCTTGTCGCTCGCACCTGACTCTGTAACATGCACGCAGGTCCATTCCCCGCGCCCTCACTCGCCCGCGCGCGACCGCTCACGAGACTGGAACGATACTGAGTCACGCACATGAACGACGAGCAGACCTCCTTCGCCAAGCGTCGCCCAGTCTTGTCTCGGGCTCTCCTCTACGCCGCGATCTTCATCGCCATCCTCGCCCTTGCGCTCTCACCGACGCTCATGAGCGCCGCCAAATCTGCCGTGGCCGGTCTGAACTGGATTCGACACGTCGGCCTTCCGATCCTCTTCCTGTCGCTCTTCGTCATTCTCATTCTCCTGATCGCTATCGCTTACATTCTGGCATGGCGAACCCGTCGGGCGATTCGTCGGGAAGAACTTCGTACAGGTCGCAAAATCCGCACGAGCAAGGCTCCCAAAACATGACTGTCTCACTCCCCTCCCCCGCCCGCGCCCACCTCGCCGCCCACCCGCACCCACTCCTCTTCGTCACCGTCAGCGGCGCACACCTCTACGGCTTCGAGTCGCCTGACTCCGACTGGGACCTTCGCGGCTGCCACATCGCCCCCGCACGCGATCTCCTCTCGCTCAGCCCGGGCCCCGAAACCCACGAAGTCATGGACTTGGCCGCCGTACCCGAGGTTGACCTCGTCACCCACGATGCCCGCAAGTTCTTCCTGATGATGCTCAAGAACAACGTCTACGTGCTCGAACAGGTCTTCTCCCCGCTCATCGTCCACGCCGCGCCGGAGTTTGAAGAGCTCAAAGCGATTGCTCGCGGCTGCATTTGCAAGCACCATCGCCACCACTTCTTTCATTTCGGCGTCGACCAGTGGAAGCTCATCGGTGGATCCGGCTCCCCAACCGTCAAAGGCCTGCTGTATACCTACCGCCCCCTGCTCGCCGGCATCCATCTCATGCGCACCGGCGAGGTTGAATCCAATCTTCGCACGCTCAACGCCGCGGCCAGAATTCCTGAGATCGACGATCTCATTGCCCGTAAGCTCGCAGGGGCGGAGACGATGACCCTCGGCCCCACCGAACTCGACCATCACCGCCCGCTGTTCGAGAGGCTGTGCCGCGAACTCGATCACGCACGCTAGTGCAGCAGTCTCCCCGACGAGCCCCGCGGCCGCGAGCAGCTCAACGACATGTTGCTCCGCTTGCGACTTTGCGCAGCGTCGTTTTCTCATCGCTGACGCTACGGCGCGCCCAACTGGTTGAACTGCTCAGGCTCCATCACTGCGAACAGCACGCAGAGTGCAGCGACAGCCGCGACAAGCCCTCCGGCAAACAGCGATTTGCTCCATTTGTCGGTGTTGCGAGCGAGCATGTAGAACAGAAAGAACAAACCGACGAGCGGAACGAAGAACGACAGGATTCCACACACGCCCCACCCCGTTTCGTCTTCGCGAAACGCCGAGACGATGCCCCACACATGCCCGACGAAATGAACAAGGACTGCCACGAGCAAGGCCAGCCCGCAGAAACCCGGGTGGAGAATCCCCATCGCTGCGATCGCCGAAATGCCTCCGGCAATAATGAGAAACAGCACCCCAAACGACGGCCCGAACTCCCCGCTCGATCTCCGCCGCGGCACCGGCATCTGCGATGCCACCGGCGTCCGGATCACCTTCGTCTTGGCCGCCTTCCCCACCCGCGTGTTGTACCCGCAGTTCATGCACACCAGCGCGCCCCCCGGCATCGCGTTCCCACACCCCGGACACACCGACACGTTCACCGCGGGCGACTCGCTGAGCAGGTCCGCCATCATGTCGTACCCGTCATCTGCCGGCGGCGCGGCCGGAACCGAGCTCGCCGGCTTGGCCGCGGCCGCTCGTGCCCGCTCCCTCGCTGTGCGCTCGCACAACCCCTCGCACATGTACCGGCCCTGCTGATCCTTCACGCGCGGCTTCCGCGAAACATCAACTCCGCACACGATGCACACCTTGCCGCTCGCTGACGAAGGCTGACCGCTCATGCCGCTTCCTCCAGCTCCATGCGCACACCGCCCACGCCCGCCCGCAAGCGTCCCAGAATACCTCCAACTCGAACGCTTTGTCACGCCAAATCGCACGGCCAACCGCCCACACGTCCGCGCCGCGCCTCCCACCACCCTCCTACCATCTACGCTTGCATTTGCATACCGTCCGCCCACCAAACACGCCGCGACGCGAACTCGACCCCCCATGACCACACTCTCACACGACCCCACGACCTCCCACCTCATCGCCGAGGGCACCCGCGAGATCACCTTCCGCGAAGCCCTTCGCGAAGCGATGTCCCAGGAGATGCGCAAGGACCCCCGCATCTTCCTCATGGGCGAGGAAGTCGCGCAATACAACGGCGCATACAAAGTCTCGCAAGGCATGCTCGAGGAGTTCGGCGAGAAGCGCATCATCGATGCGCCCATCTCCGAGAACGGCTTTGCCGGCCTCGCCGTCGGTGCCGCGATGTACGGCCTCCGCCCCATCATCGAGTTCATGTCCTGGTCCTTCTCCCTCGTCGCCGCGGACCAGATCCTCAACAACGTCCCCAAGATGCTGTACATGTCCGGCGGACAGTGGGGCTGCCCCGTCGTCTTCCGCGGCAACAACGGCGCGGGCGGCCAGCTCGGCTCGACCCACTCCTGGACCGTCGAGGCCATGTACGCCAACGTCCCTGGCCTGAAGATCGGCATCCCCTCTTGCGCGGCCGATGCCAAGGGCCTGCTCACCACCGGCATCCGCGATGATGACCCGTACTTCAACCTCGAATCCGAACGCATGCTCAGCGACAAGGGCGCGGTCCCCGAGGGCGACTACGCGATCCCCTTCGGCCAGGCCGCGCTCCGCCGCGGCACGTGGTCGGGCGAGCGCAACTCCGACGTTACCCTCGTCTCCTTCGGCCGCCCGGTGAACTTCTGCATGGATGCCGCGGATGAACTCGCCAAGGACGGCATCGCGTGCGATGTCCTCGACATGCGCACCATCCGCCCGCTCGACATCGACTCCATCATCGAGAGTGTTAAGCGGACCAACCGCATCGTCGTCGTCGATCAGTGCTGGCCCTTCGCAAGCATCGCGAGCGAAGTGATCACCCAAGTCTGCGAGAACGCCTTCGACTACCTCGACCACCAGCCCCTCCGCGTGAACACCGATGATGTTCCCGCCCCCTACGCCAAGAACCTTGAGGCCGAGTTCCTGCCCCACAAGGGCAAGATCATCGCGGCGGTGAAGAAGTCGCTCGGCAGGTGAGACAGCGATCATGATCGATAAAGCCGCTCGACATTCTGTCGCTTCACTCACCAGGCGCCTTGCTTGCGGCGGCCTCACGAACGACCAGTTTCAGGATGAGCTTTTCGCAATCGTCGCTTCGACGGAAGACAAAGGACTCATGAAGATTGCTGAGCACCTTGACAGTCTGTATGGCGACTTATGGACGTATCGCCTTCGAGGCAAGCACAAGCTCTCGCGTGAGGCGCGACACTGGGTCGCAAGATGCATACTTTGGCTGCGGACCGAAGAGGTAGACATTCCTGCCGAGCCCGCCGAAGCACCGGTCGGTCCGTTCCATTCTTGGGACGTGCTGATCGGACTGGCTGGCCTCGTTGCGGCAATGGTGTCAATGCTCACTCTCGGCGGATGGGACGTCCTCTTATCGCTCACTAGCCTCGTGATCTGGCTTGGCTGGGTTCATCAGCGTCAGCTTCGCCACGAGCGCGACACCGTCTCCTCGTGGCAACGAGCTTCGCACTGGCCATTCTCAGATGAGCAAGCATTCCGCAACGCCCGACGGCGGCCTGTGTTCCTGAGAGGCGGCTAATCTCGCGTCGCGATGTCACCTTGTTTCGTTATTCCAATGTCTGAGATCCCCACCATGGCCATCGAAATCAAAATGCCCCGTCTCTCCGACACCATGGAGATGGGCACCATCGTGAAGTGGTCCGTCAAGCCCGGCCAGAAAGTGGCCGCGGGCGATGTCATCGCCGATATCGAAACCGACAAGGCCACGATGGAGCTCCAGACCTTCGACGAAGGTACCGTCGGCGAGCTTGTCGTCCCCGAGGGCCAGCAGGTCCCGGTCGGCACCGTCATCATGACACTCATCGGTGCTGATGAACCCGTCGCTTCCAAGGGGGTCCCGAGCGCAAGCTCGGCGTCTGCAACGCCCGCATCGACCGCACCTGCCAAGGCCGCCGCGGCGGGCAGTTCCGCATCAACCGCGACCAGGTCCTCACCCACCGCGCCCGCACACACCTCCAACGGCCATCACGCTCCTTCTGAGCGTGTCTTTGCGTCGCCCCTCGCCAAGAAGATCGCCGGCGAATCCGGCGTCGATCTCGCCGCGCTCACCGGCACCGGTCCCTCCGGCCGCATCATCCGCAAGGATGTCGAAGCCGCAATGGCCAGCGGCGTCCCCCTCGGCCCCCCCGCCCGGGGGGCCCCCGGCGCCGGCGCGGCCGGGGGGGCAGCAGGCCGCGAGCCCGCCAAGATCTCCAATCTCTCAGCCGGCGCGGTCCCCGGCGTTGCCATGCCCCCCACCGCGCCGATGCTCGCCGCGAAGAAGGTCGCGCTCTCCAACATGCGCCAGACCATCGCCAAGCGCCTGGTGCAGTCCAAGGCCACCATCCCCCACTACCAGGTCACCGTCACCGCTCGGATGGATGCCCTCCTCGCCCTCCGCGCCCAGCTCAACGACCAGCTCGCCTCGCAGGGCGTCAAGCTCAGCGTCAACGACTTCCTCGTCCGCGCCTGCGCCCTCGCGATGCACCAGCACCCCTTCGTGAATGCCCGCTGGTCCGAAGCTCAGGGCGCAGCTCCCAGCATCGACATCGTCGCTGATGTCAACATCGGTGTCGCCATCGCGCTCCCCGTCGATCCTGCCACCCTCTCCGGCGGCGGCCTCGTCGTCGCCACCCTCCGCAACGCCGACCGCATGGGACTGCGCCAAATCTCCGCCGACACCAAGCGTCTCTCCGAGAAGGCCCGCGCCAAGGGCCTCACGATCGACGAGATGTCCGACTCGACCTTCACCATCTCCAATCTCGGCATGTTCGGCGTCGAGCACTTCACGGCGATCATCAACCCGCCCAACTCCGCCATCCTCGCCGTCGGCGCGGCGGTCGAGAAGCCCGTCGTCGGCAAGGACCCGAAGACCGGAGAGAAGAAGCTCATCATCGGCACCGAGATGCAAATGACCATGTCCAGCGACCACCGCATCATCGACGGTGCCATGGCCGCGGCATACCTCGCCACCGTCAAAGACTTCCTCGAGAAGCCGGCCACGCTGCTCGTCTAAGGCTTTTCCGCCACATCCTGAGTGGTGTCAGAAGGGTGCGTCACCGCTTCGGCGACGACCCATATCAGCGTCCTCGCTCGAATTGCGCTCGCATCGCCCTTGCACCACCTCCCCCCATGTGGGACACTTGAGCCCGGGCACGCTTCGCTGGCCCAAACCCGCTTCTGTGGCCCAAGCTCGCTCCTCTGGGAGGTTTCTCCATGCGCCCCGTCCCGCTTCTCGCGGCCGCCGCCTTGCTCCTCTTCGCCGCGTTCGCCCATGCCCAAGGCCAGCCGCGGCCCGGGGCATGCTGCATCTCCACTCCCTCCGCCGGCCTGGTCTGCATCGAGGTCACCCGTGCGGACTGCACCACCCTCGGCGGCCTGTTCGGTGGCGAGTTCTCCCGCTGCAACGCCGGCAACGTGTGCGCCGGCGCGCCGACAGGCGCCTGCTGCATCGCGCAGAGCGGTGGCCATGCCGGGGGCGGAGGGATAGGCCCGCCGCCCATCTGCACGATCATCAACCAGGTCCAGTGCACCAATCGCGGCGGCGTCTTTCAGGGCAACGGTACAACCTGCGCCCCGCCGGGCTGCCCCCTCCCGCCCACGCCCACCGGCGCGTGCTGCTTCGGCCCGTCCGGCTGCACCCAGCTCACCTCTCGCGACTGCCGCACGCAGGGCGGCAACTACCGCGGCGACAACACCGCCTGCACCACAACCCCCTGCCCCGGCGCGCCCCGCGGCGCGTGCTGCGTTCAGATTCACCCCGGCCAGGGCGGCCCATCGGGCTCGCCGATCAACTGCATCCTGACCGATGCAGTCACCTGCGCCAATCAGGGCGGCATCTATCAGGGAGACAACACCACCTGCCGCGCTGCCAACTGCCCGCCCGTCCCTCCCCCCACCGGCGCATGCTGCCGCGGCGGCAGTTGCAGCATCCTCACCGCGCATGACTGCCGTCTCCTCGGCGGCAACTATCGCGGCAACGGCTCAGACTGCGCCACGACCTCCTGCCCCGGAGCGCCGACCGGCGCATGCTGCATCGCTCGCGGAAACGGGCAATCCGTGCCATGCGTGATTCTTGACGAAGCCAGCTGCCGCAATCGCGGCGGGATCTATCGCGGCGACGCAACCACCTGCCAGTCCGTCACCTGCATCTCCTCCGCTCTCGGTGCCTGTTGCGTCCGCTCGTCCACCGGGGCATATACCTGCGTCGAGATCGACCCGGTAGTCTGCACCATTCTGGGCGGCACGTTCAGTGGGCTGGGCATTCCCTGCTCCGCCGCCGCGTGCCCACCCCCCTGCCCGTGCGATATCAACGGCGATGGCGTGGTAAATGCCGCGGATGAAGCCGCGTTCCTCCTCCTCTTCGCCGCGGGCAACTCCGACTTCGATCAGGATGGCGACACAGACCTCGACGACTGGGCGGCGTTCTACTCCTGCTATCCGCAGGGGTGCCCGTAGGGCCGGCGAGGGAAATGCGATACACTCCCCGCGTGTCACACCCCGCCGCGACAACCGACGCCTGGACCACCCGCCGCCTCCTCAACTGGATGACGGAGGCGTTCACGAAGAAGGGCCTCGACTCGCCCCGCCTCTCGGCCGAACTCATCCTCACCCACGTCATCGGCTGCGATCGGCTCAAGCTCTACATGGATGCCGACCGGCCCGCCACGCCCCTGGAGCGCGACACCCTCCGCGACCTCGTGGGCCGCGCCCTCAAGCAGGAACCCATCGACTACCTCGTCGGCGAGAAGTGGTTCTTCGGCATGGCCTTCCACGTTTCGCCCGCGGTCCTCGTGCCCCGTCCCTCAACCGAGACACTCGTCGAGAACGTGCTCCTCCACGCCCGCGCCGAACCCGGCTTCGGCGGCAAGACGGGCGAGGGTGTGCGCTTCGCCGATGTCTGCACCGGCTCGGGGTGCATCGCCGTTGCCCTGCTCAAGCACCTGACCAAAGCCACCGCCGTCGCGACCGACATCTCCGCCGATGCACTCGCCATCGCCGCAAAGAACGCCGAGCGGCATGGTGTCAGCGACCGCCTCGAACTCCTCAACGGCGATCTGCTCTCCCCGCTGACCGAAGCCGTCGGCGGCGTAGGCCGGGACCTGCACTACCTCCTGGCCAATCCCCCGTACATCCCCGACCACGAGTGGGACGCCGTTCCCCCAAACGTCAGGGACTTCGAACCTCACTCCGCTCTCCGCGGCGGCGCGGACGGCCTGATGTTCGTGCGGCCCCTCATCCAGCACGCCGCCGAGTATCTCCGCCCCGGCGGGGTCGTGATGATCGAACTCGCCTCGTGCACCGCCGAGCAGGCCGCCGAGCTTGCTCGCTCCCAGCCGGCGCTCGAGCACGTGCGCATCCTGACCGATTTCGAAGGTCTGCCGCGTGTGCTGGTGGCGAGCCGCAAGAAGTAGCCGCGAATCTCCGCCAATCGCCCACCCACGCCGCGAAGGCCACGCGGCGCACAAACACAAACGCACCGCGAAGTCTTCGCGCACGAGCTTCGGATGCAGGCTTTGTGAATGCCCCGGGTGCGCATCACGATGGATGCGTCGGTTCCCGATCCGATTCGTGCGCGACCTTCGCGGTGCGCGTGTGTTCTGGGTCCACCATACCACGCGGTTCCCGAAACGCAAGCGGGTTCCACGTCAATGGGAAGATCACTCAGCACCCCGAGAACCACCCCGCGAGAAACGCGAAGATGTCCGGCACGCCAACGCCGTTGGACACATCAAAGTCCGCCGCGGCATCTCCCGCAAACCACAGCGACAGAAACGCGAAGATGTCCGGCACATCCGCCGCGCCCGAGCCATCAAGGTCCACTTCGCAGCCCCCCGTCGGCAGCGACTGCTCGCCCACGTAGAAGCCCAGATGATCGACATGCACGGATACGGGCGTGACGATGCGCCCGCCCGGCCACGCATTGCGCGTCTCAAACGTCAGGAAATACCCGATCCGCACCGCAGTCATCAGGTTGTTGACGTCATTACCGATCCCGGGGTTGGAATCTTCAAGCGATGCCAGCGGCACGTTGATCACCTGCCGACCCGGCACAAGGAAGAACGGGCCCGCCTCCCACGAGTCGTCATCCCCATTGACATCAATCGCGTTATCGCCGTCATCATCCTCGCGGAAAGTCAGATACACCCCCAGCGTCCCAGTCGTCTGCGGCGCATCGATGCTGACGCTCACCGTGTTCGCGCCGGCCGGCCGGGCAAGCAGTGAACCCGTGATGCCCAGCGTTCCGACCGCAAAGCCCGCGGAGGTGAAGAAGTCGGATCGGAAGTTCCCCCACACCCGAAGGCTGTTGCCGGAGTGCACGAGCTGTGTCGAGGGTTCAACCCCAAACCCGTTCACGCCTCCGAAGTACGAGAACAGGGGCTGCAGCGCGACACCCGGTGTCTCAAACTCGTTCGGGATAGTGGGCTGAGCGATCGCGAACACCGAGAACACTCCGGATGCGGCAAGCGCGGCCGCGCGGGCGATGCAGGACATGATCAGGCCTCCTTTTGAATGAGCGTTGTGCCGGCCGCGGCGGCGTTCCCGCGGCCCCGGTGCAATCCCGCCCGTGACGCTTTCGCGCCACGGGGGTTTGGTGCGTCGCGCAGCGCGTGGGTCGCTGCGGATGCGAAGAGGCATGAGGCCCGGATCTCACCGGAGCCGGTAGGTGCCGCTCAAGGCGCCGACGGTGATGACATCGCCGTCGTTGATGCGCGGGAAGTCGGTCGGGAGCGGGGGCTCCTCGTCGTGCGGGTTGTCATCGACGGTGGCCGTACGGAACTCGAGCTCCGCGGAGCCCAGGTCGTTCGTGATCATCGTGCCGAACAGCACGCCGTTGATGTGAATCTCGAACATCTCGCCCGGCTGAGCGCCGTTGACTTCCACATTGAACGTCTGCACAAGCGTCGTGCCGCGGAGACGCTCGCGATAATCCGACTTGCCCTCGAACGCGGTGCCTGTCCGCATACGAGCGCGAACCCGGTACTCGCCGCCTCCGCCGGCCATCGCCTCCTGCGGAACCGAAATCGTGACCACCGTGACAAGCGCCAAGAGCGCCAAAGCAAGTTTGCGAAGCATCGATTCTCCCTTTCAGATACGTGGTGTGTGTGTTCCTGGCCCCGATCGCTGCAGACGCCCGCGGCCATGTTCCGTTCGAACGATCTGGCTATTGCAACCCCTATGCCAGACCGCCGATCGCTCCAGATGCGCTTGGCACAGCCCCCGGGCGCACGCACGCTGAACGAGCACCGCCACCTTTGGTCGGCCGGCAGCCAACCTCGCCCGCGTGCAGCCGAACCCTGTTCAATCCCCGCCCCACGCCGTGGTGGCCATGCACCACCGGCCCGCGCCCCCTACCGCCGCAGGTTTCACGTCCCTCTCGCCCACGCGCCCCGCATGCCCTCCTCCACCGCCGGCTCTGCACGAGCGGTTCGACGCACGGCCGTCCATCGACCGCCCGACGCTTCCCCTCGCTGTGCTCCCTCGCGTCAATGTGCCGAAGCCGAAGCATCACCTCCCTCCGAAGCGTCCCGCACCGTCCGATCACGTGCGGCCCGACAGCCTGTCGCCCGGTACAGTCTCTCCATGAAGACTCTGTTCAGAATCCCGTTGCCTCTCCCCGCCGCGCGACCCGCACGCCTGACTCTGCCGGCGGTCGCTCTCCTGGCCTGCACGCTCCTCACGACACCCATCGCCGCGCTCGCGCAGGGGTCCATCTGCGCTGAGGGCGGCGGCTCACTTTCCAGCGATTCCTGGGCCGCCCCAGCGTTCGAGTGGATGCTCCGCCAGGCCCGGCCCCTCGCCACCGCCGATGGCGGCCCCGTCCGCGTCGTCATCCTCGGAAGCGTGGACGATGAACGCGACCTCCCCACCGATGAGCACCTCGGGCAGGATGAGGATGCCACCGCCGATCGCTTCAAGGCGATGGACTCGACGGTGGTTCGCCGCCTCTACATCAACAGCACCAATGCCAACGACGAAGATGTCGCCAAGACCATCCGCGAAGCCCACATTGTCTGGATGCGCGGCGGATCCCAGACCCGCTACTGCAACATGTGGAAGGGCACGCCCGTCGAAGCCGGAATCCGCGCCGTCTTCGCTCGCGGCGGAGTCATCGGCGGAACCAGCGCGGGCTGCGCGGTCCTCGGAGAGGTCATCTACGACGCCGCGGGCGGCTCGTGCGAACCCTCCGTCGCCCTCCGAGATCCCTTTGCGCAGCAGATCTCCTTCACCACCGGCTTTCTCGAACTCACCCCCGGCGTCCTCTTCGACAGCCACTTCACCGAACGTGCCCGCATCGCCCGCCTGGCCGTCTTCCTCGCCCGCGTGCGAACCGAACTCGGCCGCGATGTCCTGGGCATCGGCATGGACACCCGCACTGCTCTGTGCATCGGCCCCGACGGGACCGCTGAGGTCTTCGGCACCGGCGCAGCCTGCTTCATGCACCTCACCCCCCGCTCCCGTCTCACCATCCAGCCCGCGCAGGGCAACTGGCCCACCCCGCCCCTGGTGACCGACATCGCCGTCCGCCAGATCGTCGCGGGCGAGAAGATCAACATCCGGCAAATGACCGCCTCGCTCATGTCGCCCAAGGACATCGAGCATTCCGCCGAATGGAAGCTCGATCCGACCCCTTACCGCAAAGAGACCGATCGCACCGACGCCCTGTTCATCCGAGGCGACGCGACCCAGCACGCCGAGCGTGCCCAGTTCTTCATCAGCCCGGAGCTCCCCTCCGCCTCTCTGTTCCACGGCACGTTCGCGCTCGCCACCGGGGCAGGCCAGATCCCCGGGGCGGTCGCATCCACACGCGTCTTCTCGATCAAGGACCGCACCCAGAACGCCGCTGGCGGCGTCCTCCTCGCGCTCGCCACCACCAACGCCCGCTGGGGAACGTTCATGGACATGGGCGCCGCCCTGCGGCTCCTCGATGACGGAACGGTGCAGTCCTACTTCCCGCACGGCAAGCTCGGCGCGGCCATGTCCGCCCCGGTCTTCATCAAGTCCGACCGCTTCACCCCGGGCCCCGCCGCGCCCACAGCGCGCCAGACCTGCTCCTTCGATGGCCTCACCATGCACGTCCTCCCCGCCCTCTGGAGCTTCGATCCAGCCTCCGCCGCGGCGATCGCCCCCTCCCCCACCGCATCCCCGCCTCCCGCCCCAACTCCCGGCGAATAGCTCTTCCCCTCCCTCACTCCGCGCCCAGCCGCTGCGCCCCCGATGCCGCCGCGCTGGTCACAATCGCGGCCAACCGAACCGACAGCCGCGGCCGCTCCCGGTCTCTCCGCCACACCATCGCGATCTGCCGGATCGGCTTGTGCTGCGCAAGCCGAGCATACCTCCACCGCCGTCCCCCGTGGTGCGCCGCGGCCATCTCCGGAACGATCGACACACCCATCCCCAGCGCAACCAGCTCAAAGATCGTCGCAAGCTGCGTCGTCCTGCACACAACCCGCGATGCCGATGAACGCACGGAACAGAACCCCTGGATCTGCTTGCCGAGGCAGTGCATCTCGTCGAGCGTCACGATCGGCTCCGCCCGAAGGTCCCCCCATCCGACTTGCTCATGCTTCGCAAACGCGTGGCCCGCGGGCATCGCGATGACCAGCTCCTCATGACCAAGCACCTGCACATCCAGCCGATCATCATCCACCGGCGTGCTCATGATCGCGCAATCGAGTTGATTCTCCACCAGCAGCTCGATGAGTTCCTCAGTGAACGACTCACGGATCGACGGCTCACACGCCGGAAACTCCGCGCGCAAGGCCTTGATCGCCCCCGGCAGCAGATATGGAGCCATCGTCGGGATCGCCCCCACCGCCAGCGTCGCCGCGCCCCCCGCCCCCTCCGCCGCCTCACGCCGCAGATTCGCCTCCGTGTCACGCACCTCACTCAGAATCCGCCGCGCCCGCGGCAGCAAGGCCTTCCCGGCATCGTTGAGCGCAATGCCTCGTCCCAGCCGGTCAAACAGCTTCGTCCCCAGCGACCGCTCCAGCCTCCCGATCTGCTGGCTCAGCGATGGCTGAGCCACCCGGCACCGCTCCGCCGCCCGCGTCACACTCAACGTCTCCGCCGCCGCCACAAAGTACCTGAGCTGGTGCAGTTCCATAGACACATCCTATGACTTCTCGTGATTGAGCGTCTTTGACGTCTATGCCATACTCCGGTATGGTGTTCCGAATAAACCCCGGTTCATGCCCCCCCGCCGCCACCCCGTCGCGGCCCCGCAGTGAGCCACGCGAAAGGACCACCACATGAGCACCCACCAAAACGGCGAAAACTGCCCCATCCTCACCACCGCCAACGGCGCGCCCATCGGCGTCCAGCAGGCCCTCACCGCCGGGCCCCGCGGCCCCGTCCTCATGCAGGATGTCGCGCTCCTCGAGCAGATGCAGCACTTCAACCGTGAACGCATCCCCGAGCGCGTCGTCCACGCCAAGGGCAGCGGCGCATACGGCACCTTCACCGTCACCAAGGACCTCAGCAAGTACTCCCGCGCCTCGATCTTCAGCAAGGTCGGCAAGAAGACCGAGCTCTTCCTTCGCTTCTCCACCGTCGCCGGCGAGCGCGGCGCGGCCGATGCCGAGCGCGATGTCCGCGGCTTCGCCATCAAGTTCTACACCGATGAGGGCAACTGGGACCTCGTCGGCAACAACACCCCCGTCTTCTTCGTCCGCGATCCCTACAAGTTCCAGATGTTCATCCACACGCAGAAGCGACACCCCCAGACCAACCTGCGCAACATGGACATGCAGTGGGACTTCTGGTCCCTCTGCCCCGAAAGCCTCCACCAGGTCACCATCCTCTTCTCCGATCGCGGCATCCCGCAGAGCTACCGCCACCTCCACGGCTTCGGCAGCCACACTTACTCGCTCATCAATGCTCAAGGCGAGCGTGTCTGGTGCAAGTTCCACTTCAAGTCCAAGCAGGGCATCAAGAACATGACCGACGATGATGCCGCCAAGCTCATCGGCAACGACCGCGAGAGCCACCAACGCGACCTCTTCGACTCGATCGCCAAGGGCGACTTCCCCAAGTGGCGCGTCTGCGTGCAGATCATGACCCAGGCCCAGGCCGACACCTTCCGCTGGAACCCCTTCGACCTCACCAAGGTCTGGCCGCACGGCGAGTTCCCGCTCATCGAAGTCGGCGAGATGGAGCTCAACCGCAACCCCGAGAACTACTTCGCCGAAGTCGAGCAGGCCGCGTTCAAGCCCAGCGCGCTCGTCCCCGGCATCGGGCCCTCTCCCGACAAGATGCTCCAGGCCCGCCTCATGTCCTACGCCGACACCCACCTCCACCGCCTCGGCGTCAACCACCACCAGGTGCCCGTTAACAAGCCCCGCTGCCCCGTGATGAACTACATCCGCGATGGGCAGTCCACCCTCGGCGAGTATGGCTCCGCGCCCAGCTACTGGCCCAACAGCATCCCGACCGCCCCCAAGCCCGAGCCCGCCTTCGCCGATCCGGCCTGGAAGCTCGGCGAGACTATCGTCGATCGCTTCGACTCGACCGTCGATCACGATGACTACACCCAGCCCGGCAACCTCTACCGCCTCTTCGATGACGGTCAGAAGGACCGCCTCACGCGCCGCATCGCCGGCGGCCTCGGCCAGGCCCGCAAGGAAGTCCAGATGCGCCAGCTCTGCCACTTCTTCCGCGCTGACCCCGACTACGGCACCCGCGTCGCCAAGCACCTCGGCATCGACATGGCCGCGATGATGCAGGCCGCAGCGCAGCACGGCCCGACCGTCGAAGCCAAGGCCGCGGCCGCACTCAAGGTCTAATCCTCACACCCACAAGCCGGTTCAGCGGCGGGCTCCCATGGTTGGGGTCCGCCGCTTTCATAACCGACACGTGTGTGCTACGCCGCTTCCCGAACCATGATCGCGTGATCACGTCGATTGCTCGCCTGTGGGTGAACGACCACCTCTCCCTCACGCACAAGCGCATCGAGCGCCTTCCGCACCGCAGCGCGCGTTGCTCCGCAGAGCCTTGCGAGTTCGGCCTCCGATCCGGCGCGGCCGCCGGCATCGATCCGGAGCGCCTCGAGGATGCTGCACCGAAGATCGCCCTTCCGCAGCGCACGATCGCGAAGACCCGGGTTGTTCGCCAGCACCCATGTTGCGGGCCGCAGCAGCTCCGGCCGCGGCAGGATCTCCGGCACCAGCACTCCCCACGTGCGAGCGAGCGGTGATGCGGTGCGCTCGGCGAGTTCCGTCAACGACGCATCGGCACGCTGGGTTGCTGCAAGCGGTCGCGGAGGCGCTGCGACACGGCACAACTCCGTCACGATCGACAACTCACGTGGAGCGCCAAGCGCGACCGCCGTGTCAAGTATCAACCCGAGAATCGGTTGGAACTCGCCTGACAGTTCCGTAGCGGCAAGCCGCCGCAAGCGGTGCCTCGCAACCAATGGGCCATACGCCACGAGCCACGAGACCGCAATCGTGAGGACTCGGACATTGGCCGGCGCTTCGCGAGCAGATTCGAGCAGCAGCCGTTCAATGTCCGGCGTCTCCGCGGCGGGCGCGGCATGCAGCAGAACACCGATCCGGGCCCACCGAGAAATGAGAGATGGCTGTGAGCGCTTGATCATGCACCACCCCGAAGACTCCGCAGCACGGCCCGCTGATCGGCGAACTCACGCCGATCCAGATCCTCCGCCTCCAGTCGATCGATGTGCTGCTCGACGAAGCTCAACTCCTCACCCGTTGCTCTCAAGTCTCGAAGGTCCTCAAGGTCGTGCGGACGTTTGGGCGAACTCATCACCTTGGACGCAATCAGGTCGATCCGCCCGATACGGAAGACGTCGAGCGCATCAAACGTCCCGACGTGCTCGCACCGCTCCGACCATCCAAGCGGCAGGCACCAAGCCCACATCGAAACAGCGCGATTCAGCCAGTTGGGTGGAAGGTCCATCTTCTTGGCAACGGCCGCCGCGGCGGACTCAACCCGGAGCCATGTCGCCTCATCACCCAGCCAGAGAACGTCGCAGTCTCCGGTAACCCTCGCCGCCTTGAGTAGTCGAGCCAGCAGCCCCGCTGTCGACCCCGCGATGACAATGCGCACGCGCCCCGGGCCCGCTTGTCGAGCAAGTTCCGCACCCACCGCGGCGAGCGCACCAGTCAGGGATTGGCGGTCGAGGGGTCTCATATGACACCAGCAGTATACGAATATCGACCTATCAACTCAAGCTGTTCACACGCTTGAGCCGAATTCGCCACCGCTCCTCCCGAACGGCGAAGGAGGTCGGACTGCTCCCGCTCCTCGTTGCAGCTCGCAAAACGTTGGCTGTCGGGTCTCGACGTAAGGCGGGACGAACGCCTCAGAACAACCCAGGCCCCTGATCCACCGGCACCAGCTTCCCATTCACCAGTCGCAGCTTCGGCTTGCCCTTCCCCTCCGGCTTCGCCACCGCGGCCGGATCAGAAGCCGTCTTTGTCGCAGCCTTCGATATCGCCCCCGGCTTCGCCTCGCGCGCAGCAGGCTTCACCGCGCCCCCAGCTCCAGCCTTCCCACCCTTCGAGTCCTTCGCGCCGTTCGCGTTCGAAGCCTTCTTCCCAGCCCCCGGCGTCTTTCCCTTCTGGTTCAGTCGTTTCACCTCCGCCGTATCAATCAACGGCGGCTGATCATCATCGTCCCCGCCCCGCAGCGATGCCACCTTCAGCATCGCCGCCTCCGCCTTCGACACCGCAAACGGGTCCGACGCCTTGCCCCGTCCCTTCCCCCTTCCGGCCGAAGCTCCCGCGGCCGCGCCGCCTGCATCTTCTTCGCTGCCCGCGCCAGAGGAAAGTCCCGACCCCGCCGCCGGAACGATGATCACGCCCTCCTCATCCGCATCCTCCTCCTCCCGAGCCTTCTTGACCTTCCCATCCTCATCAAGCTCCACATCCGCAATCGCCGTCCGCTTCCGCGCCTGCGCCAGCAACGTGTCATACAGCTTCTTCGCCTCGACACCGTTGATCGCGTTGATCGCCTGCGTGATCTCTCCGATGTACCGCTCAAACACGTCCCGCCGCTCGCTCTCGCGCCGCATCTTCATCCGCTTGCGCAGATACGTCCCCAGCTTCCGCCCACACTCCATCAGCGCAAGCTTCATCTCCTTGCGGATCTCGTCATAATCCGCGATCGCTTCCTTGCTCTCGCTCGTGAACGGCACCCACACGCTCGCCATGTGGATCATGATCACCAGCGGGCCCGCCGGCACGCCGCCCCGCGGCTGCTGAAGGTCATAGTTCCGCCAGTTCGTCTCCGCCACCGCCTTGAAGCTCGAACACGCCGACTGCTGATACAACAGCGGCACGCGATTGGCAAACCGGATCACCCGCGATGAGTCATCCGCCGGCAGGTCCCCGCCAAACGCGATCGCCGCCTCGATCAGGAACGGCCTGCCGCGATAAACGGCCGCCTCGCGCGAGCTCGCGGCATAAAACTCCGCCCGAACCCCCTTCAACATGCCCGCGAGCAACTGCCGCACGCCGATCGGCGCAAGACAATCCGTCGGCGGCGGCGCAAGCTTCGCATCCTGGAACACCTTGTACAGCTTCTCCGCCTGCTCAGACTCAATCGACGAAACCTTCGTGCGGCTCGTCACACCGATCTTCTCACAGAAGCTCCCCGCCGTGCTCGCCGACACGCGGCAGAACTGGTCCTGCAAGAAGTTGTACAGCGTCTCGCCGCGATGCGAGACCTCGTAGTCCTTGAGCATCTGCAAGAGCGTGCCAAGCTCCACCCCGCGCGGATGCGGCTGGATCTCCTTCGTCTCCGGCGGAAGCTCGTTCACCGCTCGCGGGAACACCACCACCGACCCCAGGTCCTGCGTGATCTCCACCTTCGCCTTCGATGTCTGCACCGCTGGCCCGGATGGTGCAGGCTCCGCCCCCGCGCCCTTGCCAGTCTCATCCTCATCCGCGTTCACCGTCCGGATCGCCGCGGGAGCGGCCTTGCCCTTGCCCTTCAGCAGCGGGGCCTCATCCGCATCCTCCTCCGTGATCCGCGTCGGCCGCACCAGCGTGATCCGCGCGTGCGGGTTCGCGATCGCCGTCAGCTCCAGGAACTCATCCACGCTGCCGCGGCCGCGCTGATACTTCCCCTCCAGCTCGATCGTCACGCTCGTGCCCGTCGGATACGCTGCCGAGCTCAGGAACTCTCCCCGATCCGCCAGCTCGCGGATGTCCTTGGACAGCTCCCGCAGCCGCCGCAACGGAAAGTCATCCGTCTCCTCATCAACCGTCACCTCAGCGCGGTTGGTCTTCGTGTTCATCGCCAGCTCGATGTGGTGAGCCGGCTTGTTCGCCTTCGGACGCGTCTGGATCAGCATCGGCTTGCCGGTGGTGATCAACCCATACATGCCCGCGGCTGAAATACCAATGCCCTGCTGCCCGCGCGACATCTTGAGCCGGTGGAACTTCGACCCAAAGAGCAGCCGCCCGAACACGTTCTCTACCTGCGCACGCACGATGCCCGGCCCGTTATCAACCGTCGTGATGCGGTACCGCGAACTCTTCGCCGAGGCCGGGCGATCCGGCTGCAGGTCCTCGATCACCACCGTGATGTCCGGCAGGATTCCGCCCTCTTCGCACGCATCCAGCGAGTTATCGACCGCCTCCTTGACGGTCGTCAGCAGAGCCTTCCGCGGATTGTCAAATCCCAGCAGGTGACGGTTCTTGGCAAAGAACTCCGACACAGCGATATCTCGCTGCTTCGTCGCCATCGTCTCCGCCGTCGCGCGGCCACCCCCCGCGGTCCTGGAAGATGCGGGCTTGTCCGTACGACGTGGTTTCGCGGCCATTTCTTCGACAGGTTCCAATAGTGCGGCTTGGCTCACGCGGGCCCTCCTTGGCTGGCGCTCCAGATTCGCGACAGGATATCCGCCTCCGAGGTCGCACGGCACCTCGCGCCGGCTTTCGGCCGCCAATTGGCACACGTCCAGCGGTCTCCAAACGGAGGAGCACCCGCTGTGGAGAACAGGGCCAGCAGATTCAAAATGTCGTCGATCCCTCGTCCGCCCCGCCTCACGCCGATTCGGCGGTTCCCTCAGAGATCTCCGCCGCGATCAGGTCGGCATAGCCGCACGCGATCGGCTCCCCCAGCGCAGGTGCAAACGCCCGCCGCAACCCGTCGATCGCTTCGTGGCACTTCGCGAGGTTCCGCTCCGGACAGATCAGCGCCTCAAACTCGATGAACCACCCCTGCCCCTCGACATGGTCGAGGTGAATCCGCACGCCGTCGCGGCTCAAATACAGCGACCGCGATTTCTTGACGACGCACCACACCGGCAGCGGCGTGCTGCCGAACCGTTCCTTGGCCATCGCCTCGGGATAGATCGTGAACGTGCTGAGTTTCGGCCGCGCCCGCGAGGCCCGCTGATAAAACACCCACTCGGTCGGGTGGCCCTCGGTCTCGCGCTTCTTCAGCCGCGCATCCGGCACGCGGTAATACGTATCGACCTGCTGGAACGTCGCCACCCACCCCGCGCCGATCGCCCCGCAGATCGTCCGCCCAAGGTCTGGGTCGCGCAGCTCGGCTTTGTACTCAACGTTCTGCATGTCGTCATCGATGCGGTTATCAGACCCACGGAGCCGCCTGAGACCCATACCCGTAATGGCGAACTCGCTGCCGCTATGCATCGGCCTTCTCCAGGGCCTTCAAAAGCCGGGCCTCATCCCAAGTTTCAACTCCGAGCTCGTTTGCCTTGGCCAGTTTGCTCCCCGCGTTCTCCCCCACGATCACAAAGTCCGTGTTCTTGGACACACTCCCCGACACTTTCGCCCCGAAGCCCTCAAGCCTCGCCTTCAGTTCCTCCCGCTCGAAGTTCTCAAGCGTGCCGGTGATGACAATGGTCTTCCCCGCAAACGGATTGTCCCCCCCGCCCCCCTTCTTCACCGCTGCCGCCCGTGCCTTCGCCGCGGCGAACTCATGGCTGCTCAGGTCAACCCCTGCCTTCCGCAGTTCCGCGAACGTGTGCCTTGCCATCTTGCTGTGCAGGTAGTCGTGCACCACAGGCGCAGTCAGCTTGCCCAGACCAGTCTCCGGAAGGTCCTTCGGGTCGCTCGGCAGCCCATACTTCTCTCGCTCCGCCTTGTTCCCCGCCGCATCCTTCGGCCGAAGCTGCCACTCCTCCGCCGCCAGCAGCGCATCGACATCCGCGAACTGCCGCGCCAACGCCTTCGCCGTCGAATCCCCCACGTGCCGGATCCCCATCCCCGCCAGCACCCGCGCCATCCCGCGCCCTTTCGCATCCTCGATCCCTGCCAGCAGGTTGTCCACCTTCTTCTCCCCCATGCGTTCCAGTTCCAGCAGCTTGTCCCGATGCTCGTGCAGGTGGAACACATCCGAGAACGACCGAAGCGGGATGGTCCCGGTCGTGATGATCTGATCGACCGTCTTCTCCCCCAGCCCCTCGATATCCATCTGTCGCCGCCCCGCGAACCAGATGATCCGCTCGCGGATCTGCGCCGGGCACTCCGGGTTCACACACCGGCGCGCGGTCTCAAGCTTCGGGTCGTCGTTCGCCTCCGGCGGCTCAAGTTCCACCGGCCCCTTGCACTCAGGGCACTGCGTCGGCGGCTCGATCTTCTTTTTGCCGCGTGCCTTCCCGATCTCCACCCCCGCGACATACGGAATGATCTCCCCCGCCTTCTCAACAAACACAGTGTCGCCGATGCGGATGTCCGTCCGCGGCGCAGTCGGGTTGTCCGGATCGGTCGATGCATCCAGGATCCGCCCGAAGTTGTGCAGCGTCGCGTGCTGTACAACCGTCCCCGCCAGCAGCACCGGCTCCATTACCGCCCGCGGCGTGATCTTCCCCGTCTTCCCCACCTGATAGTCAACGTGCTTCAGCACCGTCGTCTTCCGCTCCGCCGGATACTTGTACGCCACAAACGCCCGCGGCACCTTCGAGGTGAACCCCAACTCCTCCTGCTGCGCAAACGAATCCACACGCACCACCACGCCATCGGTCGCGTACTGCTGCTTGTGCCGAACCTCGTCGAACTTCTCGATCGCCGCGATGATCTTCTTGATGTCCGCCGTGTGCGCCAGCGGCGAGTTCACCGGCACGCCCAGAGCCTTGAGCTTCTCGAGGAACTCCGAGTGCGAAGATGCGAACCCGCCCGCCTTGCCGCTGATCTCCCCCTTGCCATGCGCCACGAACCCCAGCCGCCGCGATGCCGTGATTTTCGGGTCAAGCTGCTTCAGCGTTCCCGCCGCGGCGTTCCTTGGGTTCAGAAACAAGTCATCCCCCGCCGCTTCGCGCTCGGCGTTCACCCGCTCAAACTCTTTCAGCGGGAAGAACACCTCCCCGCGAATCTCCAGCACCTCCGGCACACCCCTGCCCCCCCCACCTTCGAGCTTCAGCGGCAACGACCGGATCGTCCGCACGTTCGCCGTGACATCATCCCCCTTCGCCCCATCGCCGCGCGTCAGCGCCTGCACCAGCCGCCCCTTCTCGTACCGCAGCGACATGGCGATGCCGTCGATCTTCGCATCCGCGATGATCATCACCTTTCCCC
>JAEYUO010000106.1 GCA_023432465.1 Planctomycetota bacterium | reverse complement strand
CGCCCCGACAGCGCGCGAGGCGCTCGGCGAGGCGCTGGCCGCGGCGGGTCCGGTGGATGGGGTGGTGGAGGGGCCGAGGGAGTGACGGGGGCGGGCACTCGGCCGGCCTCGCCCAACAGCCCATAATCCCATTTGCCCACATTCCCACCATCCCACTTGACACAAGTGGGAAAGTAGGCGATACTCTGGTCATGGCACGCCCCCTCTCGCACACCCGCACCGCCGACTCGAAAGGCCGGATCACGCTGGGCGAGTCGTTCGCAAACCGGACGATGCTCGTTGAGAAGCGCGGCGATGAGATCGTGCTGCGCCTTGCCCGGGTCATCCCCGAGCGCGAGGCGTGGCTCTATGAGAACAAGGATGCCCTTGATTCTGTGCGGAAGGGCCTCAAGGAGGCGAAGGCGCGTACGTTTGCGAAGAAGGGGCCGGATCTTCGTGCGGCGGCTTCGCTGGCCGATCAGCTTCAGGATGACTGATGGCGTTCGAGGCGCAATGGACAGAAAGGGCGGATGCAACGTATCGCGAGCTCATGGCCGCGGCCGCGACATCGCTTGAGAAGCGACGGAAGAACAGAAAGGCCAAGGCCACCAAGGCTGAGGGCCTTTTCAAACAGGTCGAGAAGTGTGTGCGGTTATTGCTCGAGAACCCCCGTCATCCAGGGCTCAATACCCACGAGTTCGCTTCCATCGAGCACCCGTACGACTCTCGCCAGAAGGTTTTCGAGGCGTATGTTCAGAATCGGACTCCGGGCGCCTACAGGCTGTTCTGGTGCTATGGGCCAGACAAGGGCGAGCTCACCATCATCGCGATCACGCCGCACCCATGAACCAGTGGCTGTGATAGGGCCCCGTTCGTACATCTGCGGTGAGAAGCCCCATTTCCCGATTTCCGTCGCCTAGACTTCCCGCCCAGATTTCTCCCCAACTATGGAGTGTCCCCGGATGGCCAAGCAGGAAGTGCTGGACATGGTGATCGGCGCGGGCGAAGCCCAGCGCAACGCGAAGCAGGCGGCGGTGCATGCCGACGCCGCGGCGAAGGCTTTGGAGCTTGGCGACCGCGCAGCAGCGATTGTCGAGCTTCGCAAGGCGGTCGCCGCGGACCCCAACCCGCACATGCTCTTCAAGCTGGCCTATCAGCTTGATCTCGCCGGCGAAGACGATGAAGCCCTCGCCATGTACGAGCGCGCCATCGAGCAGCGCCCAGCGCCCATCAATGCGCTGATCAACCTCGCCGTGCTGTACGAGGACATGGGCGATTCCGGCCGGGCCGAGCGGTGCCTCCGCCAGGTGCTGGAGACGGCCCCCAATCACCCCCGCGCCAAGCTGTACATGAAGGATGTGCAGGCCAGCCGCGAGATGGTGATCGATGAAGAGATCGACCGGGACAAGCTGAAGCGCAACGCGATGCTCGACATCCCGGTGACGGACTTCGAGCTCTCCGTCCGTGCCCGCACCTGCCTCAAGAAGATGAACATCCGCACGCTGGGCGATCTGCTCCGCACCACCGAAGCCGAACTCCTGGCCTACAAGAACTTCGGCGAGTCGAGCCTGCTGGAGATCAAGCAGATGCTCGCCAGCAAGGGGATGCGCCTGGGCCAGGGCGTCGAAGATGCCCACCGCCAGGCCCGCCGCAAGATCCTCGATCAGCTCCGCGGCAGCGGCAACGAGCAGATGCTCAAGAAGTCCGTCTCCGACATGAACCTGTCGGTGCGTGCCCGCAAGGCGCTACAGCTCCTGAACATTCAGACGCTGGGCGACCTGGTGAGCCACACCGAGGCGGAGCTCATGGGCGTGAAGAACTTCGGCGCAACCTCGCTGACGGAAGTGAAGGAGAAGCTGGTCGAGTACGGCCTGTCGCTCCGCAAGCTGGATGAGTGATCCCCGCCCCGCCTCCCCACGCGCCCCCGGGGCGGAACATGAAACGAACCTGTGCAGGCCGCGGTGAACATGCCGCGGCCTGTTTCGTTGGGTGGCGAAGCTGGCAGGAGGGGGCAGGCCAGGGGGGGCGGCGTGAAAAACCTGTGGAGAAGTAGGGCAGGTTCCCGATAACTCTGGAGTCCTCATGCATGGCCCGACCGCGCCACGCGCGCTGCCCGGCCATTGTGCGGCGGCAACCGTCCGTGGTTTCCGCCAAAGGCTTCCGCACCCCGCCAAGACGCGGGATGGAGGTGCATCGTGCACGAGAGGCGAGACGCCGTTCTGGCTGTCGTCCTGTTGATCAGTGTCGCGTGGGCCGTGTTCTCCTGGGTGCTTGTCCCGGAGATGTCGCTCTGGCTGCCGGGAATGCTGTGGCACCGGATTGGCTCCGTGCTTGTGGCCGCGGCCCTGACGATCTACCTGTTCTTCGCGCTGTCGGATCCGCGCCGGTTCGAGGCGTGATTGCGGGAGTCACCGCGCGAGGCGCGAAGAACGCGGAGTGGTTGACACTGCCGCGGGCGCTCCGGCGGCTGTGCGCACTCACTCCGGTATCGGGCCCGCGGCCGGGGCATCGTCCGCGCCGGTCTGGCGGAGGATGGACTCATCGCGCTTGCCGGACTTGTGAAAGCCGCTGCGGGCCTGGGTGTATTGCTCCGGCGAGACTTTCAGATCGGGCTCCTGACCCTTCTGGTGCTGGGCGTGCAGGGCCTTGAGGAACGGCACGCACCACTGGCACCCGGTTCCCGCGCCCAGACACTCGGAGATCAGGCTGGCGACGGGCGGGTCCTCGCGCGCGAGATACGACCGGATCTTCCGCAGGGGGACGTGAAAGCACAGACAGACATCGTCATCGGGATCCATAAGCAATCGTAGTGAAGCTCAAGACTCGCGAGTCAGCGATCGACCCGAACCCCTCCAATCTAGCCCCGCACGCCGTTCCGGGGCTCCACCCGCATCATCGTGGCTTGCATCAGTGCGACACAAGTCTCGGGCTTGCCTGGCGCATGGGCAAAGACCTCCGAAGTGGCCACGCCCATCGTGCGTCCAACCCGGACCGCGCGGCCCCGGGCGACAAATCGCTCGCCCACGGCGGGAGCCAGCAGATTGATCTTGAACTCAACGCTTAGTACCGCCGAGCCCTCGGGCATCCGCGTGAGGCACGCGTAGCCGCACGATGAATCGGCGATCGTCGAAATCGCCCCGGCGTGGGCGAAACCGTGCTGCTGCTGAATCGACGGAGAAAACGCAAGCTCGATGTCCACTTCGCCATCGGCCACCCGCACAAGGCGGGCTCCCAGGGTGGCGAGAAGGGTCTGGCGATCGAATGACTCGGCGATGCGCGTGTGCAGGGAACTCAGCATGCCGGCAGCGTATCACCGAACCGTGCGAACGGTCGGTTCGGAGCGAGAAAGCGAGTGCTTCTGCGAGGTACCATCTGCCCATGAACCGCGACCAACTCGCCAAGGCCATCGCCGACCTCGCCCTCCTCCGCGGCACGTTCACGCTGCGTTCCGGCCGCACCAGCAGCTACTACCTCGACAAGTACCTGTTCTCGACCAAGCCCGAGGTGCTGCGCGAACTCGGCAAGCTCTTCGCCGCACGCATCGCCGCGATCGAGCAGGCCACAGGCAAAAAGGTCACGCGCCTCGCCGGTGCGGAGCTGGGCGGCATCCCGCTGGTGACGGCCGCAAGCCTCGAAACCGGCTTGCCCTGCGTGTTCATCCGCAACTCGAAGAAAGACTACGGCACGGCCAAGCAGCTTGAGGGGAAGCTGGAGAAGGGCGAGGGCGTGGTGCTGCTGGAAGATGTCGCGACGACCGCGGGACAGGCGCTCGAGGCGGCGAAGGTACTGCGGGACCTCGGCGCGGTGGTCGTCGGCGTGATCGCGACGATCGACCGGCAGGAAGGCGCGAGCGAGAACATGGCCGCGGCGGGAATGCGGTTCGAATCGCTGTTCACCAAGCGCGATCTGGGGATCAACGAGTAGGCACTGCGCGTGAGTGCGTGCATGACGGCCGGGCCGGCTCGGCGGCGGGCCGTCACACCATGCGCGTGACGCTGACCGCGGCATACAAGCCGGCAACGCGTTCGCGGGGCAGGGTCATCGGCGGGTAGCGCGGGTTCAGCGGCTGGAGGCGGATGAGTTCGCCGCTGAGCGCATCGGGGCCATCGCGATCGGAGTGCGCGGACGCGGGGGCATCGGTGGGGGCGGCGGGCGTGGGG
>JAEYUO010000017.1 GCA_023432465.1 Planctomycetota bacterium | reverse complement strand
CCCCTCCTTCGCGCACCAGACGCCGAACCATGGACCAAGCACGTCAGATAACCTCAAGCCATGCCCGCAGCACGCGATGAGCATCTCTTCCTTTATGAACTGTGCGTCCAACGGCCCGCCGCTGTTGTGGAGCTCATCCGGGCGGCCCACGCCCGCACTGCCCCGCCCGGGCACCCCCCTGCTCACATCCTTCACGAGGACTTTTCCGGCTCCGGCGCTGTCTCGCGGGTATGGGTCGCCACCGACCCGCTCGCCCACGCGGTCGCGACGGATCTTGATCCGGGCGCGATCGCCTTCGGCAGCGCCCGCGCGGCGGAATCCGATCTCGATCCTGCCCGGCTCGTGTGGCGCACAAAAGATGTCCGCGCGCCCCATGAACCGGCGGCGGCCGCTCCCGATGCCATCTTCGTGGGCAACTTCTCGATCGGCGAGCTGCACACACGCACCGATTTGCTCGCGTACCTCCGATCCGTCCGCGATCGGCTGTGCTGCCGCGGTGTGTTCATCTGCGATACCTATGGAGGCGCGGCCGCGTTTCGCACCGGCCTTGTCCACCGCACGCACCCCGGGCGCGAGCCCTCAGAGCGCATCCTCTACACGTGGGAGCAGCGCAGCGTCGATGCCTTCACGGCGCGCGTTCTCAATGCCCTGCACTTCCGGATCGAAGTCGAAGGGGAGATCATTGCGCAGCACTTTGATGCCTTCGTCTATCACTGGCGGCTGTGGTCCGTCCCCGAACTCCGCGATGCGCTGCACGAAGCGGGCTTTTCGCGGACAGAAGTGATCGAAGACCTGTCCCCACCGGGGGCGGCCGATCCATCGTTCGCCCGAGTGAACCCCACCGAGCATCACATCGTCTGCATCGCCGCTACCGCCTGACGCCTCCGGGTCGGCGATACGCTCCACCCTCATGTCCGAGCCGGCCAACAACCTCCGCGCCCAGCGCATCGCCGTCGTCGGCCTGCTGGTGAACATTGCGCTGGCCGGAACCAAGCTCGTAGCGGGCCTTCTCGGCAACTCCTATGCACTCGTCGCCGATGCCGTCGAGTCGATGACCGACATCCTCGGCTCCGTGGTCATCTGGGGCGGGCTGAGAATCAGCTCACGTCCGGCCGACGAGAATCACCCGTGGGGCCACGGCAAGGCCGAGTCCCTCGCCGCCCTCGTCGTCTCGGCTCTGGTCATCGCCGCGGGTGTGGGCATCGCGGTCAAATCGATCCACGAGATCATCACGCCGCACCACGCACCCGCGCCCTTCACGCTCATCGTGCTGGTGGTCGTCATCATCGTCAAGGAAGTGCTGTTCCGCCGCGTACTGACCATTGCGCACGAAGCCCATAGCGGCGTCGTGGAGGTCGACGCGTGGCACCACCGCTCCGATGCCATCACGTCCGCCGCGGCGTTCATCGGCATCTCGATCGCCCTCTTCGGCGAGCACGTGTTTGGCACTACCGCCGCCGCGTCCGGCGCAACCAGCCGCTGGGCCAGCGCCGACGATTACGCCGCGCTCTTTGCCGCGGGCATCATCTGTTACAACGGCTGGCGTCTGCTCCGCATCCCGCTGCACGAGCTCATGGACGCCGATCCTCCCGGCGCGGCCGATGCGATCATCGAGCCCGCAAAGGCCATCGCCCTCTCGATTGATGGAGTTCGGGGCATCGAGAAGACCCGTGCCCGCACCTCCGGCTCTCGCTTGTTCCTGGAGATGCACGTCGAGGTAGATGGGCGCATGCCCGTGAGCGAGGCCCACGTTGTCGGCGGCCGCGTCCGTGCGGCCATCCGCGCGCAGCTGCCCCGCGTCGCCGATGTACACATCCACATCGAGCCGCACGAACGCACACCAACCGCCAGCGACTGACCCTTCCACCGCCGCCACGATACTCTACCCGCTCATGATTCGGTCGGATCCCACTCTTCCCCCGCCCTCTCCCGACACCCTTCTCGACCCGCGCGAGCGTGCAGACACGCGCCGGTTCATCGGCACCGCCGCCGTGGCCCTGCTTGGGCTTGGCGCGGCGTGGTGCGGCGCACTGCGGGATGGTTTCCACGAGCCGATTGTCCCGCACTTTCTTCTGGTCGCGCTCCAGCTTCTGCAACTGATGGGTGCGGCCGCCGCGCTCTCGTTCCTGAACCCCGCCTACCGGCGTGACGGCACGCGTGGCGTAATCACCATGTGGGCCGGATCGCTCCGGCTGCGACGAGCGCAATCCAAGAGCGAGCAGGCGCATCCCCCGACCGGCTTTGACGGGGTCATCTACCTCGTGCTTCCCGTCACCGCACTGGCGATGTGGCTTCTCAACATGCCCCGGCTTGCGCTGGTGTGCCTTGATGGGGCTTCCCTGCTCGCCGCGCTCATCGCCATTGCCCGGCTGGGTCTTGCGCTCCTGCGACGCTTCAACGCACCCGGCCTGCTGCTCCCCGCGACGTTTGTCCTGCTCATCCTCTGCGGGACCGCGCTGCTCATGCTGCCGCGCTGCTCCACCGGCGCGACCACAAGTTGGATCGACGCGCTCTTCACCGCCACCAGCGCGACCTGCGTCACCGGCCTCACTGTCCGTTCAACGGCCGGCGACTTCACCCCGGCCGGGCAGGCCGTCATCGCACTGCTCATCCAGCTTGGAGGTCTGGGCATCGTCGTGTTCGGCGCGACGTTTGCCGCGCTTCTCCGCGGCTCGCTCTCCCTCAAAGAGCACGTCACCATGCGTGACCTGCTCGAACACCAGTCGGTCTCGGACTTGCGCCGCTTTGCCCTTACGGTCGTCGGCATCACCCTCTTCTTCGAGCTCATCGGCGCGCTCCTCCTGCTGCCCTTCTGGGCTTCGCCGAGTGGCGGCACGATGGCGTTTCGCGAGCGACTGGGCATGAGCGCGTTCCACGCCATCAGCGCGTTCTGCAACGCCGGGTTTGACATTACCGGCGACAGTCTGCAGTCGTATCGCGCAAGCCCGCTCTCCTGGGCCGTCATCGGTCCACTCATCATCCTCGGCGGCATCGGATTCCCCGTGCTGCAGGACCTTGCCCGCGCGGCCCGCGGCCGGCGCAGCCGCACATCCGCCTCTCCCGGATCCCGTCACCGGCTTTCCCTTCACTCCCGCCTCACACTCCTCACCACGGCCTGCCTGCTCGTTGGCGGCGCCATCATCCTCTTGCTTTCGCAGGCGGGCGCGGGCGAGCCGTCCCTCCCGACGCGCAGCGCGGACGCATGGTTCATGTCGCTCTCGGCCCGCACCGCGGGGTTCAACACCATCCCGATGGATGAACTCACCCCCGCCTCGCGGCTGACGCTCATCGCGCTCATGTTCGTGGGCGGTTCTCCCGGATCCATGGCCGGGGGTCTCAAGACCACCACTCTTGCGCTGCTTGTGCTGGCGGTTCTGGCCACGATCCGCGGCCGGGCCGAGACCGAATCCGCCGGGCGTGCCATCCCCGAGACGCTCATCCGCAAGGCGGGGGCCATCGCGATCTGCATGCTCGCACTGGTTCTGTTTTCGACGCTTGCGCTCTGCCTGGTGGAGCGGGAAGCGGATCCGTTCGTGTTGCTCTTTGAGGCCGTGAGCGCGGCGACCACTACGGGCCTCTCGCTCGGCATCACCGCGCAGCTCTCGGACCCCGGAAAGCTCATCATCACGCTCACCATGTTCCTCGGCCGGGTCGGGCCGCTCACGCTCCTGGGCGTGCTGATGATCCGTCGGCCCCCGGCCCGGTCCTACCTCTTCCCACGCGAAGGCGTCACACTCGGATAAGGGTCTCCCCATGAGCGGCAGTGTCATCGTCATCGGTATGGGTCAGGTCGGCGCACGCCTGGCGGAGCGTCTTGGCACCCGCGGCATCGATGTCGCCGCGATTGACAAGGTCCGCTCCAACGTCGAATCCATGCGCGACAAAGTCGCGCTCGCGGTTGCACTGGATTCCACCGATGAGGACGCCCTGCGCGCCAATGTTCCCGAGGATGCGCGTGTCGCCATCGTGTGCATCGGCAACAACTTCGAGGCCACCGTGCTGACCACCGTGATCCTCAAACAGCTTGGGATCAAACGCGTCATCGCGCGGGCGCACTCGCCGGTCGCCGCACGCATCCTCCGAAAGGTCGGCGCGGATGAGACCTTCAACCCCGAGGAAGAATCCGCCGACCGATGGACCAACCGCATCGCCGCGCCGCGGTTCCTCAACCAGATCGAGTTCCATGAGGGGTACAGCGTGGCGGAAGTCCTGACCCCCGAGGAGTGGGTCGGCAAGACCCTTGTCGAGCTCAACCTCCGCGGATCGGTCGGCCTGCACGTCGTCGCCGTCAAGCGGCCGCGCGACCTCGAAAGTCCCACCGGCGGCACGCACCGCGTCGAGATGCCCCGCCCCGAAGACCCCCTCCGCAAGAACGATGTGCTCATCCTGATGGGCAAGGATGATGACCTCGCGCGCCTGCCGCAGAAGGGCGGCTGATCCCCCTCGCTCCCCTCACTCCCTCGCCACTCCCACCTCCCATGCTTTGTTTCGCTCTGTCTGCTTCCCCTCTGTGACCTCCGCGTCCCCCTCCGTGACCTCTGCGTACGGCCTTGAAATCTTCCTGCCTTCGCGTTTCCACTTCCCACATCCCGACTCGATATCATCCGCCTATGCCATCACTCGACGTCGTCAGCAAGATCGATTTCGCCGAACTCGATAACGCCATCAACAACGCCAAGAAGGCGATCGCCGCGCGCTTCGACTTCCGAAACTCCCCGGTCGAGATCACCGTGGACAAGAAGGAGAAGAAGATCCACATGCACGCCGCCGATGGCGGCAAGCTCGAGGCGGTCAAGGACATCTTTGAGTCCGCGATCATCCGCCGCGGCCTGCACATGAAGAGCTTTGACTTCCAGCCCGTCGAGCCCGCGCGCCACGGCGCAACCGGCGCGATGAAGCGCGATGTCAAGCTCAAGGAAGGCCTGACGCAGGAACTCGCCAAGGAGATCGTGAAGATCGTCAAGGAGTCGAAGATCAAGGTGCAGGCTTCGATCCAGGGCGAGGAAGTCCGCCTGACCGGCAAGCAGATCGACGACCTCCGCACCGTCATGGCGATGCTCGACGGCGCGGGGCTCTCTCAGCCTCTGCAGTATGTGAATATGAAGAGCTGAGCCAGCGCAAGAATGTGTGTACAAGGATCTGGTAGGATCGCGTCCAACATGCGCTTCAGCCTTGGCACGGTCCTCCCCCTCCTCTCCCGCCGCACATCCGGCCGCGCCCTCATCCCCGAGATCGACGGCCTCCGCTCCGTCGCCATCATGTCCGTCGTTTTGTTCCACGCCGCGGGCTACTTCGCCGCGGCCAGCAAGCACGGCACCGATGGCACCGCGATCGACGCCTTCCTCACCCGTCTGCTGCACGTGTTTGACTATGGCGTCCCGGTGTTCTTTGTCATCTCCGGGTTCATCCTGGCACTTCCCTTCGCTGCTCACCATCTCCGCGGCGAGAAGAAGCCCGGGCTGCGCACCTACTTCCTCCGCCGCCTCACCCGCCTTGAACCGCCGTACATCGTCGCGCTCACCGTGCTGCTCGCGCTGAAGCTCGCGGGCATCGTCTCCACCCCCGGCGCGGAGGATGGCAACGCCGCGACGACCGAACTGCTCAAGCACTACGCCGCATCGCTCTTCTATGTGCACAACATCGTGTACGGCGAGATGTCCACCATCCTCGGCCTCGCGTGGTCGCTGGAGGTCGAGGTCCAGTTCTACATCCTCGCGCCGCTGCTCACCTCCATCTTCGCGATCCGCAGCGCGCCGCTCCGCCGCCTCATCCTCATCATCGCCATCGGCGTTCTTTCGCGTCTCTTCGGCGTCGACAAGCCGTCCGATGGTCTGACCATCCTGAACCACGCGCCGTACTTCCTCGCCGGAATGCTGCTGGCCGACCTTCACCTTGCCGGGCTGGATCGCGGGCCGCGGAGCGCGAATCTGTGGGACCTTCTGGCGGTGCTGGGCATCGCCGGCGCGTTCCTCGCCCCCGCGTACGGCTTCGCCCCCGCGCTCACTGTCCCGTGGTTCGTGCTGCTCGCCTTTGCCTCGGTGTTCCGCGCGGGACCGGTCCGCTCGTTCTTCCGCGCTGCGCCCGTCGTCATCCTCGGGGGCATGTGCTACAGCATCTACCTCTGGCATTCGACCGCCATCGGCGCAGCTCGCCCCGTGCTGCTGCGAATCACCGGCGCGGATGCCGACTGGCCGACGCGCCTCGCGTTCGTACTGCTCGCGGCCATCCCCGCCGTCGCGGTCAGCGCGGTCTTCTTCCTGCTGATCGAGCGGCCGACGATGATCCCGCACTGGCCGAGCAAGCTGTGGGGGCGGATCCGCGGCGGATCTCCCCAGGCTCCCGCTTCCTCCTGAATCGCAAACCCCTTGCCGCCAAGCACATGCCGCCGCGCCCCTGCCGCGGCGTGCACGCCTCGCCGCGCGCTCACTTTCCGCACTTCCCCGCTATCCTGTCTCTCCGCGTTTGGACCCGGATTCCTGATCCGTCATTTGCCATTTGCCCGTTTGCGATTCGCCATTTTTCTCGGAGCCCCTCCATGCCCTCAGCCATCTCGATGCAGTCCGGCAAGCTCAACGTCCCCAGCGACCCCATCATCCCCTTCATTGAGGGTGACGGCACGGGCCCGGACATTTGGCGTGCATCTGTCCGCGTCTTTGATGCCGCGGTCGCCAAGGCCTCCGGCGGCAAGAAGAAGATCCACTGGCACGAGGTCCTCGCCGGCGAGAAGGCCTTCAACAAGACCGGCAACTGGCTGCCCGATGAGACCATCACCGACTTCAAGAAGTACCTCGTCGGCATCAAGGGCCCACTCACCACGCCCATCGGCGGCGGCATCCGCTCGCTGAACGTCGCCCTCCGCCAGATGCTCGACCTGTACGTCTGCCTCCGCCCCGTCCGCTGGTTCCAGGGTGTGCCTTCCCCCGTGAAGAAGCCGGGCGATGTGGACATGGTCATCTTCCGCGAGAACACCGAGGACATCTACGCCGGAATCGAATGGGCCGCGGGCACGCCCGAGGCCGCCAAATTCCTGGCGTTCATGGAGAAGGAGTTCCCCAAGGAGTTCAAGAAGATCCGCTTCGGCTCCGCCGCGGCGGGCGTTGAGTGGGGCACATCGATCGGCCACCCCGAGCTCTATCCCGCCCCGGCGGTCGGCATCGGCATCAAGCCCGTGAGCAAGCCCGGTTCCGAGCGGCTGATCTGGGCCGCGATCGAGTATGCCCTGAAGGAGAAGCGCAAGAGCGTGACGTTCGTCCACAAGGGCAACATCATGAAGTTCACGGAGGGCGCGTTCAAGGACTGGGGGTACGCGCTCGCCACCTCTTCCTTCCGCGACAAGTGCGTGACCGAGCGCGAGTCGTGGATCCTCGGCAATAAGGAGGCCAACTCCGACCTGTCGAGCATCGAGAACGCGCGGATGATCGACCCCGGCTACGACATGATGACGCCGGACCAGCAGAAGAAGATCGTCGCCGAGGTTGACAGCGTCCTGAAGCTCTGGCCCACGCACGGCCAGGGCAAGTGGAAGTCCATGCTCATGATCAAGGACTCCATCGCCGACATCACGCTCCAGCAGGTTCTCACGCGCCCGAAGGACTTCTCCGTCATCGCGTGCATGAACCTCAACGGCGACTATCTGTCCGACGCGCTCGCCGCGCAGATCGGCGGCATCGGCATCGCCCCCGGCGCGAACATCAACTACATCTCCGGGCACGCGATCTTCGAGGCGACCCACGGCACCGCGCCCAAGTACGCCAACCTCGACCAGGTCAACCCCGGCTCGGTCATCCTGTCGGGCGAGATGATGCTGCGCTACATGGGCTCGGGCGGCGACACCGACTGGTCCAAGGCCGCGGACCTGATCATCAAGGGCATGGATGGCGCGATCGGCGCGAAGACCGTCACCTACGACTTCCACCGCATGATGGAGGGCGCGACCAAGCTCAAGTGCTCCGAGTTCGGCGAGGCGATCATCAAGCACATGGGGTGATCGCCCGCTTGCACCCTCTCCCCGTTGCTTTGAACGGGGAGAGGTCCCTGAGCGAAGCGAAGGGGGTGAGGGGCTTCTTCACCTGACCATTCAACTACACGTCCCACCACCCCCGGCCCCGCGGCCGGGGTTTTCATTGCTTTCAGTCTGTACACTCTCCGCACCATTCCGTCACTCTGGTCTCGCTTCCTCTCCATCTTCGTCGGCAGGCGCTCCGACCATACAGGCACCTCCATGATCAAGCTGTATCGAAAGCAGGACGGCCGAATCACGCACTATCACGAAGCGTGGCTCGATGTTTCAGGCGTCACAGAGCACTGGGGGCCACTGGGCGAGCGGGGCCAAACGACAGAACATCCACGGAAAGCCGATCTCTCCGAATATGACAATCTCCAGAGCGTCCTCGCGATTGCAACCGCCTCAGGTTTCCTTCCGATCGAAACAGAAGACCATGCGGTGCTTGCGATCGAATACGCCGTGAACGGAATGGGCTCCACCAATGATCTTGACAAACGCAACGCCCTCATCAGCCGCATGGATGAGACCCTCGGGTGGACAGGCCTTGGCCATTGCGACGGCGGCAGCATCGGCTCCGGGACAATGGAAGTATGCTGCCTCGTCGTCGACTTCGACATCGCCAAGCGTGTGATCGAGGCCGACCTTCGAAAGACGACGTTCGCCGACTACACCCGCATCTATCGCGAAGATATCGACTGAAGCAGGCCTCTGGTCGCACTCGAACTCCACCCCCTGCCCCGCGGCCGGGGCTTCTTGGTTCGCCCCCTCTCCCCGCCCCGCGGGGTGAGGTCCCGGAGCGAAGCGAAGGGGGTGAGGGGCTTCTTCACCTGGCCATTGAGATACACGCCCGACCAACCCCGGCCCCGCGGCCGGGGTTTTGCTTTGTTCGCCCCCTCTCCCCGGTCGCCGGGGAGAGGTGGCCGCGCAGCGGCCGGTGAGGGGCTGCTTCACCTGACCATTCAACTGCACTCCCACCCACCCCCGGCCCCGCGCCGGGGATTTTATCTCCCCGCCCATCCATTACACTCCCCCACATGCCCCCATCCCTCTGGCAACGACTCCTCTCCCTCTTCCGCCCCAGCCCGCGGCGGCAAATCCCCTCCGTCGACGACATCCGCGCCGTCCCCGGCCGCGCCCCCTCACCATCCTCAGCCGCGCCGCGCGCCCCCAAGCCCACGCCCGAGGAACTCGACCGCCTCTGCGCTGAGGCCCTCAAGCTCGCCGCGCGATTCGTCCGGCCCGCCTTCGTCCCGCGCGTGCAGACGACCTCCCCTCGCAACACCGCATCCCCCCTCCCCACCGCCGGCTCCCGCTTCTGCGGCCCCGCCGCCCTCAAGCCCGGCGAACCCTGGCCCGCCTGCTCCTGCGGCAAGCCCATGCAACTCTTCCTCCAGCTCAACAGCGCCGAGCTTCCCGCCGCCGCAAACAAACCCTTCGGCGACGGCGTCCTGCAACTCTTCTACTGCACACACTGCGACGACCCCGGCGCTTTCAGCACCGCGCACCTCCCCCGCATCCTCCCGCTCTCGCCCGACCTCGTGCTCGCATCGCGGCCCGACGTCCCCGACGATCCCGCCTTCCCGCCGCGGATCATCACGGGGTGGGAACCGCCCACAAACGACCTGCCCAACTACGAAGAGCTCCACGACCTCGACACGCCGCTCACCGATGCGCACATCGAAGCGCTCGGGGAGAATGACCACGAGCCCCTGCAGGGCGAGAAGCTCCTCGGCTACCCCTACTGGGTGCAGGGTGTGGACTACCCCTCCTGCCCGCGCTGCAACACACCCATGCAGCACCTCTTCCAGATCGACAGCGAGAAGAACATCCCGTACATGTTTTGCGACGCCGGCATCGGCCACCTCACCGTCTGCCCCAAGCACCGCGATGTCCTCGCGTTCGGTTGGTCGTGCTACTGAACGCGGCCATTGAAGCCCTCTCCCCCGTCCCCGACGGGGGAGATGTCGGCGCAGCCGACAGAGGGGGCAGCCGCCAGTTCAATTCGACTTCCACCCCCGGCCCCCGCGGCCGAAACTCTCGTTGCTTGCACCCTCTCTCCGCCCGCACGGGGGGGCGGGGAGAGATCCCTTCGCGAAGCGAAGGGGGTGAGGGGTCACTCTGCAGGTGGGGTTGCAGGGGACGCGGCACGCGAGAGCCCTGAGCGCTAGCTCAGGCTTTTCTCGCATCAGTCCTATGAGTCCTATCCGTCCCATCAGACCCATTAGACCCATCAGACCCTCAAACCCGTCCGCCCACCGCCCACCACCCCGCGCTCCATCTCTCCGCCGCGAAGCGGCGCTCGTGATGAGCTTGGGGGGGCGGGGCGTCAGCCCCGGGTACAGATCGCCAACCACCACTCCTCTTTGAACCCCCGAGCACCAACGGTGCGCCACACCCCCCGCCCTACCTTCAGCAGGTGGCGTTGCAGGGGACGCGGCACGCGAGAGCCCTGATCGCAAGCTCAGGCTTTTCTCGCATCAGTCCTATCCGTCCTATCCGTCCTATCCGTCCCATCAGACCCATCAGACCCATCAGACCCTCAAACCCATCCGCCCACCGCCCACCACACCGCACTCCATCTCTCCGCCGCGAAGCGGCGCTCGTGATGAGGTTTTGGGGGGGGGGGGGGGCGGGGGGGCCCCCCCGGGGGCCAATACCCACCCCGGCCCACCCCCCAAGG
>JAEYUO010000005.1 GCA_023432465.1 Planctomycetota bacterium | reverse complement strand
GGGCAAGGGGCAAGGGGCAAGTGTCAGGGGACGGCATTCCAAGCACAATCTCTGTAGTTGCGGATGACCTCAACGTTCCACCGAACTGATCCCCCTGATAACGGGCAGGACGTAGTCGCCCGTGCGTGCTGCCACCCCCGAAATCGTGCAACCTCCGACCATCTCCCGACCGCGTTTTTACCTCATCCCGCAGAAGTGCCGATGAACCCCTCGGACGGCACGCGAGTTGCGTCATGTCCGCCCCGAGGGATCTTCCGCGTGCAGACCGTGACGACACAATCGCCTTCCCACCCGCTCGCGCTGTCAAGGCTGAAGACGCGCCGAGTAGTCACAAGCTGGGTGGCCGACGTGCTGGCTCTCCGACGCCGCGGCCTGCTCGTACCAAGCTGGGCATCGCTCCGTCGCGCGGCGGAGAACTCCGGCCCGGCACGCCCGCCCCGGTCCCCGCACAAGTCACCGGCCGACTCCCCTCTTCACTGCGAGAACCGCCCATGAGTGGAATCACCTCCGGCACAGGACTCATCAGCGGCATCGACACGACCTCGCTCATCCAGCAGTTGCTGCAGATCGAGGCCCGGCCGAGGCAGGTCGCTCAGCAGCGGGTGCTCCAGCTTCAGACGCAGCAGGCGTCGCTGCTTGATCTCAACAGCCGGCTTTCCGCGCTCAAGACCGCGGCGGGGAAGTTCCGCGCCAGCGACATCTTCCGCACCACGACGGCAACCAGTTCCAACGACTCGGTCCTGACGGCCCGCGCATCCCCGGGCGCGCCTCTGGGAAGCTTCAGCTTCATCGTGGACCGGATGGTGCAGAGCCAGCAGTCGATGTCCCGCGGCATCGTGGACCGCAACACCACCGGACTTGGGTTGACATCCGTCACCGTTGAATCCGCACAGGCGCGCCTGGATCGCGATACCGATCTTTCGCTCCTCAACGGGGGCGAGGGGATCACCCGCGGCCGGGTGAGCGTGACCGATTCTTCCGGCGCATCGGCAACGATTGATCTCTCACGCGTGGGGACGGTGAACGAGGTGCTTGAGGCCTTCAACTCCGCCTCGGACGTGCGTGTCCGCCTCTCGGTGGAGAACTCCCGCTTTGTCCTTCGAGATGAGGCCGGCGGAGTCGGTTCGCTCACCGTCGCCGAGATCTCCGGCGGCACGACCGCATCATCGCTCGGGATCGCCGGAACCGCGGCCGACGGCTCGCTTGAGGGCCAGTCGGTCATGCGGCTGGGCGATTCGATCCCGCTCTCCTCGCTGCGCGACGGGCTGGGCATCGGGTTCAACGGCGCGGTCGGCAACAACACGCCCGACTTCACGCTCAACACCCGTGACGGATCGACGTACTCGATTGACATCGGCAACATGTACGACTCGGCGAGCGAGCAGACCGCCACCGGCATCGCCACCGTCGGCCAGCTCCGTGAGCGCATCAGCGATCAGACCGAGGGCAAGGTCACGCTGGAGTTCACCGCGGACGGACAGGGCTTCCGGCTGGTCGATTCCTCGACTCCCACGGGTTCCAATGACCTTGAAGTGATCGCGCTGGCTTCGAGTTCCGCCGCGACGGACCTTGGGCTGGTCGGATCAACATCCGACGGAACGCTCTCGGGACGTGCGGTCCTTTCAGGGATGAACTCGGTCCTTGCGTCCAATCTTCGCGGCGGACAGGGGCTGTCCTCCGGGGCGTTCAGCATCCAGACCCGCGACGGGTTTGATTACAACTTCAACGTCACGACCACCGGCTCGCTGGCGACGATCATTGATGAAATTTCTTCAGCGACCGGCGGAAAGATCGTCGCTTCGCTGTCCTCATCCGGCACAAGCCTGGTCCTCACCGATACCACAGGCGGCTTCGACCCGCTGGTGGTGTCCGGCGCAGGGGCCGAGCAGCTCGGCGTCGCGGCGGCGGACGGCGTCGACGCGTCCGTGATCAGCGGAGACCGTCAGCAGCTTCGATACGTGGACGGGTCGGTCCTGCTCTCAACGCTCAACGGCGGGCGCGGCGTGGGCACCGGAACGTTTGAGATCTTCGATACCTCCGGCACCCGCTCGGTGGTGGATATCGGGTCCGACTCGCAGACGATCGGCGATGTGATCGCCGAGATCAACAGCCGAAACCTGAACGTGGTCGCCCGGGTGAATGACAACGGCGACGGGATCGTCATCGAACCGCGCGACCCGGACACAGCCGGATCATTGAAGATCCGCATTCAGGATGTCACCGGGACCGTGGGCCGATCGCTCAACATCGTCGGCGAGGCCTCAGGCATCGGCACGAGCAACTTCATCGACGGCTCGTTTGAGCGGACAATCGAGGTTGCCGCGACCGACACGCTCGACACCGTGGTCACGAAGATCAACGGTGGCCGCACCGGCGCGATCGCATCGGTTATCAATGACGGCTCGGCCGCCGCACCCTTCCGCCTTCGCCTCTCCGCACGCGACAGCGGCGCGGCCGGGGCATTCACATTCGACACCACCGGGACCGACCTGGCTGTTCAGACCACCGCGCAGGCCCGCAACGCCCGCATGTTCTTCGGGTCCGATGACCCTGCCCAGGCCATCCTGCTGACCAGCACCACCAACACGTTTACCGGCATCGTCGATCGCACGAGCATCGACATCACCGGAGTCAGCAGCGACCCGGTGACGCTGAACCTCGGCCGCGACACCGCCGCCGTCGAGACCGCGATCAACGACTTCGTCACCGCCTTCAACGCGCTGGCGGACCGGCTCAAGGAGTCCACTGCGTACAACGCGGACACCCAGCGCGGCGGCCCGCTGCTGGGCGACTCCACCGCGCTGGAACTTCGCCGCGCGATGTACTCGACCATCCAGAGCAAGGCGAAGGGCGTCTCCGGCAGCTACCAGTACCTGAGCCAGGTCGGCATCAGGTCGGGCACCGGCGGTCGGCTGGAGGTCGACTCCACCCGGCTGCGTGCTGCGCTCGACTCCGATCCGCAGGGTGTGGCCGACCTCTTCGCGGCATTCGAAGCCGACGCGAGAGAAGAACGGACCGAGGTGCTGCCCGGTGTGTTCGTGACCAATACCGGCGCGACGACCTACTCGCGAGTCGGCGTGGCCGAGCAGATCGCACAGTTCGCCGATCGCTACCTCTCGCCGACGACCGGGCTGCTGACACGCAAGCGGGAGAGTCTGGATAACCAGATCCAGTTCCAGGTCACGCGGATCGGCGACCTGGATGCCCGGCTGGAGCGGCGACGAGAGGCACTGGTCCGTCAGTTTGCCGGGCTGGAATCCACGCTCGCGCAGCTTCAGCGCCAGCAGTCCTCACTTGCCGGGCTGAGTGCGAATCGGGGCTAAGCGCACTTTTTTCGTGTTGATCGGGCTTCCCCGCCTCCCGCAATCACCGGGATCTCCTCCGTCAAGCCCCCGGCCGAGTCGTCCGATACCTTTGCCATGACGCAGACCAACGCCACGGCGAACGCATACCTTCGGACCAAGGTCCTCACGGCCAGTCCGGAGGAACTTCGTCTGATGCTCCTCGACGGCGCGATCAAGTTCCTTGTGCAGGGATGCGAAGGTCTGGAACGCAAGGACTGGGAAGCGGTGTTCGACGGCTTCTCTAAGTGCCGGAACATCGTTCTGGAACTGATCAACTCCGTCCGCCACGATGTGGACCCGGACCTGTGCGCCCGCGTGACATCCCTCTACACATTCCTGTTCACACAGCTTGTGGAAGCAGGCTTTGAGAAGGATGCGATCAAGGCCAAGAAGGTGCTGGACATTCTCCAGTTTGAGCGAGAGACCTGGGTGCTTGCGATGGAACGCTCCGCCGCGGAGCGAGGACTCACTCGTGAGCCCGCGACCAACACCGCCGCCGAGCGGCCGCGGCAGGGCACGCTCAGCCTCCAGGGCTGAACACCTACAGGTTCATCCGCCGCGACGGCTTCGCCAGGACCACTCCAGCGCATCGTCGAGCACGCTCAGCCTTGCCGCCTGCGCATCGATGAGGCTCCTCGCCAGCCGGTCCATGAGCGCACGCTCGCGCACCGCTCGGATCTCCTCTTCAAGTGAACCCGCCACGCTCTCGATGCTCACATTCGCAGGGGCGAGTCGTTCCTCCACGCGCACGATCGCAAAGCCGGGCTGGGCATCCCATGTCACCATGATGGCGTTGCTCCAGGTGCCGGGCTCGACCTCTTCGAGCGCCCGCCGGAACGCCACGGGGTAACTCGGGTCGGCCGGGCTGATGGGATCGAGCAATCCGCCGCGAAGCCGGGATGGATCCGCGGAGACCATCGTGGCCACATCGGCGAACGATTCGCCGGCAGCCAGCCGTCGAGACGCGTCGGCAGCCTGTTCCTGGGTGCGTACAAGTATGAGCCTCGCGCGTACGCGGGCTCCGTACCTCAACTGATGCGCCTGGTTGATGTCCTCAGCCGTCACCAAGACGCCCCCCGGGCCGGCCTCTTTGCGGACGAGCGCGCGCAACATCGCGTTGCGTTTGAGCAAGCCCGCAAAACGCCTCTCGCCCAGGCCTCGCGAAGTCCGAATGTCGCGGATCAATCGTTCGCCCTCCGAAGCGGGAACATCCGCTGCGCGCGTGAGTGAGGTGACAAGCAGATCCCGCTCGAAGCGGACCTCGGGCTCCCCCACGACGACCGACTGGTCGAGGCAGGTCTGCTCGAGTGCACGCTCGAGGATGACCTCCTCCAGCACGACAGCGCCCGCGGCCTCGGCCAGCAGCGGCGCAACCTCCGGCCAGCCGATGGCACGACTCTCCAAGACCGCCGCCGGACGATCGCCTGTCGCCGGCTGCCCGGCCGGGCGCGGCACGGCCAGAGCCGCCGCGAGACTGTGCGGAAGCAAAAGACTGCAACACGCTCCCGCGATCAGGGCGTATCGGATACAGGTGGCACGGACAGGGTCGTATGATGTCATTGATCAATCACACGCTCCGATCGGTCCCGGGTCAATTGAAAACGCCGATGGACACCCGGACGTGGGG
>JAEYUO010000144.1 GCA_023432465.1 Planctomycetota bacterium | reverse complement strand
GGTTCGGGCTGTGGCTGTTGGGGGAATCAGGCGGGGGGGTTTCTGGCTGCCCAGTGGCCGGGGTTGGGGAGGAGGTCATCGGGGGCGGGCTCGGCTCCTGCGCCGCCACCGCCACCCCCGCCGTCACTCTTACCGGAGGCGGGTTTCCCGTCGAGGAGTTGCTGGAGCATCTCTTCGAGGCGGCGCATGCGTTCTTCCATGCTCTTGTTGAGTGAGGACTTATCGCGGAGCTGGTCGGCGAGTTCGAGGTTGCGGGCGGCTTCTTCGAGGGCGCGTTCGCGGGCCTCGCGGGCTTCCTGGAGGAGCTGCTGCATCTGCGTGCCGGCGGGCGCGGAGTAGAAGGTGCTGACGGGGTTGTTGGGGTCGGGGTTGATGGCGACGACGCCACCGTTGCCGCTGGCATCGGCAGCGCTTCGGAGCCAGAAGGCGGTGGCGGTTGCCTCGTCGTCCATGACCGCGGCGATGGAGCGGACCTTGGTTTCGTCGAAGCGGTCGCGGTTGTACTTCTCGAGCTTGACGGTGGCCTCGCGTTCCTTGCCGCGGTGGAGGACGGTGAACTTCACCTCGTCGCCGGGGTTCTTCTCGCGGAGGGCCTTGCGGATGGTCTCGGTATCGGCGGGCTTGCTGCCGCCGATGGCGATGATGATGTCGTAGGGTTCGAGGCCCGCGGCATCGGCGGGAAGGTCGCCGTAGACCGCGCCGACGAGCGTGGCGGTGCCGGGCTCGAGGCCGAAGTGGCCGCGGAGCGTGGCATCGGGCTCCATCATGATGATGCCGAGCATGGTGCTGGGAGGGGAGGACTCGGCGGGGGCGGCGGGGTCGGGCCCGGGGATGGAGCCGCTCCAGAGGCGGCCCTGGCGGGAGCCAAGGAAGGAAGGCGCGACGTTGACCGTGCCGCGGGGGCTGAGCGAAGTGGTGATGCGGAGTTCGCTGGAGGCGGGCAGGGTGTGCTCGAAGACAGTGATGCCGCGATCATCCTTGAAGAGGATGGTGTTGCCCTCGCGGGAGATGCGGTCGGCGGGGACATCCTGCCCGTTGATTTTCGCGGCGACGACTTCGTTGTTTTCGAGGCGGAGTTCGAACTCGCGTCCATCTTCCTTGCTCTTGAAGGTGTAGGTGGCGGGCCCGGAGCCGAGCGCGAAGACGCGGTGGGCCATGGGGGATGGCGCGGGGGGAATGGCGGGCGCGGAAGGAGCGGAAGGCGGCGCGGCGGGGGTCGGCTGGGCTCCTCGCCCCTGGGCCAACGCCCCGCCAGCCCCGCAGACAAGGCCTGTGACGGCGGCGATACCGATGAGGAGCCGGCGTGTGCCGGCGGATCGCGGAGAGAGGTCGAGTTGAAGTGTCATGTGTGATACTCCTGACTGCTTGCGATGCATCCGGGGATCGCAACCCATTACCACCAAGAAGCAACGAACGACAGAGTTGATGTAGACGGGGCTGAACGCGAAGGCATGCGTCGCGTGCGTGTGCTCCGCCACCACACAGATGCGCGAGGCGGAGGGTTCCGTCGGCCGGATCATTCGGGAGAGCCGGGGAACTCGGGCATGACCTGACGGACGGGGACAGCGCGCCCGGTTTCGTCGGTTGCGAACTGCAGGAGGTCGGAGACCTTGGCGCGTTCGACGAACTGGCGGACGTAGACGACTTCGAACCCGTCGCCATGCTGGAGAGGGCGGGTCTCGATGAGGAGTCGGTGCGGCACCTCACCCAGGACGAGGCCGGATTTCTCGCCGCTCTCGACGTAGCCCTTGACGTAGTCGTTGGGTGTCCAGTTCGCGAGATTCACACCAGCGGCGTTGGTGGGGATCGTCCCGGGCGCGGGGGCGCGCAGGCCGCCGAAGAAGGCGATGCCCATGCACGCGGCGACGGCCCAGCCGGCCCACATGGCGAACTTCGGTCGCGAGTCGATGGAGCTTGCGCCGCCGGCGCGGACGGGGAGGAAGACCGAGTCGGCGGACTGGATCGCGACGCCGACGGCGACGCACATGGCGGCGTGATCGCGCTGCGATTGGGCGAGCTCTCGCCAGGCCCAGGGATGGCGCTCGGCGAGTTCGTTGAACGCGGCCCAGTCGTCCGAGGCGGCTTCGGCATCGGCGATGCGGCTGACGAGCATGTCGACGCGGTCGCGTGTTGCGAGGTCGATGTTGTCGGGGGCGTTGTTCATGGCAGGACTCCGGAAGAGAGCAGGGAGCGGGGAGCGGATCAGGCTTCGGCGGCGGCGGTCATACCGATTCCGGCGGATTCGGCCTTCTCGCGCAGCATTCGGCGGGCGCGGGCGATGCGGGTTTCGATGGTGGTATCGGGGAGGCCCATGGCCTCGCCGATTTCCTTGTAGCTCATTCCCTGCACGCACTTGAGCAGCAGGGGTTCGCGGTATCCGTCGGGGAGAGACTTGGCGAGGTCCATGAGTCGGCGACCTTCCTCGATGAGCGGCGTGGCGGCGGCGGTGTCGCGCTGTGCTTCGCCATCGCCCGCCCACGAACCGGCCCAGCCGACGAGCTTGAGCCATCCGGCCTTGCGGACCTTGGTCCGGCGGCCGCGGGTTTTGGCGACGCTGATGGCGATCGCCCGGAGCCACGGGCGGAGGGCTGCTTCTCCGCCGCGGAGGGAGTGGATCTTGGAGACAAGGAGGGCGGCGACATCCTGGAGGAGATCGTCGACCTCAGCCTCGCGGGGCATGTGGGCGAGGAGGATCGCGGCGACCCAGCGTCGGTGGCGAGCCCAGAGTTTGCGCATGGCGTCCTGATCGCCGTGCACGGCTTGTGCTACTAAGTCCTCCGCGCTGGAGAAGTCGTCGTATCCCAAGCCACAGTGCTCCGCTGTACTAGAGGATGCGCCTGGAGGGTGATTCCGTCAGAGAGCCCTTGGGGTTCGCCCGAATCACGTTATCTGGAACTCGTTGGGACCTTGTTCCCCTGCCAGAGGGCAGAATGGGGGGCGGCGAGGAGCCCGGGGCCGAACTGGACGGTTTCGGACCCACCGTACAGGATGATGCCGGCGCGGAACTTTCGACCGGCGGTCTCGGCGAGGGTTCGCAGGCCGGCGAAGTCGTCCGGGGAGACTGCGCGCCCTGCCTTGACCTCGACACCGGCGATGCGGCCGTCGGTCGCTTCGAGCACGATGTCGACTTCGCGTCCGGAGTGTGTGCGGAAGTGGTGGAGTCGGACCCGGGTGCGGGACCAGCCGGCCTGCTTGCGGAGTTCCATGGCGACGAAGCTCTCCAGCAGGGAGCCGAGGAGTGCGGGCTCGGCGGTGAGGCGGCCTTGGTCGGCCCCGAGAAGCGAGGCCGCGAGGCCGGTGTCGCCAAGCATGGCTTTGGGCGCTTTGGCGGCGCGGAGGCCGATGTTGCCTGTCCACGCGGGGAGGGGGACGAAGAGGAAGACGGCTTCGAGGAGCGCGAGGTAGCGCTTGAGTGTTGTCGCGGGGATGGAGAGGGAGCGTGAAAGATCGGCGCTATTCAGCAGGCCGCTCGACCGCGCGGCGAGCACGCCGAGGAGGGCGGGCATGGCGGTGAGGCTCTCGATGTTTGCCAGGTCGCGGACATCGCGCTGCAGGATGGTCGAGACGTATGACTCGAACCATGCGGCGCGGCGATCGGGGTTGTCGCGCGAGGCGGCTTCGGGGAAGCCGCCGCGGAGTATGCGGTCGAGGACGGTCGTGGCGGCGGAAGATGTGGTGGCGGCGAGGGCGGCCGCGGCCGGTTTGTCGGGATCGAAGAGGGAGTCGATGAACCGCTCGCGGCGTCCATCGAGTTCGCCCTGCGACATCGGCCAGAGGGTGAGGATCTGCATGCGGCCAGCGAGCGACTCTGATGCACGCGGGAGTGCAAGGACGTTGGCGGAGCCGGTGAGCAGGAAGCGGCCGGGCGCGCGGTCGCGGTCGACGGTGGCTTTGATCGCGCGGAAGAGCCCTGGGGCGCGCTGAACTTCGTCGATGACGACGGGGCCATCGAGCCCGGCGATGAAGGCATCGGGATCGCTTGCGGCGGCGGCGAGGGCGGCACCATCGTCGAGGGTGATGTATCGGCGCCGCTTCGGGTCGATGCTCCGAGCGAGGGTGGTTTTGCCGGTCTGGCGAGCGCCGTGGAGGAGGACGACGGGCGTATCGGCGAGAGCGGCTTCGAGCGCGGGCTGGAGTGCGCGGGGGAGCATGGTGGATTTTCGGCCATCGCGTAGACGAAAATCAACCATTCAGTGGTGGAATTTCAGCCATCTCGTGGTGGATTTTCAGCCGCTGATGGAGGACAGGGGGGATTGGTTGGATCGGGTTCGGGTCCTGCCGCGGCCGCGGGTACCCTTCGCGACCATGCCGTACGACGATTTGGGCGACACGATCATGCCGTTTGGCGACCACCTGGAGGAGCTTCGGAGGCGGTTGATCTATGCGCTGCTTGGGGTGCTGCCGATCCTGATCGTGTCGCTGGTGATCGGCAAGTCGGTGCTGAACTTCCTGCTGCATCCGATCGCGGCTGCGCTGGAGGATGGCGGGATGCCGCCGGGGCTGCAGGTGACCGGTCCGTTTGAGATGTTCACGGCGTACATCCAGGTGTCGGTGGTGTTGACGATCCTGGTGGGCGCGCCGTGGATCGTGTTTCAGTTGTGGCGGTTTGTCGCGCCGGGGCTGCACTCGCACGAGCGGCGGTTTGCGTATCTGCTCGCGCCGATGAGCGTGGTGCTGACCGTGCTGTCGGCGCTGTTCCTGTACTACGTGATGCTGCCGACGGTGCTGATGTTCTTCGTGGCGTTCAACGCGTCGCTGCCGATGGTGGAGGTGAAGAGCGCGCCCCTGCCCGAGGGTGTTGCGTTGCAGGTGGCGACGGTGCTGGAGGCCGACCCGGAGGACCCGCCGCTGGGGGCGATGTGGTACAACCGGACGGTCAACCAGCTGCGCATGAGCGTGCTCGACAAGGACGGGAAGAAGGTGGTCAACGGCACGGCGATGACGGGCTCGGCGCTGATCTCGCAGCAGTACAAGGTGTCGGACTGCGTGGGGATGGTGTTGATGTTCGCGCTGGCGCTGGCGATCGCGTTTCAGATGCCGGTGGTGGTGCTGCTGCTTGGGTGGGCGGGGATTGTGACGCCGGGGCTGCTGATGCGGTATCGCCGGCACGCGGTGCTGATCTGCGCGGTGCTGGGGGCGGTGCTGACGCCGGCGGACCCGCTGTCGATGCTGCTGCTGGCGGTTCCGCTGTATTTCCTGTATGAGCTGGGCGTGGTGCTGCTGCGGGCTCTGCCGGCGAAGCGCGTGGCGGGGATGGGAGCGGGGGGGGCAGGGGGCGCGGGCCGGAGCGAGCACGACACGGGGGATGAGGATCCGTTTGCGAAACCGGATGACCAATGAGCAGACGGATGATGAGCTGAGCGCGTGAGGGGGGTGATGATGTGACACGGCGGATGCACCGCGTTTGCAAACCTCGGGAAGGAGCGACACCATGGCGGGGTTGATCCGATCGCACCGTGATCTGGACGTTTACCAGCGGGCCGTTGCCGTGGCAATGGAAGTCTTTCAGTTGTCGAAGCGGTTTCCGGCGGCCGAGCGATACTCCCTTACCGACCAGGCTCGGCGATCATCCCGCTCCGTCGCTGCGAACATCGCCGAGGCGTGGCGGAAGCGGCGGTACGAAGCGGCTTTTATCAGCAAGCTTTCTGATGCGGAGGCCGAGGCCGCGGAAACACAGGTTTGGCTTGAGTTCGCCGTCAAGTGCGAGTATCTCAATCGAACCGATGCCGCACCGGTGTACCGAGCGCTTGAGGGCGTCATCAAGTCACTCGTCGGCATGTCCGTTCACTCCGCCAAATGGACAGTCTCGAAGCCGCGTCGCGACATCGGGAAGTAATCACCCACTCACCGCATCACCCTCTCACGCCATCAACTTGTTTGCTCGTCATGGCTCCCACCCCCACCATTCCTCCGACGTCCCCCACACGGCACGACACCGCCAGCATGGCCCGCGCGCTGGAGCTTGCGCGCGCGGCGGCGGCAGCGGGAGAGGTGCCGGTGGGCGCGGTGGTGTATGAGACGGAGTCGGGCCGGGTGCTGGGGGCGGCGCACAACCGGCGGCATCTCGATAAGGACCCGACAGCTCATGCGGAGCTTCTGGCGATTCGTCAGGCGGCGATGGCGACAGGGGACTGGCGGCTGAATCACTGCACGCTGGTGGTGACGCTGGAGCCGTGCGCGATGTGCGCCGGGTTGATCGTCAATGCGCGGCTGGGGCGCGTGGTGTATGGGTGCGCCGACCCGAAGGCGGGGGCGTGCGGCAGCCTGATGCGGCTGACGGAGGACGCACGGCTGAACCACCGGGTTGCGCCGATCGGGGGGGTCATGGGGGAGGAGTGTGCGGCGGTGCTGCGGGAGTTCTTTCGGTCGCGGCGGGGGGGCGGAAGCGCGGCCGGGGACGCGGTTGCCGGATGATGTGCGACGGGCGGGCCCTGCTGTTCGTATAAGTAGTTCTTGAGGTGTCCCCTGCCGATCCGGTACGCTGGAGCGACTTATGCGTCATCACTCATGTATCCTCGGTTCTCTGGTCGTTGCGGCAGTTGCGGGACTGGGATTGTCGGCCCCGACGGCGGGGCAGGCTGGCGATCCCGGCGTCGCGCCGGGGAAGCCTGCGTCGGAGAGGGCGAAGGATGGGCCGCGGACGTTTGAGGATGCGATCCTTGCAGAGGTGAACGGGATCGTGGGAGCGCTTCCGGATGCGCGCGATCTGGGGGCGAGCGCGGCGGAGATGAGCCGGTTGTTTGACCTGGCGATCGCGCACGCGGACCTTGACAAGCGGGTGGATGTGCTGATCGAGACGGGGGCGTGGCGGCGGCTCCTGAACCAGCTTCATGCGCTCAAGCCGGAGCTTCGGGCGCGGGTGATGCCGACATTGCTGGAGAACCCGGCGCTGGCGCGGCGGCTGGCGTTGACGGTCGGCCCGCAGGACAAGCCGGAGGCGGTGTACGGCGTGCTGGCGGAGTTGATTGAGAAGCGGCCGAAGGCGGTGGGGGATGGTGCGGGACTGGGGAACCTGATCGCGGCGGTGTGCGTGGTGTTTGATGAGGCGAGGTTTCCGCCGCGCCGGCCGGACGGGTTGACACCGGCGCAGGTGCGGGAGCTGGAGAAGGAACGCCAGCGGAACCGATCGAGCGGGCGCGAGGTGAGACTGCCGCGTGGGCCGGAGCTGCCCCCGGCGGAGGCGCTGGATGTGGTAGAGGTGTTTGACTTCTTTGCGCAGAACGCGGGGAGGATGCTGTTTCCGCCGCGAACGACGCCGCCGGAACTGTTGATTCACACGGTGAACACGCGGGCGACGGTGGCGGACCTGCGTTGGGCGCAGGGGCGGTATCAGAACAACCGGAACATCGGGACGGTGTATGGGTCGATCACGTATGACACCGCGGCGTTCCGGTATGGGCGGGAGAAGAAGGTATGGCAGGCCGATGGGGGGTACACGCTGGAGAACATCAAGAAGGTGGGTGGGGTGTGCGAGGAGCAGGCGTTCTTTGCGGCGCACTGCGGGAAGGCGATCGGCGTCCCGACGGTTGAGGTGACGGTGACCGGGCCGGATGTGGCGCACGCGTATGTGGGGTATTTGTCGCGGAAGGGGGACAGGACGGTGTGGGACTTCCGCGAGGGACGATACGACGAGTATGAGGACATCCGGGGGAACGTGACGGACCCGCAGAGCGGGCGGGTGGTATCGAGTTCGCAGATCGGGCTGTCGGCGGGGCTGGTAAAGAGTTCGGCGCGGGATCTGGCCGCGGCGATCGTGCTGGTGGATGCGGCGGAGCGGATCGGGCAGGTGCGCGGGGTGTTCGCGGTTGCCCAGCCGCGGACGCAGCAGGGCGGGAGCGGCGCGGAGCGGCAGCGTGAACGTGCGGGGCCGACGTACCCGCCGGCGCCGGATGCGGCGTGGCCTGCGCCGACGACGGCGGCTGCGCGGGCGGCGGATCTGTCGACGCACGAGTTGATGCTGCAGGCCGCGGCGAGCGCTGCGCCTGGGTATGCGCCGGCGTGGCTGGCGGCGGCGCGGCTGGGCGAGCTCAAGGAGATGAGCGCGAAGCAGAAGAACGACTGGTGCCGCGCGGTGATGCGGCTGTGTGCCGGTGAGTTCCCCGACTTCGCGGTGGAGATCGTGACGCCGTTGATCCGCACGAGCGGGAGCGCACAGGCGCAGTCGGACCTGTGGGACTGGTGCGCGAAGCAGTTTGTGGGCCGGCCGGACCTGGTGGCGCGGTCGCGGTTCAATCAGGCCCAGGCGTGGGCGGCGGAAGGCCAGCCGGGCAAGGCGTGGACGATCCTGAAGGATGTGGCGATCAGGTATCCGGAGGACGGGACGGTGGTGGTGGATGCGCTGGCGGCGATCGAGCGGTTGCTGGCCGATGAGGGGAAGCCGGCGACGGCGGCGATCCCGGTGTTTGAGGATGCGTTCCGGCGGATCGGCAAGCCGGGTCAGCTCTCGCCGGGCTTTGAGACACAGAGCAACTTCTATCGCGTGGGCTCGCGGCTGGCGGACCTGTATGACGCGGCGGGGGAGGGGAACAAGGCGAAGATGACGCGGGACAGGATCGGGCGGGAGGATGAGTAGGGGGGCGGGCGGGGGGGTGCCACATTGGGTGGCGTGTATTACGCTTAGGCATGGGTGTATTACAACGGCCTTGAACGAAGGGAGCCGGCCGTGATCCGTTCCGTGCGACTTGACGATGAGACCAATGAACTGCTTGACCGCACTGCGCGGGAATCGGGGGAATCGCCATCAGAGGTGATCCGCCGCGCCATACGCGAAGTGTCGCGGAAGCGCCCTTCCAAGTCATCGGGCCAGACGGTGTACGAGCGCATTGAGCACCTGATCGGTTCGGTGGATAGCGGAACGGGCAAGGCCGCTGAGCGCCGCCGGGAGCGGACGCGATCGGATCGAACGGGAGAGGCCTTCGGGGCGCTCCTGGTCGAGAAGGATCGAAAGGAGCGGGCGCGGCGCGCGAAGACCAAGCGCGGGAAGCGCTCGTGATCACTCTCATCGATACCGGACCGATCGTCGCGCTGATCGATCCTCGGGATGCGTGGCACGAGGCCTGTCGAGCAACGGTGAAGTCACTGCGGTCTGAACTCATCACGACTCTGCCGATTCTCACCGAGGCGATCCACCTGGCCGGAATGCGAGCTGGTCGCCGCCGCGCCTGGCGGTCGCAGCAAGCGATCTTCAACATGATCCGGGCGGGAGGGTTTGCGATTGCGCCGCATAGCCCCGAAGGACTGGCGCGTGCTGCTGAGTTGATGTCGAAGTATCAAGACCGGCCTCTGGACTTTGCCGATGCCTCGCTGGTTGCCCTTGCCGAAGCGATAAACACTCGAGTCGTATTCACACTCGACTCGGAGTTTCGGTTCTATCGCCTTCACGGCCGGCGCTCGTTTGAGATCTTGCCCGATTGACCCTCGCGGAGCGGTAGATGTCGGGGATGTTCATCGAGCTCGCGGCGGTTCTGGGATTCATCAGCGGCATTGCACTGGTGCTTGGCTCGTTTGAGCCGCGGTATGTGCGGTTGCCGTTGGATGTCTGCTCTCAATGCAGTTATTCACGCAGGGGTCTCTCTCGTGTTGCGCGATGCCCAGAGTGTGGAAGCCCGGCGCCATCGGATGCGATCATCAGCGTAAGACGACGGACCCGGTGGTCACTGCGAGCCGCCCTGAACATCTGCCTGTACGCCATGGCGATGATACCGATTCAGCTCATTCCGGCAGCGATGTGGTACGTGCTGTGCAGGGCAAGCGGATTCGAGCACGCCCGGGCATGGGCGCTCTCCGCTCACCCGGAGAGGTTTATTGCCTTTGGTACTGACGTCTTGAGTCTCCACTTCGTGATTGCCAGCCTTGCGCTATGGGTGGTTATTTGGGGACAGGTGCGGTTTGGCTCACTCGCGTTTCGGAAGATGGCCTGTGGGGTGCTGCTGACGGGTTGCTTCGCATCGCTGGCGATCACTCTCTGGGCCTGGTTCGGAGATGAACTTACTTGGGCGAGTGTCTCAAACATCCACGCCGTGCGGTCGCACCGTCCGTTCGTCATCGGGGGGTTGGCACTCGGCATCGTTGTGTTGGCGGCGTTCTGGCGCTCGTTCCGTCGCAGCGAAGAGGCCGTCATTGTCCGCCTCCGCGCAGAACCAGATGGGCCCGAACACCTGAGGGCCCCCTGATCTCCGGCCCCTACACTCGCGCATGCGCATCCTGCTTACCAACGATGACGGTCTCCGCGCCCCGGGAATCCAGGCTCTGTATGAGGCCCTGGTCGATTCGCACGGGGAGTTTGCTGAAAGTGGCGGGGCTCTTGGCGAGGTCACACCAATCGCGCCGCTGACGGTGCAGTCCGCCACCAGTCACGGCGTGACGTTCCACGAGCCGCTGATGGTGCGTGAGGACCGGCTGGGGTGGGGCGGGGTCGAGACGATGACCGGCGTCGCGGTCGATGGCCGACCGGCGGACTGCGTGAAGCTGGCGATCGCCGCGATCTGGCCCGAGAAGTTCGGCGGGGGCTCGAAGCCGGATCTCTTGATCTCCGGGATGAACGCGGGCGCGAATGTGGGGATCAATGTGATTTATTCGGGGACGGTGGCCGCGGCTTTGGAGGGGGCGTTTCTGGGAATTCCGTCGATCGCGGTGAGCCTGCACATCGGCACGGGGGGGATGGGCAAGACCGACTTCCGCGCGGGCGCACGCCATGCGCGGCGGGCGATCGAGCAGGTGCTGAAGAACTGCCCGAAGACTCCGGCCAGTGGGCGGTGGGGCCTGCCCGAGCAGCACGCGTGCGTGTCAATCAACGTGCCCGTCACCGCGCTCGATTCGCCGGAGGCCGAGGCCAAGTACCGCTACCCCGTGCGCGTGTGCCCGATGAACACGCACGGGCTGAATGACAAGTATGAGAAGCGCATCTCGCCAGGGGGCGATGTGTACTACTGGGCCTCGGGGCACGGGCTCGACTTCCGCACGACCAACGAGGGGAGCGATGTCGAGCAGATCTTCCGCAAGGTGACGACGGTGACGCCGCTGCGGTATGACCTGACGAAGAAGAGCGTGGTGGCGATGTGGAAGCAGCGCGTCGAGGGGTGATCCATCACTTTGTGCTGACGCGGCAACCTGCGCCAAATCCAGTTCGGAGAGGAGGTCCAGTCACGGTCGGACTTTCGCCGGAGGCAGTCGAGCATCCAAAATCACTCGTTCATTGGCAAAGTCGATTGTGACGCGCTCGAACCGCCGCAGAACAGGCGCGCCGAGAATGGGCAGCGCTGTTGCGCCCGGTGGGAGCATCGAGTCGTCGAAGACCGCCACGAGGAGGTCGGTGAACGACTCGCCGCCGATGCTGATGGGTCGGCGCAGCTTGAAACGCCTCGCCTTTGATGTGCCCGTTGCCGAAATGATGTTGATCGAGCCATCCTCTTCGAGTGCCGATACCCACGGCTCCTTTGCTGCGAGGCCGCGAGGGAGGACCAAGTCTCCACCACACCCGGTGTCCACCAACAGTTCAACATCGCTTCCCGCGACTTTGCCACCGATCGCTACTCCGCCGTTTTCTCGGCCAGCCGCGTCGCCCCGAGGGTGCCACCAGCGGAACGGAACGACTCCCGGCGCAGTTGACAGGTCGGCGCATGAGGCGGTACTCCCGGGCTCGTGTCGAAGGAGTGTCAACGAACCGCGCGCCCAATCCAGCTCAAGTGAATCAAACAACGACAGAGCGGACAAGCCAAGGATCGTGCCGGGGAGGTTGCTCGACTTCGGGGCAACGTTGATAGGTACATGCGAGAGGCGGCTTTCCCCGATATCCACTCGCGTCATCACGCCGAGCGAGCCCGACTCCTTGCCAAAGGACCAAGTTCGTACGCGTCCAATAGAGTCTTGCCAGATCCAAGGGCGAGCGTTCTCAGCCATCGCGTGGGGCAACGCCATGTACATGAACGCGCCGGTATCAACCAACGCTCGCGTGGACGAGCTGTGACCATGCGTCCCAACAATCTGCAACTCCACAATCGGCACCAGGCTCTCGACCGCTAGAGGCAAGACGGTCGCCTCTGGACCGTCTACCAGTGGACGGCCGTCGATCTTCAAGCGGAGGTTGTCAGGCAGTGAGTAAGCGTGCCGGGACGCACACGCGCCTAAGGAAATGGCAGCGACAGCGATCACCGCTACCGCTGCGAGAAGACGTGACTGTCGCATCATTGCATCGTTCCAAGAGATCGTCGGGCACGATGATTCAATAGCCGGTGTTCGCGTAGAAGTCGCTCGCCGGAATCCAGTTGTCGATCAGCCAGGTCTTCACGGAGTCCCGGTAGTTGCTGGTTTCCGTGTAGGTCATGTCATAGCCGCTGAGCTTGAAGACCTGGTCCATCGCGCTGATGGCATCGTACACGTCGACGATCTTGAAAGTTTCGCCGGTGGCGGGGCCATCAAAGACGTTCAGGCGATAGATGCGAACACCTCCAGAGATCTCCGTTGAGAGTGCGACGCCCACATCTTCGCCCGGAATGGTACAAGCGGTGACAAAGAGCCATTCCCACCAGACTCCGAAAGCATCAGGGCTGCCGTTGCCGTCAGTATCAACTGGGCCCGACCCAAACTGGCCTCCGGGGCAACGCGGAGAGCCCGCGGGGTAACTTTGGCAGCCCGAACACACAGCAAAGAGTATCGCTGCGGCAAGCATCGTGTAACATCGCATCTTCGTTTCTCCTTACGGGCCTCACCCAACCCCCGATACCGTTGCAGATGCGCGCCGAGGTGTGTTTGTGACAAGGAAATCAAAGATGGTGCGAGGTAATTTGGGTTCGGGGCCACTGCCGACACTCCCGGACGAGCGGAGGTCAGATGTTTCGCTCCACTCCCCATTCCCCATTCCCCATTCCCCATTCCC
>JAEYUO010000113.1 GCA_023432465.1 Planctomycetota bacterium | reverse complement strand
GCGATCGACTACATCGACGCCCGCAACGACGATGCCCGACCCTTCATCTGGACCGCCGATGCCAATACCATCCTCGGCCGCGTCGCCAAGAATCGTGCGGCTTCCTTCAGTTCACGACACTAGGTGGAGACGCTGCGCAGGATCTTATTGAGATGCCCAGAAAGATCCATCAAGAGTTCCACGGCGAGTTGTATAGAGCAATGAGTCAGGCAGGCATTAGTAAGCGGCGAAATCACAAATGGTCAAGGCACTTCATCGACAATCCTCAGGACTATCACACGGCGATCAGTACCTTATATGAGGTGTCTTCACGATTCGATGCCAAGTACCTCGGTAAGGATGATGGATACCGCAGCAGCTTGGTACAGAGAATTTTACGCGAGATGCGAGAGGCACAGAAGGCAGTTCCATGAATTATTTCGAGTTTAGTCTTCCAGAGATGTGGATATGCCAGGAAGCTCGGCATTGGCTATTGGAGCAGCAGAAAGCGAATGTTCTGTGCAGCATATGCCAGCGAGTGTTGCCAGGTTGGTTCCCGACGCCAATCGACATCGTGTACAACACGCGATCCTACCCTATTCGGACGTATCATCGGCACAGTCCGAGCCGGACGGGAGTTGCTTTGATTGACAAAGTCCTGCTTGAGCGTCTTCGGCCGTTCTTGCCCTCGGTGGCGATCGGACGAGCGCTCGATCTGACAGGGAGGGAAGTTGGGACTCACGCTACGCTTTATCCTGGGGAAGCCATCGACACTCGAGGTGATCCTCCGCGCAAAATAGACGTGTGTATCGAATGCGGTACCATTAGGGCGTATCCGGCGACCAGCGAGCCGAGTTGCTTCATCGCGTTTCAGGTTGAAGGAAGGGATTGCGTTATTGATCGGGCAGGATCGATTTACATCGCGGAGCATCTCGTGCCCAAGATCAAGATCGATGATCTGAAGCCGCTCTTTCTGCAGCCTGTTGAAGTCAAGTCGAGGCCTATCGATGGCTTGCGTTATCCCGGCGATCCGGATTGGGTGCAAGGACGTGATGCCAGCGTTTCATGGGATCCGACTGTCACGAACTGATCCCAAGGTGGCAGCGATGATCGGTGGCTATCGCCTGCTCCCAGCGCTCTGACCCACACGGTCAACGAGCAGAACGAAACGCGTCTGATGGACTTCGCCGAAGGCGGCGAGGCTCATTACTAAGAACCCAGACGATTGGTTTAGGCCACTATGACATCAAAAAGACACAGCTACTGGGTACTCTCGAATTTCGATGGAATTGGGCATCAAAGATCAGAGAATGCGCGGTGGGGATTGGATGTTAAGATCACGAGAGAGCTGGATTATGCACTTAAGTGGAAGGAGGGACCCCTTGATCACCCCCCGCTTGATTTGATCGGTCGCGCAGACAGACCGGATCGCGTCGAGGATGTCCCATTTGTCTTTCAGGGGCTGTATGTGATCTCGGATCGAATCCGGGTGCTGATTGAAGAGGCAGGCCCAGGTGACTGCCAGTTTCTGCCTGTCGATATAAGGTTTGGTCGAAAGTCCCTTGGCCTACCCTATTGGATCATGCACGCAAATCGAGTCTTGGACTGCGCCAATCCAGAGACTTCCTACAACGTCAACAAGCCGGGAGAGAGCCCCTTCTATATGCGAGCTGACATTCTTGATGAGCGCGTGCCACCAAGCGTGGCGACATTTCGAGTACGTAACGGGACTCCCAAGGCAATGATGCGTGACTCGCTCAAGCGTAAGATCGTGCGAGCAAAGGCGACTGGATGCATGTTCTATCCGCCATGACTGATGCCGGAGAGGCAGCGGACCTGTCAGGACTCAGTCGGCAACGCAGTGAGCCTTGAGAGTTGGCGCGGGAGCGCCTGCCGCTCGCGTCTGCGGGCAATGGCGGTATGATGCGATTGGGTGGGGGCGGGGCCGCAACGGCCTCCGAGCACTTGGCCGCGTGGGGGGGGCGCAGCTGCACTGCGGGCACCCCCCCGCCAGGCCCTCTTCTTTGACAGACTGGATATCGGTGTGGACCCCGGCGCTCTGGGCATCGAGCCGCCGCGGCTGATCCCGTTTGCGCACCTGCTGGTGCACATGCGCAACCGCGCGTACTCCCCGCAGATGGGCCGCTTCATGCAGCCCGACCCCAACGCGACGGCCCTCACGCTCATCGAAGCCGCCTCCTACCACGGCCGCGGCATGGATGCGATGGTCGCGGCGTTCAGTATCACATCACTGTACGGGGATGGGCTAAATACTCAGCAGTACCTTCGAAGCAATCCTTGGCAACGCGGCGACCCTTTGGGTTTACTCAGCGAGTATGGAGACGCCGTCGAGGAAGGGCTTCATCCCCTCGACGAAGCATTGGACGCCTTCGCGCTGCTCGATCCCCTGCCCGGGCCGGCCGACTTCATCCGCGAGGCAGCGAGTGCGCTGATCGAGGACTACGCCGCGAATCTAGACTGGGATGTCGAGTGGGCGATGGACTGGTCGCTGCCTGACGACGACCATTCTCGCGGTGACAACAGTTGGGTTACACTCGCGCTGGGTCGCGGCCTCCGTGACGCGTTCGAGATCGGGATACCGGGCACAGACCGTTCATTCAACCCAGCCGACGTATTCGCGGGCAGTCGAGTCGGCAGGAGTACCGGAAGATCGGGAGGAGGGAAAGTCCGCGGAGGATACACGATTCAATGCGCGCGAGGCCATGAGGCGCAATGAAACTACAGGAATGCGCTCGGAGCTGGGTACAGGTTTGAGGTGAATGTTCCTGGCGGGCGTGTGGATGCGATCGATGCCAAGAGCAAAATCGTTCGCGAGTTGAAGCCCGATACGCCAAGTGGGCTCGCTCGCGGTGCGAAGCAGCTGAAGAGGTACATCGAAGCCCTGAAGAAACACCCAGACCCGGAGATCAGGGGAGACTACACCGGATACCTTAATACCTATCGGAAATGGTTTATGACCAAGGCAGAACTCATCACAATGTTCCGTGGCCTAGCGCGGCCACTCGGATACAAGAACAAGGCTGGATTATTCTGGAAGACTGGCTCCGAGCTAACGATGCTGATCTTCCTTCAGAAGAGTGCGTGCGGCGATGGTGTGTATGTAAATGTCGGACTGACCACCAATGCCATGGTGATCAAGGCCGTCCCGCCGAGCGTCGCGTACTGGAGTCGAATGGAAAGAGTGGAAGGCTTAGAATCGCCCTTTCTTGCAACCTTTGAGCGGTTAATCATGAAGAGTGATTTGGTAACCGCAGAAGAAGCTGCGGAAGCCCTTCGCTGGCTGCTGAATTGGATGGAAGATCGGTATGGCGACGAAGAAGCTGTTCGCAAAGCAGAGCTTTGTGCGTATCCGAATGAATGGGGAATATTGATCGACTGGGCCAAAGGGAATGCGAAGCCTCCATCGTTTTACTTCCCCAAGGCCGCGTACTACAGAGCGCCAAAGGCATAGACTCCGAAGTGGCCGGATGTCCAGGAGGGCGCGGTCACCAAGCAGGTCCGCAGCGAACGCTTCTTCTACGACGGCATCCCCTCACTCTTCGTGCCCTTCGTGACCTTCGCGTTGAACTCGTCCTGAACCGTGCCCATCCGTGGCCGCTCCCGCGCCCGCGCACTCCCGCAACCTCCCTCCCCGCCTCGGCTTACCGAATCCATCCACAATCCAAACAAAGCCCTTGACAGATCGGTATCTGTACGCCATACTGATGCCAATCATGTCCCACGCCGTCGCGGCCAACTTCATCCCCTTCAACCCCGACGCCCGCGGCCCAAACAGCCCCGCAGACGCCATTCTCGCCGAGATCGCCGCCGCCGAAAAGTCCCTCCGCCAGATCGCCGCCGACCACGGAACAACCCTCCCCGCCCTCGCCCTCTGGCTTGAGTCACCCCAAGCACAGGACCGCATGGCCGAGTTCTCCACCGGCCTCGCCGCGGCCACCCGCCTCGCCGCCCTCGCCCACACCCACAGCGCGGTCGCCGCGCTCGATGAACTCATCACCGACTACCGCGCCGAGCGCATCGCATCGGCGTCCGCAACCACCGCCGCACCACCAAGGCCCGCCCCCGACTCCTCCGACCCATCCACCCTCCGCGAGCGCATGCTCGCCGAGCGCCGCCGCGGCAATATCATCCGTGCCGCCACGATACTCCTCCGCCTCACGCGCCTCTCGGGCGCTGCGCCCTCCTCCCGCCAGCGCACCCACACCGCCGCGCCCAAGAAGCACGATCCAAGGCCACACGAGCAGATGCCACGCGCGCCGATGCATCATGCGATGATGCCGTTCGCGCCGTTCGCGCCGCACACCGCGCCTACCGCGCCCGCATCCGCGCCTTCCGACTTCCCCCATTCCAGTTCCAACATTCCCCTCATCCCCCTCGCCCAGCGCGTCTACGACGTGCTCTCAGAGGGCATCCCGGCCGATGAAGCCGCGGGCCTGCATGAATCGCTGATCGACGCAACCGAGGACGATGTCCGCGCGATGGTGGACAGCATCCGCAACCGGTACGGCGACGACTACATCCCCGAGCTCAACGACATCGTCCCCGCCAACCGGCGCAACCCACCGCCACTCCCCGACCTCCCCGACCCCCTCAATCCCAATCGCTCTTCGCGGCCCGGCAACCCGCGCGCTTCCCCAGCCTCCCTCCTCGCCGCGGCGGGCTCCTCCGGCCCAGCGCCATGATCGCGATGCGGCGATGAGCCATCCGTTCACTTGAACTTCGAGCCTTGAACTTTGATCGTTGAGCGTTCCGCACCGCGCGCCCGTCGCGACTGCTTTGTCGCACTGCGCGCCCTTCGCGTTGAATCAACTCTTCCTCCCCGCCTCCCTCCGCGGCCTCCGCGCCTCCTCGGCGCGCTCTGCATACCTGCCTTTCTGAGATCCAAACTCTTGTTCCTCCTGCTCCCTCCGTGCTCTCCGTGGTCTCCGTGGTTCAACTCCGAGCCCCGGCCTCTTTCCGTGCGCGGCCCGTCCCTTCGAACCCGCACACTCGGATCCGCTGCCCACCGTGGCTGCCCCTTCGCGCTCTTCGCGTTGGATCGATTCCCTCTTTCCCCGCCTCCCTCCGCGCCCTCCGCGCCTCCTCGGCTCGCTCTGCGTACCTGCCCTTCTGAGGTCCAAACTCTTGTTCCTCCTGCTCCCTCGGTGGTCTCCGTGGTCTCCGTGGTTCAACTCCGAGCCCCGGCCGCTTGCCGTGCGCGGCCCGTCCCTTCGAACCCGCACACTCCGATCCGCTGCCGACCGTGGCTGCCCCTTCGCGCCCTTCGCGTTGGATCAATCCTCTCTTTCCCCGCCTCCCTCCGCGCCCTCCGCGCCTCCTCGGCGCGCTCTCCGTACCTGCCTTTCTGAGATCCAAACTCTTGTTCCTCCTGCTCCCTCCGTGGTCTCCGTGGTCTCCGTGGTTCAACTCCGAGCCCCGGCCTCTTTCCGTGCGCGGCCCGTCCCTTCGAACCCGCACACTCGGATCCGCTGCCCACCGTGGCTACCCCTTCGCGCCCTCCGCGTTGGATCAATCCTCTCTTTCCCCGCCTCCCTCCGCGCCCTCCGCGCTCTGCGTACCTGCCCTTCTCCCATCCGTGTCCATCCGCGGCCGCATTGCTCCCCGCGCACCCGCCTTCCTTCACCCTCTCACCCTCTCACCCTCTCACCCTCTCACCCCCTCGCCTTGTCTCACTCCCCTCTGTTGCACTCCGCTTCCTCTGCTTGCTCTGTGTTCCCCCTTCAGTCCCTACCCTTCCGCATGACTCACCTGCTCACCATTGATGAGTTGCCGGCGCCGCTGCTGCGCCAGATGCTGCAGCGGGCCATCGACCTTCGCGCGCTCCCCGAGCCCGGGCTGCTCCGCGGCAAGACTCTGTGCTGTTTGTTCGAGAAGCCCAGCCTGCGCACACGTGTGAGTTTCGAGCAGGCGATGCGAAAGCTCGGCGGCGATGTCATGAGCATGGGCCAGGGAGAAGTCGGGATCGGCGGGCGCGAATCGCCCGAAGATGTCGCGCGCGTGCTGTCGTCGATGGTCGACGCGATCATGGCGCGGGTCTTCGACCACTCGACGCTGGTTCGTATGGCCTCGGTGAGCGCGGTGCCCGTGATCAACGGCCTCTCCGACTTGGCGCACCCCGCCCAGGCGCTGGCGGATGTGCTCACGATGATCGATGAGTTCTGCCCAGGCTCGGTCGATGGCCTTGCCGGAAGGACAATGGCCTTCGTCGGCGATGGCAACAACGTCGCCCGTTCGCTGGTGGAGATCTGCGGGAAGCTCGGAATGCGGTTTGTGCTCTGCGCGCCCGAGGGCTACGAACTCCCGGAGGAGTGGGTCGAGCAGATGCGTGCGCGTATGCCCGCGCTCGAGTTCTCAACGGTGCGCGACCCGGTGGAGGCGGTGCTCCGCGCCGATGTCATCTCCTGCGATACCTTCGTCTCCATGGGCCAGGAAAGCGAGAAGGCTTCCAGGCTGGAAGTGTTCCGGCGGTTCCAGGTGAATCTCGAACTCGTCTCGCAGGCCCCAGCGCACGCGATCGTGCTGCACTGCCTGCCGGCGTATCGCGGCATCGAAATTACCGATGAAGTGATCGACGGCCCGCGGTCCCGCGTCTTCGCCCAGGCTCGCAACCGCCTGGATGCCCAGATGGGTCTGCTCGCCACGCTGCTGACCACGCGCGCCCGCGCGGAGCTGTAAGCTCTCCCCCATGATCGAACCCGACCTCGACAACCTCGTCCTGATCGTCGTCGGTGCGCACCTGCGGGCAGAGCTGCACGAACGCGCGGCCGCGTATCAACTGCGCGATGCCGTCGCCGCGGCCGTTGCGGCGAAGTGGTCCGCCGCCAGGAACGAATCGACCCAAGCCGCGCCTGTCGGCGCAGAGGCCACACCGCCGAGTGTTGCGGTCATCACCGACCTGTGGCGACTGAATGACCAGATGCTCGCTCCGCTCCCGCAGATCTCGATCGGACACCCAGGGGTGAACGCGCTCTCGGCCTTCCTCGCCGACAAGGTGCCGCCCGCGTTCGTGATCGATGGCGAACTGGCCGTGCAGTTCGATGCCGCCGCGCCCGAAGCGATCGCGGTCTGCTGGGGTGTGGATCACGCGGCAACATGCCGCGCGGTGGACGAGTTTGCCGCGCGCTACCTCGACAGCTTCGCCGATGCGGTGCTCCGCGAACTCGCGACCTGAAACCGCCCGCGAGCAAGAATGACCCCGATGGGATTCGAACCCATGTTCTTACCGTGAAAGGGTAATGTCCTAGACCAGGCTAGACGACGGGGCCAAGCGGGCACATGGTAGGACGCCCGGTCCGCGTCGTGAAGTGGCTCCAGAGCGGCAAAATCGGCGGTTGGTCGGGTCCATCGCGGCGTTATCGGGGTCGCACATCGCCGCGATGAACGCCCCCGCGGGGGCTTGCCGCAGGTGTCGGCAGATTCGGCCGATACAGCGTTATGGACACTCAGACACCCCGCGACACCTCGTCGAATGCTGTCCGATCCGAAGTGGAAACCTTGCGCCAAGCGACCCACACCGCCGCCTCGACGCCCCGATGGCTTCGACGGGCGCTGCTGGTGGCGGGCGGCGTGTGTGCGTTCGCCCTGGTGGGAAGCCTGATCAACCCCGACTGGTCCCGCGCGGGCGGAGTCGATGGCGCGCGAGCGGTGCGGGTGCATGGTGGCGGAAGCGGGGCGACAGGCCCCGGCGCGGCAAGAGCGATGCCGATCGTGGAAGCCGACGGGCTCATCGGGACGCTGGAATGCCGCGAGTATCGCATCCTGATCCATCACGCGGATCCGATGCCGCTCTACACCGTGTGCACGCCGGACGGTCGTGTGCTTCGCGAGAACCTTCAGGCCGATGATGTGTACCGCGAGTTCCCGACGGTGGACCTCAAGCGGCTGCACCTGGAGCCGTCATCGCGGGATGCAGGCCAGGGTCCGCTGATGCTGGTCTATCCGCTCGACTGACACCGCGGTTTCGGCGCAACTCGACCCGCCCGCTCAAACTCCGCCTCCTGGTGCGAGTCGCCGCGGTACGCTTGCGGCATGGCCATCATCGTGTTCTGCCCGATGAAGATCGAACGCACGGCGGTGCAGCGCGCACTGCGGGCCGCGGGCCTGCATCACGCTCGTGTCGTGCAGACAGGGATCGGGAAGGATGCGATCGTCAAGGAGCTTCGGCGTGTCGCGGACGGCCATGAGCCGGGCTCGCTCATGATCCTCGCGGGTGCGTGCGGCGGGCTCACCCAGACGGATGATGTGCCGCGGATCGCCGCGGTCGTCGATGAGCACGGCGGGCGCTGGATGCCACGATTTGCCGATGCGGCGGGCGTGACGCTGATCGCGGTTGATCGCATCGTCGCCGGGCCCGAGGACAAGCGCGAACTCGCCGCCAGTTCCGGTGCGGCGATTGTGGACATGGAGACGCACGCCTTTGCCGCGGAATGTGAGCGGCGCGGGTTGGCGTGGACGGTGGTTCGAGGCGTCAGCGACACTCCGGAACAGACCCTCCCGGCGGAGGTTCTCGGGTGGGTCACGCCCAGCGGCGGCACACATGTCGGTCGTGCCGTCTGGGACATGCTGCGCAAGCCCTCGCTCATCCCGCACATCTTCGGGGTAGTGCGACGCGCCAATCGCGTGCTGCCGAAAGTTGGCCAGCGCGTGGTCGAGATCGCGCGCCAGTGGATCGCGACGGACAGCAAGCTCGGCTCTGGCGGGCAGCCGAGTGATGTGGCGTCCATCTCGCCGCTGCCCGTGCCCGCGGGCGTGCCGCTGGTGATCTTCTTTGGCGGGACGTTCGATCCTCCGCATATCGCGCATGTCGAGCTGGCGCAGCGGGTGAGAAATCAACTCGAACTCCTGCACGGCTGCCCGGGGCGAGCGTGGCTTGTGTTCGTGCCCGCCGCGAGGTCGCCGCACAAAGCAGATGGCCCGGTCGCCTCGGATGAGGCCCGTCTGGAGTTGGTCCGGATCGCGACCAATGGTGTGGAACGGGCGGCGGTGTGGGATGATGAGATCGCGCGTAGCGGCTCTTCCCAGGGGCCCAGCTATACCGTCGAGACGCTCGCCCGCGCGCGCGGGTGGATGAATGACCATGGCGGATCGCAGACGGTCGCGCGGCTGCTCATCGGCGCTGATCAGGCGACGAGCTTCCACCGCTGGCGCGAGCCGCGGCGGATCATCAGCCTCGCCGAACCCGCGGTAATGGCCCGGGGTGAGACAGGAGTCGATGCCGCCTCGATCAGCCAACGGATGGCCGAGACCGGGTTCTGGTCGGCTGAGGAACTCGCGGCCTGGGCCCTGTGGATCGTGCCGGTTGGACGGATCGATGCCAGCGCGAGCGAGGTTCGCCGGGCGTTCGCCGAAGGCAGATCCGCCGATGCGGAGGGCCTTCTGGCCCCCGGTGTGTCGGATGCGATCCGCCGATTGGGGCTGTATGGGGCTGTGAGGGGTGCCGACGCTTGATTCCCACCGGAACTTGCCCTCCCCCGGGCACGTTTGTCGGGCGTTCCGGTACACTCTCCATCCCAACACACCTAAGCCCGGGCCGGTTCGGCACCGAGGCACATCCCGGAGAATGCACCATGTTCACGAAACGAGGATTCTGCAAGGCGGTCGTCGGCGCGGCGGCCATCGGCGCCGGCCTGATGCTTGCCGCGTGGGCCCCGACAACGGAGCCCGCCAAGAAGTCGTACGTCTTTGGCGTGATCGCCAAGAGCCAGTCCAACCCTGTCTTCCAGGCCGCGAGGACCGGCGCGGAGGACATGGCCAAGGAACTGTCCAAGCAGTATGGCGTGGACGTGAAGATCAACTGGCGCACCCCGAACAACGAGGATGCCCAGCAGCAGGCTCAGTTCCTGGAGCAGCTCGTGTCGCAGGGCGTGGATGGCGTGTCGATCTCCTGCTCCGATGGCAAGCTGCTCAAGGGCGCGATCGATGCGGCGGTCGATAAGGGGGTCGAAGTTGCCACGTTTGACTCCGACTCCCCCGAGAGCAAGCGCTTTGCGTACTTTGGGATCGACGATGAGGCCGCCGGCCGGAAGGTGATGGAAGAGCTCGCCAAGGCGATGGGCGAGAAGGGCGTCGTCGCGATTCTCGCGGGCAATCAGAACGCTCCAAACCTCCAGGCCCGCGTTCGCGGCGTGAAGGAGCAGGCCAAGAAGTATCCTGAGATCACCATCAAGGACACGTACTACCACGCCGAGACCGCGGCGGAGGCCGCGCAGCGCGTGCAGAGCGTGCAGAGCTCCAACCCGGACATCACCGGTTGGGCGATGGTCGGCGGGTGGCCGCTGTTCACGAAGAACGCGCTCGATGGGGTGTATCAGCAGGCCAAGGTTGTCTCGGTCGATCACCTTCCCGAGCAGCTTGTGTACGTCAAGAGCGGACAGGTCCAGGCCCTGATCGGCCAAGATTGCTATGGCTGGGGTGCGGAAACGGTGAAGATGCTCTTCGAGAAGGTCCACAACGGCAAGAAGCCCGCGAAGGTGGTCAACAACTTCGAGTTGAGCGTGGTCACCAAGGACAGTGTGGCCAAGTACGAGGGCATCTGGGAGAAGTGGCTCGGCAAGAAGTAATCCGGCGCGGCCGCGCCGATGTGATCGATGCCCGCCGGGCGGAGGGAGCTCCGCTCGGCGGCTTTTTCAGAAGGCTCTCTCGAGATTGAGCACGGGGCAGCGCACGTGATGGACTCCAGTGGACAGGCATCGGAGAACGCGATTGGGCGGGGAGGCGCTGCGCCGGCCGGGGATGTCGCGGTTGTGCTGCGGGCTGATGGGATCTCCAAGCGCTTCGGCATCACCCAGGCGCTGAGCGAGGTGAGCGTTTCGTTCCGTGCGGGCGAGGTCCACGCGCTGATGGGTGAGAACGGCGCGGGCAAGAGCACGCTGGGGAAGGTCATCTCCGGGCTTCACAAGCAGGACACGGGTTTGGTGAAGATCGCGCTACCGGGTGGAGACCTGTCGCGTGGGGATGGGCGGACGCTCAAGCCGGGCTCGATCGAGGATGCGTTTGATGCGGGGATCCGCATTGTGCATCAGGAGCTTGCGCAGTGCCCGAACCTGAGCGTCGCGGAGAATCTGTGCCTGCACGACCTGCCGCGGAACCGACTGGGACTCGTGGACTTCCGTGAGGCGGAACGCCGTGCATCCAAGTTGCTGGCGCGACTTGAGCCGATGATCGATGTACGGTCGTCGCTGGGCAGTCTTTCGCCGGGGCATCGGCAGATCGTGCAGATCGCCCAGAGTCTGGATGAACGCACCGGGGAGCAGGGGGATGGGAGGGGCGGTCATGCGGCGCGGGTGATTGTGCTGGATGAGCCCACCAGCTCGCTGGCGGTGGCGGAGGTGGAACGGCTGCTCCAGATCGTGCGACAGCTGGCGGCGGACGGACTGACGATCATCTATGTCTCTCACCGCATGGGGGAGATCTTTGCGGTGTGCGACCGCGTGACGGTGCTTCGCGACGGGCGGTTTGTTGCAACCTCGAACGTGCGGGATATCGATGAGCCCGCGCTGGTGGAGCAGATGATCGGGCGCAAGGTGAGCGGGACCCCGCGTTCTGCCCGCGCAGCATCCGCATCCGAGATCAACGGCGACGGCGGCGGCAGTGAAGCGAACCGGGGTCTGCACGTTCGGGGCCTGTGCTCGCCGGGGAAGCTCGTCGATGTCGCGCTCGATGTTCGTCCGGGTGAGGTCGTCGGTGTCGGTGGCCTGGTCGGAGCGGGCCGGTCCGAACTGCTCGATGCGATATTCGGGCTGGATCGTCGCGCTTCGGGCCGCATCGAGGCGAATGGCCGCGTTGTGTGCGACGGCCGCCATGCGGGGATCAAGCAGTCGATCGCAGCGGGGATGGGGTATGTGCCCGAGGACCGCAAGCTGCAAGGCCTGTTCTTCCAGCTCGGCGTGGGTGAAAACATCGCCGTGCCCGTGATGCCGCGGCTGGCAAGCTGGGGGTTCCGGCGGCTTGCATCGGAGCGACGGCTCGTGGGCGACCGACTCCGGGAGTTTCAGGTGAAGACGGCGACGGCCGGTTCGCTGCCGGGCGAACTGTCCGGCGGGAATCAGCAGAAGCTGCTCCTGGCACGGTGGATGGGGGCAGAAACCAACGTGCTGCTGCTCGATGAACCGACGAGGGGAATCGATGTCGGTACGAAGAGCGAGGTGTACCGGTTGATCTCTGCCGCGGCGGATGCGGGGGCGGCGGTGCTGCTGGTTTCCAGCGAGATGCCCGAGCTTTTGATGCTCTCGGACCGCATCGTGGTGCTGTGCGCGGGGCGGATCGCCGGCGAACTCAAGGGCGAGCGGATGACGCAGGCGGAGATCCTGCGACTGGCGACGGCTGACGATGCGGTGGTCGGCGCGGCGTGATGTGATTGGACGCTGTTGATCGAGCCGGTGAGAACGAGTTGAAAAAAGGCCCCCGTCCTGTGACGGGGGCCCTTTGCGTTGAAGCGGACTTCACACGATCAATCGGCGCATCGCGTGAGAAGGATTACGGCACGCAGGGGCCGTTGGGCGTGGCGAACCACACCGCAAGCCAGGCGAAGATCGCCTGCACCGGGGTGGATGCTCCACCGTAGGTGCGGGCATCGGGATCGTTGGCGAACCAGTCGGCCAGGAAGCAGAAGATGTCGGAAACAGACTTCTCGCCGTCCTGGCACCAGTCGGCATCGCAGAATCCGCCGCCCACGGAGGCGAGCACGACATACTGGGTTCCGGCGATAGCGTCGAAGTTGACCAGCCGCGGCTCGCCCAGGTTGCCGGCGCCATCGGGCAGACCGCCGAGGACCTGGTTGGAGAGGAACGTCGTCTCCCCGTTCCCGATGAACCCGGCGACCTTGATATCGCTTGCGCCGTCCCAGCCGAGCTCATCAAGATCGATGATGATCTCGATGCCCTCGGTCGCGCCGGCCGCGCCGGATGCATCGACATCGGTCACGCCGACGAGGTTGCGGTTGCTCATCACGGCCTGGATCATGCCGTCGCGTGGAGCGGTCTGCGGGTCCGCGAGCCAGTTGTCCCAGTCCTGCAGCGTGCCGAACCCGCCGAAAACGGTGCGGAACGCATCGAGCACCATGCCGGATTCGCGAGGAGCGAACGCGGAGTAGATGTCGGCGGTGAAGTCGTCCTGGAGGCGGATGCCGTTTCGCTGGATCTCGCCCGGGTCGAGACCGACGCAGCAAAAGTTGCTGCCGTCGAGCGTGAGCAGCGTGCCGGAGGCCTTGCCCTGGAAGGTGCCGTAGTCGAGGCTGAAGGCGTTGCCGCCGCCGACGCCCAGACGGCCGTTGGTGCGGACGACGGCCGCATCGACAACGCCGCGAGCGCCGTTGGCTTCCTCGTAGTGGAAGACCATGATGTAGTCCGCGGCGAAGTCGGCATCAAAGGTCAGCCCGGGATCGATCCCGTTGTTGCCCAGGCGATTGATGACGCCCTGGCCGCCCTCGGCCAGACCAACGCGGACATTGTCGCCGCGCATCGCGTTCTGGCCCTCGCCGGCGATGACATCAAAGAGCAGGTGCAGGCGGTGCTGCTCGTCGCTGCTCTTGAGGTTGCCGGTGATGTGGACGTAGAGCTTGTTGTTGGGCTCATCGAGGTAGGAGTAGACAGCGTTCAGCTCCGAGCCGTAGGCGAGCCCGGCATCGGGCAGGGTGGGGGGGCAGGCCTGCGCCTGCAGGAAGCTGGTTCCGGAGCCGCCGGAGCCGATGTACTGGCCCTGGCCGCCGCCGTCGGTCAGGGTCTGCGCGAAGTTTGCGAAGGTCGCGAACGGGCTGCCGCCGCACGACATGGTGAGGTAGAAGTCGGACTCGAACCCTGCATCGAACTTCAGCCCCGGGTTGACGCCGTCGTTGCCCATGCGGTTGAGGCCGTTGAAATCGACGTTGGGATTATCGCCGCGGAGCTGGTTCTGCCCGCCTGCGCCGACATCCAGGAACAGGTCCAGCTTGTTGAAGTTGGTTTCGACATTCCCTGCGATGAACAGGAACAGCACCGGCTCCACGCCGTTGCCGATATCCGAATCGCAGATGTAGCCGTGCAGGGAGTCGATCTCGGAGCCGTTGGCGTAGTCGATCTGTCCGAGATTGGAGTCGCCGAAGTTGGTCGCGATGGACTGCGTCCACAGAGCCGCGCCGTACGCGCCGTCGAGTTCGCCATCGAACACGATCGAGGTGGTGCAGGCGGGCAGGGCCGCGGCGACTTCGACGAACTGGTCGCCGTCGATCAGGGAGAAGTCCACGAGCCTCGGCTCGCCGAGGTTGCCTGTGTCCGCGGGCAGGCTGCCGATGACCTGATTGGACAGGAAGTCATGCCCGCCGCCGTTGATGAAGCCGGCGATGCGGATCGGCCCCGCGGGGTTGCCGAGCTGGGACAGCGGGATGGCGATCTCCACGCCGGTCGTGACGCCCGCGCCGCTGGATGCGCCCGTGCCGCCGGCCACACCCAGCGTGTTGGAGTTGTTGATCGCGATGCGAATCCCCGCGCCGAAGCCCGCACACGGCGGCTGTGAGCCGGAGTTGTGGTCGCCGAACCCCGTGGGGTTGGTCTGCAGCCACTTCGCGGCCCCATAGAACGCGGTATCGCCGGCATCGATTTTTCCGTCCAGTGCGGGCTGAGCGATGGCGGTTCCCGCTGCCATCAGCAGAATCGCCGCGGTCATGGTCGAGTTCTTCATTCCGAACCTCTCCTGATAAAAGACCCGGGATCGTGCCGACACGGGCAACGCAGCCGACGGATTTCCGGGCGGCTTCCGGGCAGATGTGCGTAACCCATAAGGATACTGGTACCGATGCGCCGTGCAACGAAAAAGCGAATCTTCACGCTCGGGGAGAGTGGCATTCGTCCGCGGCGGCTGTTTCCGGGCCGTCGGGCGGGCCGTGGCGGGGTCGCCGCGTGGATTCACCGCCTTCCGAACGGCCAGACTGAGCGATGAGCCCCCAGCGGTCGTGGCTGGTTCGGGCTCTTGCGGGGCAAGGGGAGACTGTTTAGACTTTCCCGAGTCATTTCGCCACCCGCGGTGCGCCTCCTGCGTATCGGTTCTCGAAGTCATGCCCGATGGTGGGAGAGCCCTGGAGCGGTTATGAAACTTCAGCACAGGCCTTTGCGAGACGCGTTCACACTCATTGAACTGCTGATCGTGATCGCCATCATCGCGCTGCTCGTGGGCATCCTGCTTCCGGCGCTCGGAAAGGCTCGGCAGAGCGCGCGATCCGCGGCGTGCCAGAACAACACACGGCAGATGGGACTGGGGATGACCCAGTACGCCGGGACGTGGAAGGACTGGTACCCGGTCATGCCGCGACCCCCGGTGTACTCCAACCCGAACTTCATGGATGGGCAGTGGGTGTACGGCGGCGTTGCCGGGCTCTTCAGCCTGTATCAGCTCGGCGATGCGACCGCGCCCGGCGCAGGCGCGGGGTACACCGGCACCGGCAACCCCGATACCTCCGCATACTTTGGCGGCAACACCGTCCCGCTGATGGAGCCGTACATGGACGGCTACGGCGTGCTGTACTGCCCGTCAGACAAGGAAGACGCGTACTTCAACACCGTCACGCCGCCGGGCTCCGGGAACCTCGGGAGCGCGACGTTCAAGATTCCGCGCATTCCAGCGAGCAAGCAGGATGTGGTCAGCTACAACATCAGCTATCTCTACATTGTCGGCCTGAAGACCGATGAGCCGGTGATCCTCAAGCCTGCGCCGATCTGGGGCGATGAGACCCTGGGGCCGGATGTCGGCACCGATGCATGGTATGGAGCGGGCGGCGGCGGAACGGGCAACGCAACCATCGCCCAGTCGCGCCCCGGCTACTACGGGCCGCGGGACAATCACGGCCGCGCCGGGGCCAACTTCGTCTTTACCGACGGCCACGTCGATTTCCTCAAGGACAACGTGCACGCGACGTTCTTCAGCTCCACCAGCTCAAGCGGACAGAGCATCAACGTGGTGCAGCCCAATCGCAGCAATCGCGTGCAGACGATCGACTGAACCGAGTCACTCGGCGGGGAAGAGGAACTCGAGCGCGGTGCCGAACCGGGCCGCCCAGGCGTTCTCGTCGTGTCGCGCCTCGGGGTCGATGACAAACTTCGCCCGGGCCTTGCCCAGCCCCTTGCCCGCGAGCAGCTCCTCAAACGCCTGCGCCGAAGCGACGTAGCGTTCGTTCGCCTTGGCATCGCCGGACTCCCGACCGCCCATGCCGAAGTAGACCTTGAGCGGCCAGTTGCGCTTGGCGGCGAAGTGGTTGAACCCGGCGTTGCGATTGGTGATCAGCGGCGTGCTCTCGGCGAGCACCTTCCCGAACACCGCGGGCTTCTCGGTGCCAGCCTCGAGCGCCATGATCCCGCCCAGCGATGCCCCGCCGATCCCGCGGTGCTCGCGGAGTGTCTTCGTGCGGAACGAACGATCAATCCGCGGCACGACTTCATCCACGAGGAACTGCACGAATGCCCCGCCGTTGGGCTCGACGCCGTCGAGCGCGGCAAACGGCAGGTACTCCGCGGGGCGGCCGACACCCGCGTGAGGGATGCCGACGATGATGATCGGTTCGATCTTGCCCTCGCCCATCAGCTTCGCCGCGGTCTCATCGGCTTTCCACTCGCCGGGAACGCCGGGCATCGTGTCAAAGACGTTCTGACCGTCGAGCATGTAGAGCACGGCGTAGTCGCGGCCCGCGTTGGCGGGGTCGTCATAACCGGGCGGCAGCCACACAATCAGGTCGCGGCGGATCGGCCCTGCCCCGCCGCCGAGGACATCCACGCGCCGAATGCTGCCCGCGTTCACCTTGATCTCTCGGTATGGGCTGCCGGCGAGCTTGGCCGGATCCAGCTCGCGTTGATCGCCCCACGCTTCCACGGAAAGCTCGATGACCGGTTGCTCGCCTGCGCTGAGCTTCGATGCATCGATCTCCGGCAGGAGTCGGTTATCGATGTTCTCAAAGCCCGCGGTCATCTCGACGCTGTCCCACGAGCCGCGGGTGAATTTGAAGGCGACGCGTGAGTCGAGCGTCGGCTTCTTCCAGGCGATCTGCCACTTCCCGTCGGAGCGGCGGGAGAGCTTCATCTTCTGGTCGCCGGGGTTCCAGCCGTTGTGGCTGGAGGCCATGAAGATGGGAGACTCCGTGCTGGCGAGCTTGGCTTTGTCGTTGACGACGACAATGAAGCCCTGCTCCAGCGACTCGGGCTGCACCATCCGCGCCTGCCCCCACGCGGTTGATGCGAGAACAGACATCAGCAATGCCGCGGCCGCAATCCAGGTGCACTCGATCCGCATCGTCAGAGCCCTCCGTGAAGTCACGGAGAGTCTACCGGGACCGGAGCGAGTCCGCCGCCGAAGGCGGATCGATGGTGTGCGGGTCGGCCGCTGCGCCGGTCAGTTGTCGCACGGCGCAAACCAGATCGCCAGGAACGCGAAGATGTCCTGCACGCCGATGCCGCCGCCGTTGATATCCGCACGGGGGTCTCCCGCGAACCATGCGGAGAGGAACGCGAAGATGTCCGCCACAGTCGGCGCACCGCCTGAGCGATCAAAGTCCGCCGCGCACGGCGGGACATCGTGGCGGAGGACCACAAGCCCCATCCGCGGCACCTTGATCGAGGCCGATTGCGGATGGCCGTGCATGGGGCCGCCGATGGCGTCGATGCGCGGATTGGTGAGCGTGCCCGGGCCGCCGAAACGGGTCTTCTGGCTGTTGACGATCTCAAACCATGAGCCGGGCATGGGCAGGCCGAGGTTGTAGACGTTGTAGTCGGTGTTGGAGAAGTTGGAGATCACGACGCACACGCTGCCGTCGTTGTTCCAGCGGTGCAGCGCCATGACGTTGCCCGTGTCGTTGACGTGGTATGCGCTGTACGGCGAGTTTGCCCGGAAGCACGCGTTCTCCTTCTTCACGCGGATGATCGTCCTGAAGAAGTCGAAGATGTGCGAGTACGTGACCTTCTTGGACCAGTCGAGCCGGTCTTGCCCCTCCGGCCCGCCGCCGCCGAAGTCCGTGTCCTCCAGCCACTCGCACCCCTGGAGGAACATCGGAACGCCGGGGGCGAACATCACCAGTCCGTGCGCGAGCTTGTGCCGTCCCTGGGCAAACTCCGAGTCGTGCGGGAAGTCCGCGTCGATCGTCTTCACGAGGCGCTGCCCGCCGCTGCTGGGCCAGGCCTCATCGTGCATCTCCGCGTAGTTGCACAGTTCCGAGCCGTTGAGCCAGTCGCCGCCGGAGAGTGCGCCCGCGATTGCGCCGATGTTCGGATCGCCGAACGCGGCATCGATGATCGCCTCACGCAGCCGATCGCCGAACGGGTCCCACCACTGGGCATCAAACCCCGCGCCGCCCAGGCTCGTCCATCGGGTGATCCAGGGGTCGTTGGGCAACTGCTCCGCGATCGAGATGCGGCCCGCGTAGCGGTTGTCCATCTGCTGGTTGTACGCCTGCATCAGGCTCCAGCCCGGTGCGGCGTGCGCGCCGATGTTCATGAAACTCGTCGCATCCATGCGGAAGCCGTCGAGGCGATACTCGTCGAGCCACATGTGCATCGAGTCGAGCAGGTACGAGCGGACCTCTCCGCGATCAAAGTCGAGCTGCGGACCCCACGGCGTGCTGACTTCCGGCGTGTCGTAGTAGTGCTGCCCGCCGTCGTAGTTCCAGAGGATGTTGTCGGTGGCGGAATGGTGATTCCACACGATGTCCAGCAGCACGGCGATGCCGTGGGCATGGAACTCATCGATCATCGCCTTCAGCTCATTGGGCGTGCCATACTCGGATTCAGGGGCGAACTGTGTGATCGGGTTGTACCCGGCCGAGAAGTCCCACGGGAACTCGTTGATGGGCGTGAGCTCGACGGCGTTCACGCCGAGCTCGGCGAGGTGGCCGATGCGGTTCTTCACATCGGTAAACGTCGCGGGGAGCGAGGCCGGCCCGTACGGGTCGTTTCGCCCCGCGAAGGTGCCGATGTGCAGCTCGTAGATCACCAGGTCTTCGCGCGGCGGCGTCTGGAAGCCCTTGGTTTGCCACGTGTAGCCCGTCGGGTTGATGAGCTGCGACAGGTAGTTGCCGCCCGAGGGGATGAGCCTGCGCGAGCGCGGATCCGGTCGCCAATGTCCGCCCGGCTCGAAGTAGTACTGGTACGTCGTGTTCGACGGCAGCAGGGGGACGTACCGTGTGAAGACCTCGCCGGCTTTGGTCATCGGGTGGGCGAGCGAGTTCCCGTTGAAGCTGCCGCGGACATACGCCTGCGCGGCGTTCGGCGCCCAGACTTTGAACACCGCGCCCCCGCCGGTGACGGGTGTCGAACCCATCGGTGCGTGCGAGAGCGTTGCGAAGTTGACGACAAACCCACCGCCGACGGGTTCGTCCTCCACGACGCCGCCGGTGACACCCACAACCGTGTAGTAATCGCTGTCCGTGCCATCGGTCGCCTCAAAGATGTACGCGACGGTGCTTGTCGCGGATGAGGCGGGGATCTGCGCCGCCCAGACGTCGTACGGCCCGCGGCTCTCGACGATCGAAGCATCGATCCACGCCGGAGCGCCGGCATCGATCGTGTAGCGCACCCGCGCGGCCGTGAGGTCGCTGGAGTACGCCAGCATCCGGACCTCGAACGCTTCGCCGTTCACCGGGCACCACGGTCGCAGATCGTTGGGTTGCCGATGCGACAGCCCGTTCCACTCGACGTTGTTGTCGGGGGCAGCGCCAAGCACGAGGACGATCGCGGCGAGTACTGCCAGCATCTTCTTCAACTCCTGAACGGATTCGAGGCTTCTGGCCGGTGTCTGTTGGCAAGTCTGGGCGCGTCCGGATCAAGCGGCCGTGAACGCGGCACGGAAGTCAGTCTACGGATGGCCCGCGGAACGCAACCACAAACCCCAGGGATCGCATGTTTTTACTGTTTCGCGGCGAGATCAGGTCTCGGATTCGCCGCGCGACGCCCGGCCGAGGACGAGCAAATGATGTTCGGAAAAAGATAGGTTTTGCGGACTATCGGCTTGGTGCAGCGCGGCGATTTTTCTCGACTTGAAGTCCGAATCCGGTATCTTGTGGCAAGAGAGACGTGCTTCGGGGACTGTGTTACGTCCCCGGAGAAGAACACACACGCCGGAAGCCCCGGCAGGAGAGAGACATGACTCGGATGTTGACTGCGCTCGCAGTGGCGGGCTTGGCGGCCGGAGCGGCAAACGCTCAGGTCGATGGTTCGATTCTCGGTGATGGCTACGGCGCGCCGTTCTCGGTGCAGACCGTCAACACGGAGTTTGGGGATAACCAGAGCGAACTCAACGCAGCGTACGCACGCATCAGCGGCGGACGCTTGTACCTCGCGTTCACGGGCAACCTTCAGGACAACTTCAACAAGCTTGAACTGTTCCTGCAGACCGGGCCGGGAGGCAGCAACGTCTTCACCAGCGCGGGGAATGACTTCGCCTCAAACATGAACGGAATGACGTTCGCCGGTGGCTTCGCCCCCAACTTCCATGTGATCAGTCGCCGCGGCAACTTTGAGGGCGATCGATTCGACCTGGACTTCGCGAACCTGGACAACTCCACCTTCTCGTTCTATGGCAATGTGTTCGGCGGGACCAACTTCGGCTCCGGCTCAACCGGCACGGGCGTCAATGCCCAGCCGATTGAAGTCGCCTACAACGGCTCCAACGCTGCCGGTGTCGTCGCCGGTTCCGGCCCGGCCAATCCGGTTGATGCAGCGGCCGTCACCACGGGCTTTGAGTTCAGCTTCGCGCTCTCCGACCTCGGCCTGCTCGGCATCGAGGGTGAGACGATTTGCGTCATGGCGTTCGTGAACAATGGCGACCACAACTACGCCTCCAACCAGTTCCTCCCCGGACTGAACGCGCCACAGGGGAACATGGGTGCTGATGGCACTGGGCTGTTCACCGGATCCATCAACTTCGATCTCAACAACTTCCAATCCCAGGGGTACTTCGTCGTCCCCGTGCCGGCGCCGAGCGCCTTCGCACTGCTTGGTTTGGGCGGCCTTGCGCTGGCCCGCCGTCGCCGCTGATCAACTGTCTCCATTTGCCACAACGACACACAGCGCGCCGGTCCCTCTGGGCCGGCGCGTTTGTTTTTGCTCAGGATTGCCTGTGATTCAGCCGCCGCGGGAACGACGCCACTCCCGCTCGATCAGGTCAAACGCCGCCTGTGTCTCGCCGGTCAGTTCCGGCCGCGATCGGAGCCGGTCCAGCGCATCCTTGCTCTCGCCGGCCCGGTGCAGGATCAGCGATGCGACCGCATCATGATCCGGGTGCTGACGCCAGTACGCCTCGGTCTGCCACCGGTCCGACCCGGCGAGCACGAGTGACCGCGCAAGGGGGATGTCGTCTGCGCTGAACGCGACCGCGGCGGACTTTCCCGCCAGCGTGCCCACCTGAATCCAGAACAGCTCATTGGTCTTGGAATCGATGTCCGGCATGATCATGCCCACCACGTCCAGCACCGCGCCCGCGAACGCCACCGAGGCGGCATCTCCGGGGGTGTCGAGCTTCGTGTGGGCCAGACCGACGGCCTCGACGATGGTGATGTCGCCCTCTCCCCACTGTTTGCGGAGTTCGTTCGCCACCCCGCCGCGGCCGCCCGATGCGTTCCCGGCCGCCTGATACAGGTCCTCGAGTCTCGATTTCTCGGATTTGCACCCGGCCATCGCGACGAGCGCGACAGTCATCGCCGGCAACAACCATCGAGCAGGGGACATGGTCAGACTCCTTGAGCGCCGCCGGTTCGCCTGTTCCGGGCAGACGTCCGACGGTATCGGCATGGTGCCGAGGTGAACTGGAAGCAACCCCGAAATCTCCTGCGGGTTGACACTCCGGGCCGGTGCGCTTCAACTACGCTTCAGGCGGCAGGCCCAGGATCGGCCCGCCTTGTTAGGAAAGGTCCTCACGGATGCACGAGTTTTTACCACGGATGGCACGTCAAGCCGCATTCCTGGCCCTTGTGGCGATGGTGGGTATTGCGCCCGGAGGATGCCGGAGCGGCGGCGAGAGTCAGTACACGCGCTTCCCCAGCGGCATCAAGAACCGGCCAAAGGTCGCCGAGTCCGCGGCGGAGCTGTATGTCACGGCCGAGGCGATCGAGCCGGAGTGGGGCCCCGGCCTCAGCGAGCTGAACTTCTTTGACGAGCTGGCAACCCGGGATGAGGTGGTCAACGACGATGCGCTCCATGCCTGCATGCTGCTGGGCACCGGGGTGAGCCTCCCCAGCTATGACGACCGCGTCGCGGTCGCCAAGCGGCTGGGCTGGCTGCAGCGCAAGCCCGCCCGGCCCCCGCGCGAAGCCGCGACCGTGGGCGAAGTCTCGCGCATCATGGTGCGCATGATGGGGGATAAGCGGAGGGTCACGCCCGCCCGCGCCACCGAGCGATTGCAGACGATGGGCCTGCTGCCGCCGGAGTCTCGCCACTACCAGGGCCTGACCGGCGCCCAGATGGTGTCGCTGCTTGGTCAGCTTGAGGAAGCCCTCGGCCCCGCCGATCTCGCCGGGATCCGCCGTTCGGCCCGAGAGAACTGGTACCAGCAGGCCATCGTTGATGACGGTGACTCCGACGAAGCGCCCGTGCAGACCGCGGCCGTTGAGGAAGTGCCATACCCCGTCCAGGCGGAGGAGACAGCGATGGCCGCGCCGGAAGCAAGCCCGCCGGAGGCCGCGCAGCCCGCCGCCGCGCCAGAGCCGACGGTGGAATCGCCTTGGCGCAAGGGAACCCCGCTCCGCAAGCCCGGCAACTGATCGACTTCCCACTTTTCAGCCAGAGATCCACGATGCCACGACACGGACGTTTTCGCTCAGTCTCGATGCTGCTCGGGTGCGCCGGCGCGCTCTTCGTTGGCCAGGTCCACGCGCAGCAATCCCCGCCCGCCACCCCGAGCGGACAGCCATCCAAGACCAAGGTTGTGCGTCGCCCGATCATCGATCTCAAGAAACAAGCGGAGGAGCCGCGTCCGGGGCAGGTTCTGCCCGGCCAGCCCCAACCCAAGCCCGGGCCGCAGCCCGAGCCCCAGCCCGCCCCGGAACCGGTGCCCCAGCCGCCCGCGCAGCCCGCTGCGGCGGAGCCAGACCCGCCACCCGCCGCGCCCCAGCCGGCGGCCGAGCAGCCAGCTCCCCCGCC
>JAEYUO010000042.1 GCA_023432465.1 Planctomycetota bacterium | reverse complement strand
GGCCCCCCGCGCGCGCGACCGGTTCCCGGCCTGCGAATTCCGAGACATTCGAGGTAGTCACGCGACCGTTCGCGGCCTTGTGACCGGGCATGTCGCCCGGGAACGGAGCCGCCGCAATGGGAACCTCGTCCCCACCGAATCGCCCGGATTCGACCCCGCCGCCCACCCTGATCACCCCCGGCGTGATCGCCAGTGAACTCGAGCAGCCCATGCACCGAGTGCTGCGCGTCCTGGCGACGCGGCCAGCAATCCGCCCCGCGGCGCTGGCGGGCCGCGTGCGTCTCTATGACCGCCGCGCGATCGAGCAGGTCCGGCTTGAACTCGCGGCCATCGACCGCCACCGTGGCGATACCGGCTCGGAAGGTGGTGCCGCCTGAAGGCGACCACCAACCCTCCGACCAAGCAGGCCCTGAGCAGCGGCGCTCGGCGCCTGGTCGAGTTGATGCAGCGGATCGGCTTCGGCCGGATCGAGCACCTGCACATGGTCGGTGGCGAGCCGACCTTTACGCCGATGCCCCGGGTGGTGCGCGAGGTGAAGCTCGGAGGGGCGCCTGGGGGTGATGCGGCCGCCCGCCCAGCGGAGTTCTCACTCAAGCAAGCCGTCGTTGAGCTGCTCGCTGAACTGAGAACGACCGGCGAGGGCTCGACGGTGTCGATCGAGGTTCGTCATGGCCTGCCGCATCGCCTGCTCGTGCAGGAGGTGGCGAATGGTTGAGTTTGCACCAGGGGCGCCGCCCCCCGACTACACCAGCCTGGACCTGGACCGCGTGCGGGCCATCGCGCACGGTCAGGCCTGCCGCCTGACCGGCCGGCGACGGCTGGACGAAGACGGGCTGGACTTGCGCTCCGAGCTCGTCGTGGCCGCGCTGGAGCGGTGGCCGCGGTTCGAACCCGAACGCGGTCGGCCGCTGGCATTCATCGCCATCGCGATGTCCAACGCCGGCACGTCGATCCTGCGGTCACAGAACGCGGCCAAGCGCGGCGGTGGAACAACCACGGTCTCCGTCGGCGAGTTCCCACGCGAGCAGGTCTGCAGTCCACTGAGCGGACGACGGCGCGACGAGCTCGCGCAGGCAGATCTTGAGCTTGATGTTGCCGATGCCATCGAGTGCCTCCCGCCGGTCCTCGCCGCAACTTGTCGTGAGTTCCTCGACGCGGCCACGGATGGCCGCCGTCGTCCTTCGCTCGGTTCCGTCGCGTCAGCGCTGCGCGAGCACTTCGAGTCCCGCGGCCTCAAGGAGTACGTGTCATGACGACCACGCCTGCGCCCCGCCCCGGAACCCAAGCCAGCGCCGTCCCGCCATCGTCGGGACATCCGCGCCGGCCCTGGGAGCCCAAGCCGCTGGTCTACCTCGCCGGAAAGATGCACGCCGCCGGGAACTGGCGCGAGCCCCTCGTGCCCGGCCTTGGCAGGGAGCCCTTCGGTTGTCCCATCGATTGCGGTCGGTTCATCTTCACCGGCCCGCACTTCGTCCCCTTCAACGGCCGGCGGCACGAGTGGATGGGCTGGCACATCGGCGTCGAGCAGCGGTTTGAGGGCGTCTGTCCCGAGGGCGCTCGGCCGCGCTGGCTGGTCCCGGCCCTGTGCATGGAGTGGATCCGCCGGTCGGACATGGTCTTCTGCTGGATCGAGGATCCGACCTGTCACGCCACGCTCACCGAGATCGGCTGGGCGCACATGCTGGGCAAGCCTGTCTACCTGGCGTTCAAGAACTGCGTGCTCCAGAGGGACATGTGGTTCATCTGCCACTGCCCACGGACGCTCGCCGCGGAGCACGAGTCGGTATCCGATGGCCTGCGGCATGCCCTTGCGTGGAAGGCGTTGCTCTGATGACCTTGGCCACCGCCCAGAAGTACCTCGACGCGGGGCTGTGCGTGCTCCCCGCGATCCGCGAGGGCGACCACAAGCAGGTCGCGCTGCGCGCGTGGAAGGCGTACCAGTCGCGGCTGCCCACGCCCGAAGAGCTGACCAAGTGGTTCGGCGGTGGCGTCGATCGTGATCTGTGCATCGTCGCCGGCGCGGTGTCGGGCCATGTGGAGATGATCGACTTCGACCTGGCCGGCGCGGCTTTCGAGCCGTGGCGGGCACGGGTCGAAGCAGTCAGCCCGGGCCTGGCCGATCGGCTCGTCATTGAGAACACGCCCTCCGGCGGTCGGCATGTGGTGTACCGGTGCCAAGCGCCGGTCTGTGGCAACCTCAAGCTCGCGCAGCGGCGCTTTGAGGCTCCCGGTTCGGAGGAGGTCGAGGTCTGCGGGAAGCGATTCAAGCCGCGAAAGGGGCCGGACGGGCGGTGGTTCGCCGTCGGCACGTTGATCGAGACCCGCGGTGAGGGCGGGATGTTCCTGTGCGCCCCGTCGAACGGCTATGCGCTCGTCTCCGGCAACTTCGCGGCGCTGACTGTGATCACGCGCGAAGAGCGCGAGGTCCTGCTGGCGTGCGCGTGGGGACTGAACGAGGTGCCGCCACCTATAGAGGATGGACCAAGCGAGAAGGCCTCGACATCGGCCCCAGATGAGGGCGTGAAGCCCGGCGACGATTTCAACCAGCGCGGCGACGTGCGGGAGCTGCTGATTCGCCACGGCTGGACGCAGGTCCGAGACGGCGAAAACGAGCACTGGTCGCGGCCGGGCAAGTCCGCGGGCTGCAGCGCCACGCTCAAGGACGGCGTGTTCTACGTCTTCTCGACGAATGCGCCGCCGTTCGAGGATCGGCGCGGGTACTCGCCGTTCGCCGTCTACGCGCTGCTCGAGCATGGCGGCGACTTCGCGGCGGCCGCTGGGGCGCTGCGGGCGCGGGGCTTTGGCTCGACCGTTCCCGAGCCGGATGTCGATCTGTCTGCCTTCCGCGTCGCGGCAGGGGATCGTGAGCCGACCGGCGAGCCGGTTGTCTCCGGTCCGATCGATCCCGGACCTGTGCCAGCGAGCCTGCTCAGGGTGCCCGGCTTTATTGACGAGGTCATCGACTACTCGCTTAGCAACGCCCCGTACCCGGAGCCGGTGCTGGCGTTCTGCGGCGCGGTCGCGCTCCAGGCGACGCTCGCCGGCCGCAAGGTCCGTGATCCGCAGGACAACCGCCCAGCGGTGTACCTGCTCGGCCTGGCCAACACAGGCACGGGAAAGGACTTCCCGCGCAAGGTGAACCAGCGGATCCTGGCCGAGGCCGGGATGCTCGGCGCGTTCGCCGACGGCTTTGCCAGCGGCGAGGGCCTCGAGGACCGCATGCACCTCATGCCGGTCATGCTCTTCCAGACCGACGAGATCGACACGCTGATGCAGGCGATCAGCGGATACGGAGCCAAGCGCGACCCGCGGTACGAGGGCATCATGCAGGTGATGCTGAAGCTGTACACCTCGGCAAGCGCCACCTATCCCCTGCGGGTGAAGGCCAGCGACACGGAGCCGCGGACGATCGACCAGCCGTGCCTGTGCCTGTTCGGAACCGCGATCCCGGACATCTTTTACGAGGCTCTGTCTCCCAAGATGCTCTCCAACGGCTTCTTCGCCCGCATGCTTATCCTCGAGGCGGGCCGGCGCGGGAGCGGGCAGGACGCGGACGTGCGCGATCTGCCCAGGTCGATCATCAAGTGGGCCAAGTGGTGGGCGGACTTCAAGCCGGGCAGGGGCAATCCGAACGCCGAGCACCCGGTCCCACGGTTGGTCGATGCATCGTCCGACGCTCGCGTGCGTCTGAGCGAGATCCGGGCGCTGGCCGATGCGGCCTACTCGGACGCCGAGTCGCGGTCGGACCAGGCGGGCATGGCGCTCTGGGCCCGTGCCAATGAGAAGGCCCGTCGCCTGGCGCTGGTGTACGCGTGCAGCGCATCCCACCGCGAGCCCCAGATCACGCTGGATGCCGTTGACTGGGCGTGGTCGCTCGTGGACCACCAGACACGGAGGATGCTCTTCAAGGCCAGCCAGCATGTCAGCGCCGGCGACTTCGAGAGCCAGTGCAAGGCCGTGCTCCGCGTGCTGCGGGAATGGTCGGCAAAGCACCCCGCCGATGCGTGGATGCCCTTCTGGCAACTGAGCCGGCGCCTGGCGTGGTCGCCCAAGGAGCACGACGACGTGCGGACCGCGCTGCTCAATCAGCGCCGCATCGAGTACACCGAGCGGACCACGCGGGGCACACCCCAGCGGCTGTACCGGCTCATTGATGACGTTGCCGGCGCATGAAATCATGCCCGCACCACACTCAAAACCGAGCGCCGAGGGGCATTCGACGCGCCGCGAGGCCATCGGAGGGCCGTCGGCACAGCGCGTTCGCAAACTCCCACCCGCGATTCCAGGTCGCCAGGGAGGGGGGCGACCAACCTATTGCGCCTATTGCAGCCTCTTGCGCGCAAGAGGTTCGGCGCAGAAACATCGAGAAAACAGGTACAAAACAACAACACCCCCCTCTCTTTCTACCTATTGCGCCCACCCCCCGCGCGCGAATGCACGCCTGGGGGGGCGCGCAACAGGTCGGCGGTGTGCCGACCGCAAGCCATCGACGCACCCGTTCGGACACGCGGGATATGTGCCAGGCCGCGCCTCCCCCATGCCTTGCAGCATTCCCCTGCTGCACACTGCCGCGGACTGTCACGACAGTTGACATTGCGGCCGGCGTCGTTCCGCGTGCGTGCGCGCCCCTGCGCGCCCGCGTGCATAGGCAGCAATAGGGACTGTCGCGACAGTGCGCGGCAGTGCGCTCCAGCGATCTATGCCGCCACCGCGCCCATGCAAGTCGCGTGCCAGGTCGCGCCTACCGCGAGCCTTACAGCCGGAAGCCTTACCAGGGGAGGACCGGGGGAGTAGGTACTTCCCGGGCCAGGCGGCGAAGAGACGCCCGCGGGAACAGCCGCGCTTGGAGACAGAGTTTGTTTGCGCTGTCCGAGCGCCGATCCGGGGCGGGGGTGGTACGCCCCAGCGCCAATGACGCGACGTGGGCAACCGTGGGCCAACGGGTGGCAAACGGGCGAAGCGGCGCGACGGGCGCGACGTGAGGGCTGTCGGTCGGCGCGGAATCACCGCGTTGCCCACGCGAATGTGGCCGTTGCTCAAAGGCCGCCGATTCTGCTCGGAATCGGGCGGATTCGCCTTGCCGGTCCACGAGTGTCATGGCTTCATGTGTCACAACGCGGGGCGGAACCCCGCGACGGAGACCACGAAGATGAACGCGACGACGAAGACCACGCTCGACCTCGCCAAGACCCTCGCCAAGAGCGGGTTCCACATCCCCGCGATTGAGATCCACACGCCCGATGGCCGCACCTGGAACATTGCGACGGTCCCCACCGGGCGCGGCCGCCACCTCGACGGGCATTGGGGCCCGCGCCCCGGGTCGCTTGGCGGCTTCCGCCTCTTCGAGATCGACCGCGATACCGACGCCCCCAACGAGCACGACGCGATCGACGGCGACACCTGGAACGCCGACGAGTTGGTCGACTACCTCCGGGCGGTCGGCCAACCCAAGGACACGACGAGTTGGGACCGCAAGAACGACAACCACCCGACGACCTGAAGCCCGCGAAATGCGGGCTTCGCTGTTTACCAGAGACCACCAACCCAAAGGAGCACGACCATGACGAAGCGCACGCCCAAGACCACCAAGCCCGAACCGACCGCCGCCGAGACCTACACCGCACGCCGCAACGACATCGCCCGCCTGATGGACGTCCTGCAGATGGAACTCGACAAGCACGCCGAAGCGGCGAAGGCCGACCCGCGCAACTGGGGCCGCACGGGCGACCTCGGCAAGGTCCGCAGCGACCTGATCGACCTGGTCGAGTTTATGAGCGGGATGGACCGCGAGCACGTCGAGACCTTCCTGAACGACGCCGAGTGACCAGAACCACGAACCGCAAGGAGCAACGCCATGAACATCAGAACGATTGTGATCGAAGGCCACGATCAGGACGTCAAGATCAGCCGCACCGAGCGCGGCGCGGAAGTGACCATCGAGCAGAACACGCGCCACGCGGGCAGGCAGGACATCTGCATCGCCCACATCGCACGCGACGAGGACCGCGACGCCCGCTACGCCAAGGCCGTCGAGGTCGCCAAGGTCGTCTACGGGACCGACCGCCGCGGCCGCGCCGCCGCCACCAACTCGATGGTCCACGACGTCCTGAGCGAGATGGAGCGCGTCGCGGGCTGCTGACCCGCCCCGCACGCCACCCCACGCCACCCCACGCCCCGCCGCGGGAGACCGCGCCGGACGCGATTCCCCGCCGCAACGTGCGGCGGGATTCCGCACCCGTAGTTTGGAGACCAGCATGAGTACGAAGACCAAGAAGGCCCCGAAGGCCCGAATGTCCAAGAGCGCGGCCCGCGCCGAGGGCGTGGCGAAGAACGACCGCCTCCGCAAGGCGGCGCTCGCCGAGATCAAGGATCGCCTGGACGGCAAGCCCGGCGAGGCGACGCCCGCCAAGAACGGCAAGACCCCCAAGGCTGCGAAGGCGCCCAAGGCCCCCAAGGAGAAGAAGCCCAAGCGCGTCAGCGCCCTCGACGCCGCCGCGCAGGTGCTCGCCGCCAGCGAGGTGCCCATGCGGGCCAAGGAGATGATCGCCAAGATGGAGGCGAAGGGCCTGTGGAAGAGCCCCGGCGGCAAGACGCCCGAGGCCACGCTCTACGCCGCCATCATCCGCGAGATCGCCGCCAAGGGCGACAAGGCCCGCTTCAAGAAGCACGAGCGCGGCGTCTTCGTCGCAGGGAAGGGGTCCTGAGCCATGTGCGCCGCGCCCGCCCGCGAACAGCAACTTGAGGCCGTGCTCCAGGCCGCTTTGTACCTGCTCGGCGCACGGCAGGACCAGATGCTCACGCTCGAAGAATGGACCGACCTTGCCCGCGCGGTCGCCGTGTGCCAGGAGCGGAAGACCGCCGACTACCTGACCGAGCACGACCTCGAGGACATCGCCGAGCGCTATGCCCTCGAATGGGACGACGCGACCGACGGCCCGCTCCCGAACCTCGACGAGTGAGGCGTTCATCACGCCCCGCTCCCAGCCGCGACGCTCGTCGCGGCTTTCTCTTCGGTCGGATAATCCATAACTGGTTGTCCAACAGGCTGTTACGGGCGACCGATCGCGGAATTGGAACCCGAAACCGATTCGAGCATATAACCATCTGCTCAGTTCGTCCCCGCCCGGGGACGTTGGCGAGAAAGCCGGTCGCGTGGGTATGACGATGACCTCCCACCGCCGGCCTCGGGTCAACTGACCCACTCGTCGCGTCCTGATTCCGGGAGTGGGATGTGGTCAAAGCCCCGGCGGCCCCAACACAAATCTGGGCTGCCACGACCATACGGAGTCGGCGTGTTGCCGTCCTCCCGAGCTCGAACCCCGCAAGGGTGATCCGGCATCGCGGCAAGGGCGTCTAGTGAATTCCACATCTCGTTCGGATGGGCGCACAATCGTTGCGCTCGTAGCCACCCGCGGCCGCAGGGAACTGCTTCTGTCCCGCGCCATCCCCTCGATCCTCCGGCAGACCAGACTTCCCGATCGGCTCGTCGTGGTGGTCGATCATGCCAAGGAGGAGATGTCGGGCGTGGACATGGCGGCGCTCGCGCGGCAGATTCAGTCTCTGGGTGACAAGTCTGTCAGTGTGACCGTGCTGCGCAACGTGCGCACGCCCCGTCGCGCGGCGGGCGCTTGGAATACCGGCATTGATCAGCTTCACCGTGATGCCAGGCTCCTCACACGGCCAGAGTTGTGCTTCGTCGCCATCCTCGACGATGACGACGCGTGGGAGCCCGATCATCTTGAGATGTGCCTCGAAGAGGCAGTAGCGGGCGACTTCGGAATGGTGGCCGCGGGGCTCATTCGTCACGAATCACCGGACGATCAGGGACAGCGTCAAGCGATCCCCAAGGCACTCGATGCACGCGAGCAGTTCATCCGCGGTCAGCACATCCAAGGGTCGAACCTTTTCGTTCGCCTGGATGCCATGCTGAAGGCCGGGTGCTTTGACGAGCATCTGCCTAGCTGTACCGATCGGGATCTGTGCATCAGGCTTGCCGCGCTGCCGGACCTGCGCTTTGGTCGCGTCGACAAGCACACGGTGCATCACTTCGCGGACGGGCGGCCCGACCGGCTCTCTGCGCCATCCTCGGCGGCGAAACTCGACGGTCTGACTCGTTTCTGGAAAAAACATGCTGACCACTTCGACGAGGACGCCCGCGTAGAGGCTGCCAAGCGAGCCCATGAGCGCTTCGGCTGGAGCCTGCAAGCGGCGGACATCCGCGTGACCGATGTAGTGCCACTGGTGTCGCCACCGAGGCGTGTCGACATGGTGATCGGGTTCGTCACCGACGCGAAGCCCCGCGACCACGTTCATGGGCTACTCGACGACTTGCACCGGCTTGCGTCCGACCCTGGTATCTCGAGGGTCCGTGTTGTCGTCATCGAGAATGGCCCTCTCCCAACGGGCGATGAGCGCCCGCTCCGCGCCCTCGTCGAACAATTCAGAGCCGAAGGCCTCGACATCCATCTGGTGACGATCGAGCAACAGCGAGAAGACTGGGCCCAAGGACGGCTGATCGACACCCCCGATCCGACACGCAAACGCCTTCCGATCGCAGTCACCCGAACCGTTCTCAACACCTACGTCGTTCGAGCGGCGGAAGACTTCCCCGGCGCCTGGGCATGGATTCTCGACGACGACAAGGGTCTGGCGATCCACATTGACCGCGGGGACGGCCTTGCGGAGTCCAGGCCGTCACCCGACCTAGCGACCTTGTGCGCCCTCCAAGACGCAGGTGTCGACGTCGTCATCGGACCTGATACCGACGCCGCTCCGCTCCCGTTCACCGCGACGCTTCGTGTTCAGCTGGTGGACCTTGACAATCATCTTCGATTGCTTGGCAGTTCGGCCCCAAATGCACTGCTGCCGGACCGTTCCGCCGCCGACTTCGCATCACGGGCGATTCTGCGCGACACCTACTACGACCTCTCCAAGTACACGGAGCATTTGGAGACCCCGTTCTCGCTGCCCCGCGAGACGAACCGCCAGATCGCCGCCGAGACGCTCGAATTCGTCGCTTCGAAAATCGATCGCCTTCTGGCCGGCGAGGCGGTCTTCCGCCCCCTTCGGGTCAACGCTCAGGAGTTGTCGCCATCGAGCGGTCAGGCGTCCGCACAGCGGGGCGGCTCCACCGTCTTCTTCAACCCGCGCGTTCTCCTGGAGTACCCGCAGACCCTGGCACGGTTCGGTGACCGGTATGTCCGCCGTTCGGACATGCTGACCGCTCAGTTGATGCGAGACCAACTTGGCCTGAACATCGTCATGCACCCTGCAGCAGGTGTGCGCCACGATCGATCATCCACCAAGCGGGCCAAGCTCGAGAACGAAACGCTGTGGGAAGATGTTCTCGGCTACGCGCTCTATCGCGCTGCAAACGAGGTCGTGCAACAGCGTCCCGCCAACAAGCGCCGCGAGCCGTTGTTGGCGTGGACCTCCACTGAACTCGACGCGGCCGTACGGCTGGTCAAGAAGTACATCTCTGAGCGGCTCGCCGCGCTCACGCTCAACGGGTGGCGCATCGTCGGTCTGGCGGAGAGCGTCCGCCACTTGGCCGCGCGGATGGCACAGGCGGGATCACAATGGGCCGCCGGGGAGCACACGATCCACCTCGCACGCATTCGAGAGGAGATGGACCGCATCTGCGGGAACTTCAAGCCATCAGCGGTGGCCGAGTTCGCGGACCGGATTCGGAACAGTGTGCCCGACGCCGACATTCGAGCCGCGTTCACCTCAATGGACGGCCTGATCAGCGAGTACCGAGCAACGCTCGGAGACCTCGGAGACATCGATAAGGGATTGGCGGCCTCCCGTGAACGCCGTGCCAGGGCTCTCCTGAAAACGGTGTACCGCGTGAAGTCCGCTCGCCTCCTGGGGGCGGGCGGGGAGGGCATCGTGTTCACCGACGAGGATCGGGTCTACAAGGTCTTCGACCTGCTCAAGCGTCGTCCGAACCACGACACGCTCGCCACGCTTACACACTTTCGTGATCAGTTCGAGCATGCGCGGCATCTGTATCCGCTTGCACGCGTCGAGGTCAAGGACGGCACGCTGTTGGTGGTGTACCCGTTCGAGCCGAGCGAACCGTACGCTGGCGGGCGTGGGACAGAGATCATCGGTCTACTTCGAGAGTGCAAGGCCAACGGCATCGTTTTCAGAAACATGCACCCGAAGAACCTGCGGGTGTCGGCGACCGGTCTCAAGCTCATTGACTACGGCTCGGACGTTCGTTCGTTTACGGACGCGGGCTATCGCGCGATGGCAGAGCGAGCGTGGCTGACCTGGCGATGGCCCCACCGCGCCGACCTCGAAGAACTGATGCGACGCGCACTCACGGACAAGACCCTTCCCGAACTCGACGGATTCAACCGGTTCTGGATGGCGCTGAACGAGGAGAAGCCCTCCGCGACGCGGATCGTTGCCGCGACGGTAGACGACATCCTCCTCAAGTCCCCGGCGAAGCGAGTCCTTGACTATGGCTGCGGCAAGAAGGCACGAAGCGCCCGCCGCCTCGCTGAAGCGGGCTTGCAGACCGTCGGGTTCGACCCCGGCGAAGGGATGCCCGCGAAGTGGGCGGAGCTGGGGCAAATCCCAAAGGGTCTCGTTCTGACAAATGAGCGAACAGCCGCGCTGGCCCACGCCCCCTTTGATGCGGTAGTGTGCTCGCTCGTGATCTGCGAGCTCGGAGATGAACCGGAATACGAGCGAGCCCTGGCAGACCTCCGTGCGTCGATCCGCGACGACGGTCTACTGGTCATCTCCTTCTGCAATCCCTTCGCCACCTTTGGCGGCCCCACTTCGCTCCACCGCTGGCGTGAGTTGCCTGTGGGCGTCACCTACGAGGACACGTTCTGGTACACCGAAAACGCGGAGACCGGCACCGGCCGCCGCGAGTTCCACAGGCCGCTGGCCAGAGTGGAGCGGGACCTCCTGCGCCACGGCATCCAAGTGGACCGTCGTGTTGAAAGCCGCACAGTGGACACCGAGCGCTTCGAGCCTGCGTCGGACTTCATCACGCTCGTGTGCCGACCCATTCCCGTTCCCAAACCGCCCCGGACGGTTGCGCTCGTCATCAAAACGTGCGCGATGGAGGCCACGACCCTCGAGCGGCAGGTCGCCCACCTGGTCGCACAGCTTGAGGGTCCCCGCACATTCCAGGAGCGAGTGCTAGCCATCGACTCGCTCCGCGACGGCTTTGTGCGACAGCACGCGGGGTCGGATTGGAATGCCCTCCAGGAGGCAGCCGAGCGGCTCTTGCGGCGCGGCATCATCGACCGCATCGTCCAAGGGCCCGGCGTTGGCGGCGATTCACGCCGGATCGTCAAAGAGTGGTTTGGCATCGAGTCGGACAAGACACACACGAGCCAGGGTGCTCCCCTGGCAACTCCGCTGCTGGCGATGGAGACCTGCACGGGCGATTACATCCTCCAGGTTGACTCGGACCTCCTGATCAGCCGTGGCGACCGCGCTCACGATTATCTCGGCGAGATGATCGCGGCGATTGAGGCGACACCGCATGCGGTCACCGTGTCGCTGAACGTCCCGCAACCCTCGTCGCAGCCTTTCACACCCGGCAACGACGGCGGTCCGTGGCGCGTCGAGGCTCGCGGATGTCTCCTCCACAAGGCCAGATTGATGGCGGCACGCCCATTTCCAAACGAACCGGATGCAGGTGCTCCACAGCACTCATGGCATCGTTCGATGGACATTGCCGCCGCGGCAGGGAGCATCGTGTCACTTCGAGGAGGCGGAGCTCAGGCCGCGTTCATCCATCCACCGAACGAGTTCAAGCGGTCGGTAATGGACTGGATGCTCCTGATGGACTTGGTGGAACAGGGACACATGCCAGCAGGGCAGATGGGTCGGGTGGAGCTCGTCGGCGGGCCGCTCCTCTGGGTGCCCAGAAATCGATCCGAACCCTTCGTCTTCGTGATCACAGGGCGCAACGTGCCGCCAGGGCGTGCAGCCCGGTGCCTCGAATCGCTCGCGTCCCAGCAACGGCAGGACTGGGGTGCCGTCATCATCGACGACTGCTCTTCCGGACTCGCTCGCGAGTCGCTGAGGTTGGCGATCGAGCCTTGGCGTGAGCGGGTCACGCTCATCCAGCCCCGCGAGCGGCGGGGGCAGCTGGCGAACATGACGCTGGCGATCCGTCACGTCTGCACAAATCCCGACAGCGTGATCATCACCCTCGACCTCGATGACGCTCTCATCGGGAGCTCCGTTCTGGATCGGTTGGAGAGTGAGTATCTGAAGGGCGCGGACGTGACGGTCGGCTCGATGCTCCGCACCGACAAGCACGCCGATTATCCTGTGTCGTTCGACGGTCCACGGCAATCGCGTGGAGGAAACGTCTGGCAACACCTTCGCACATTCCGCAGGCGCCTGTTCGACGCCATCCCCGATCACGACCTGAAGCTCGCTGATCGCTACGTCGACATCGCCGTCGACTGGGCCTTCATGATTCCGATTGTGGAGATGGCGGCGCGGCCAACGTGGATTCGTGAGCCCCTCTACCTGTACGAGCCGTCGGGGCTCGGAAAGGGGGCCGATAGAATCAACCGTGAGGAGCAGATCGCAGCGATATTCGCCAAGCCACCACGCCGTCCGCAAGCCGGAGCGTCGCCGGCGACCATCCTGGACCCGCAGCACATGGCCGCCGATGTGTGGGGGCAAAACGGTGGGGTTCTGTTCCTGCGCCACGGCGAACGACCGTCTTTTGCCGGTCTGGATGCCGTACAGAGGGACGCCGTCAAGTTGACAGATCAGGGGCGCGACACCGCGCTGCGGCTGGGGAGGGTCCTCGGCAATGGTGTGCTGATAGCGTCGAGCCCGGTTCGCCGGGCCGTCGAAACTGCAGCCGCGATCGCGGAGGCTGTTGGCGTGAGTGAATCGGAAGTCCGCCGGATCGACGCGCTGGTGAACTTCCGCATCGCCGACACGGACGCCTATGAGACGGTGAAGCGCCGGCTTGGTTGGGCCGGCTTGATGACCGCGTGGATGGATGGGTCGCTCGACAGGGGCATCCTCATCCCCTGCCACGACTTCGCCCGTTTGGCAATCGACGCGGCGCTGGCGGCGGGCGAGACGGCCGGGCGCTCGCGGGTGGTTGCCGTGACCCACGATTTCATGATCATGGCGTTGATGGCTTCGCTCCGGGGTGTTCGGGTGACGGCGGTGCCGTACCTTGGTGGTGTGTTTGTCAGCCTCGACGAGGCCCAAACGATGCGTAAGCCGGAGATCATTCAATGAGCGAATCCAATCAACCTCCACTCTCTCCAACCCGGCGCCCGCTCATCGCGGTGATCGGCGATGCCAAGCTGGAGGCGGGTTCCGTGAAAGACAAGCTTGCCGAGGACATCGGTCGATCCCTAATCGACGCCGGATATCGCGTGCTTACCGGCGGGCTTGGTGGTGTGATGGAAGCGGCCTGCCGTGGCGCTCGCGCGTCCGCCAAACATCAGGCTGGGGACACGGTCGGTGTAGTTCCCGGCCATGACCCAGGGGAAGCCAACGCGTTTGTTGACATCGCGATTGCCTCCGGCCTGGACCATGTCCGCAACTCGGTTGTGGCCCACGCCGACGCTGTCATCGCCATCGGCGGCGGCGCGGGCACGATGTCCGAGATCTGCTTCGCATGGATCTATAAACGCCTGATCATCGGTCTCCGGGTCGACGGTTGGAGTGGAAGGATGGCCGAGCAGCGAGTTGACGATCGCATCCGCTATCCGAACCAACCAGACGACCGCGTGTTCGGAGCTGACACAGCCGTCGGCGCAATCCTTCTCTTGGATGAACGGCTGCCGCGATGCAGCGCACACCACCGGGGCGTGGCACGGCGTCAGTAATTCAGCCCCAAGCAGTTCGGCGCCAGGACCGGCGAAGTGTTACCCTAACCCTGCATGAACGACCTGCTTCCTGGCACAGAGGTACAAGCACGAGGACTGCGATGGCAGTTGGTCTCCTGCGATCAGCAGCACGGCCGTGCGGTTTATCGCCTGCGCGGGCTCGGCGGAACGGTTGCCGGTCAGGAGATCGAACTTCTTGACGGATTGGACGAGATCCAGCCGATTCGGCACGACGTAGACCCAAAGAAAGCCGGTAGGCTGCGGGAATGGCTGCTGTATCACGAGGCGTTCGTGCTCGAGCAGGCCCTCGGCCCGCACGCGCTTCTCGCCGTCCAGCCTGGGCGACTGGAGATTCAACCCTATCAGCTTGTACCGGTGATTCGGGCATTGTCCATGAGCCGAGTCCGTTTGCTCCTGGCAGACGGTGTCGGTCTGGGCAAAACCGTTCAGGCCGGGCTCGTCATGACCGAACTGATGGCCCGACGGCTGGTGCAGCGGGTGCTGGTCATCTCGCCAGCCGGCCCTCTTCTTGAGCAATGGCGAACCGAGATGCGAGACCGGTTCGGCCTGCGACTCCAAGTCGTTGATCGAGCCAAACTTGAGGAGGTTCGACGGCAGACGGAGCTTGGCGCCAACCCCTTCGATCATCTCCCCCTCTCACTGACATCGATCGACTTCGTGAAGCAGGAACGGGTCCTGGCAGAGCTCGAGCGAAGCGCATACGACCTGGTAATCATCGATGAGGCACACCACTGCGTCGATCCCGGCGCAGGTGCCTTGGCGGATGACTCACTTCGCCGGCGCGTCGCGCAGGTGCTCGCCGGCCGTACAGATTCGCTGCTCCTGCTCACCGCCACGCCGCACGACGGCAATGACCGCTCCTTCGCATCCCTGTGCGAGTTGCTCGACCCGTCACTCGTCGACGGCCGCGGCGTCGTTCGTGGCGATCGATACCGCCGGCATGTGGTCCGCCGCCTGAAGCGCCACGTTCGAGACGCCGCGACGGGTAAGCCTCTGTTCCCCGAGCGAAAGGTCCTGCCCCAGCGGATCATCGTTGATCCAGCCCGTCACAAGGCGTTTGCCGATCTGACCCGCGGCCTCCTTGCATTGATTGCGCCAGAGCTCAGACGCGCCATCCGGGACAAGCGGTATAGCGATGTGCTCTCGTTCTTCGCGCTTCTCAAGCGGAGCGTGTCGACGGCCGCGGCCTGCCGTTCCACACTCGACGTCGTCGCCGATCGGTTTGACGCGGCCGTTGCCGATCAGGGTGAATCGCAGGAGGCACGCCGCGAGCGCATTCGAACCCTGCGCGATGTCCGGCGCCGGCTCGATCGGTTTGGTGTCGGGACGGCCGACGAGGAGAACGAGATTCAGGCGCTTGAGGTTGAGGACATCGCGCAGCAGCTAGCCGAACTGGAGCGAACAGCACGGGCGGCCGGCCGTCGGATCGATCGGAGCATCTCAATCCGTGACAGCCTTCGTTCGCTCGTCACGCTCGCCAAGGCCGCCGAGCTTGCCGACCCAAAGCTGGACGAACTGGTCAGCCAGATTCAGACCATCAGGGCGCCATTGCCGACCGCCAACATCCTCATCTATACGGAGTACACCACAAGCCAGAACGCCGTGGCGGAGCGTCTCAAGCGCGAGGGCTTGCTGGTACTCACGCTCAGCGGCAACGATTCCGAGAGGGTTCGGCTGGAGACCACCGACCGCTTCCGCACGACTCACGGCCTCATCATGGTCTGTACGGACGCTGCGGCCGAGGGCCTCAACCTTCACCAGCGCTGCCACAATCTCATCCACCTGGAGTTGCCGTTCAATCCCAACCGTTTGGAGCAGAGAAACGGCCGCATCGATCGGTATGGTCAGGTGTACCCACCGATCGTTCGGTACCTCCACCTGGCCGGCACGTTCGAGGAGAACATTCTCCTCCGCCTAATCGCCAAGTACGAGCGCCAGCGGGCCATGCTGACTTTCGTGCCGAACACCCTTGGCGTGACAGCGTCACCCGAGCACACGGCGGGCCGGTTGCTCCAGGGGATCATTGATTCGGAGGGGTCGCTCTTCTCCACGCCGGCGCCGAAGTTCACACTGTCGGAAGGCGACCCGGCAGATGGTGCGGGTGGCGCCGTGACGGAGTTGCTCGAAGAGATAGATCGCAGTTTCAGCAGCTTCGAGAAGGCAGCCAAGACGAACACCTGGCTGGCCGACGCAGGCTCGTTCGCCGAGGAGGCAGTAACACGGGAGGCACAGACGGCCAAGACCGAGGGCGATCGGGCTGCGGATATCGACCTTGCCCGATTCGTGGTCGGTGCGATCCTCCGCGATGGAGGTGATCTCCGTGGCAAAATCACGGACCAGACGTTCGAGGTACGGCTTCCAGGGGCTTGGGGCGTCGATCTCAGCGACACCCCCGGCGCCGAACCCGAATCGCGGTCGGCCCGGGTCACGGTGAACAAGGATGTGCTCTTCGACGCACAGAAGCGTCCCGTCGGGTTCCTCGGCCGCTCACACCCGCTCGTGCGGCACGCCATCGACCGAGTGCGGCACACATCACTTGGCGATGGCGCCGGTGGCGCCGGCGGGGTCGATCCGCGCGCTTCCGCCGTGGCGGGCGCCGTCGCCGAACCAACGCTGATCTGCACCTTCCTGGCACGCATCATGAGTGGGGCCGGGCGTGAGTTGGAACGCGTCGTCAGCGTGAACGTGGCCGAAGTCAAGCCTCCGACATACTCGGAAGATCCTCACGCATGGCTGGCCGCCGCCGATCCCGACCGCGCGATCAGCCCGACGGGCGTCTGGGATAAGCACTTTGCGCGGTGGGTGGGCGGCGCTGCCGACCTGACCCGCACGGCCGGCGTTGCCGCCGCCGCCGGCTTCATGGCGACTGGACAGGCCTTCACCAAGGAAGCCCGTGAGTCGGTCGTGAATGAGCGGACCGAGCTCGAACGCTGGGTGTCAGAGCGTGCGGCCGACCTGATCCCGGGTGCGGCCTCGAAGGCGAGCCAGCCGGCCCTCTTCGAGGCTGCGCAGGCAAAGCAAGCCAAGCCGGCCGCGGCCCCCGCGACAACGCCGCTGGCCAAGCTGGAAAACCTTCGAGGCGACGCCAGCCAATCGACGAAGTTCCGAAGCGAAGTTGAGGCCGTGCTCAAGTCCTATCACTCCCGGCTCGATCGGCTCAACGCCCGACAGAACCTGAGCGAGCCGGAGATCACACCGCTCGGCATCCTGATGGTCGTGCCTGAGGCTCTGGCCGCCGCAGGAGGCAAGCATGGCGCTTGACTTTCTGCGCTTCGGACACCTGACGCTCAGCGGTCCCGCTCTGCCAGAGCCCTTTGTCCGATTCGAACTCGAGCGGGCCCTGGCGAAGCTGAAGCTGCTGCCAGATTCAACCGGCCTGAGCGGACAGAAGGTCGGCGATGAGTGGAAGGTCTTTCAGCGGAAGATCCGCGACATTTCGGCCAATAGCGGCCCGCTCGCGATCTCCAACAAGGTCCTGGATCCGCTGACTTCGCGACTCGGTTATGCCACCCTTGACGATGCGCAGGAGGTGCAAACCCGCGAGGGCCTCGAATCCGGCGGTGCCCTCATGCAGGCCGCGGCTCCCGGCTCCGAAGCCGCTCCCCCGCACATCCGTTGCTGGACCACCGACTTCGATGCCGACCTTGATGCCCCCACCAGGCGGGGACACGCGTACCGCTACAGCCCGACACGCATCGCACAGCGCGTGCTCCTGGCCTCGGGCGAGCGCCTCGGCCTCCTCACCAACGGCACGCAGCTCCGTTTGCTGATCTGCGACCCTACCCGCCCTGACTCGTTCCTCGAGTTCGACCTGACCGCCTGGGCCGGGTGCCGCGAAATTCCCGACAGTTACCTCCTCCTGCTCGCTCTCGCGTCGCCGGCCGGCGCCAAAGCCCTCCCTGAGATCGTCGAAGAGGCGAGGCTCAAACAGAACAAGGTCACCAAGGAACTGCGTGTTCAGGCACGCTTGGCCGTCGAGGAGTTCATTCAGAGCATCATCGACAACGATGCCAACCGCGAGCGCCTCGCTGCCGCCGCCGACAAGTCCGCCCTCGCCAAGCAACTCTGGCACGAGGGCTTGGTTGTCGTCTACCGCCTGCTCTTCATCCTCAAGTGCGAGACGACCAGCGATCCATCGCGGGTGTTCCGCTTCGCCTCTTCCACGCTGTGGAGGAACACGTATTCCCCGAGCACCGCACTCGCGAAGGTCGTCCGAATGGTCCTCGATGAGGGTGCTCAGTCCGGGCGCTTCCTTGAGGATGGTCTCCGCATCCTTTTCAGCATGTTCGAGAAGGGCGTGGATCACCCGGGCCTGACTGTCCGTCCGCTCGGCGGCGCGCTCTTTGGCGCCCAGTCGGCCCCGCTCCTGGCCGAACTGAAGTGGGGCGAGCAGGCCGTCGCACACCTGCTTGATCGCCTCCTCTGGACCTCGCCCAAGCGCGGCGCTGCCAGCCGCGAGCGCGTTCACTATGGGCCACTCGATGTCGAAGACCTCGGCCGCGTCTACGAGGCCCTGCTCGAACTGGAGCCGGGCATCTCAACGGAGCCCATGTGCCGCCTGCGCCGTCAGAAGCTCGAGGTCGTCGTCCCTGCGGCACAGGGTGAGAAGTACAAGCCGGTAGCCGCGGCGCCCCCGCCCGACACGTCGGATGGCGATGATGACGACGAGACCACGGACGACGCCGACGGCGCTGATGAAGAAACACCTGCCCGGGGCAAGAAGACCAAGGTCGAATGGATAGAGGTCATCCCGGTTGGCCGGTTCTACCTCCGCGTCGGCTTGGGTCGAAAGGCCAGCGGGTCGTACTACACGCCCCATTCGTTTGTCCGTTTCCTCGTGCAGGAGACACTCGGCCCGCAGTGCGCCGAGCGCAGCCCCCCGGACGACCCCAACCCGGGCGAGATCCTCAAACTCAAGGTCCTTGACCCAGCTTGTGGCAGTGGACACTTCCTGGTCGAGGCCTGCCGATTCCTTGCTGCGCGGCTCTACGAATCAGCCCGCCTCTGCGATGAGCAGGCCAGCGAACTCGAAGCCAAGGCCGAGGCTGAAACCGACGCCGCGGCCAAGCAGAAGCTCGTCGAGCGCGCCGCCGAACTCAGCCGCCGTCTGAAGGATCTGCCCGACTCCGACGATGAGTTGCTCTCGTACCTCCCCGGCCGCTCACCAGAGGGCGGCATCACCGGCTTCTCGCAGGCCAAGGCCGAGGGCATCTGCCGGCGCCTCGTCGCGGTGCACTGCATCTACGGCGTGGACATGAACCCGCTCGCCGTCGAACTGGCCAAACTCGCTCTCTGGATCGAAAGCCATGCGGAGGGGTTCCCGCTCACGTTCCTCGACCACCGCATCGTCCTGGGCAACTCGCTCACCGGCCCGTTCTGGGACAAACTCACCATGGCGCCGGGCACACAGCAGCCCGTAGCAAACCTCTTCCGCCAAAACCTCGACCGCCTGTTCACGCAGCGTCTGAGCGATGCCCTGTCATTGGTCCGTGACCTGGAGGCGGGCGTCGGCGTCGATGTGGATGAACTGCGCAAGAAGCAGGCCATCAAAGGTGAACTCGACCGCAAGTTGATGCCGTTCCGTGTGCTCGCTGCGGCGTGGACGGGCGGTGTCATGCTCGGCACGGCTGTCGGCGAAGGCGAGCCAGCGTGCGATGACGACGCCTATGCCGCTCTGCTGAAGACCGTCGGTGAGACCGGCGATCTGCCCGAAGCGATCGGCGGCGACAACCTGCGTGTGATGATCGGACGCGGGCTGGGACTGCCGGCGGGCTCATTGGCGCCATCAAACCGAGATGAACTGCTTCGCTTGGCGTTAACTGGAGAGTGCCCCGCCGCACTGCCCTACGACCTGGCGTTCCCCGAAGTGTTCCACCCGACGGGCATTGCGCATGGACGCAACGGTTTTCATGCCGTGCTGGGAAACCCACCCTGGGATGTGGTCGAGGTTCAGTTACCCGAACTTCTGGCAGTGGTCGACCCCGAGTTCCAGAAAGGCGTACCTGGAGCGGTCGAGGAGGCTATTCAGCGGCTCGCGGGTGATTCAGAAACGCTACGTCAAATCGCTGACGCGAACCACCACCGCGATGAGTTCACGCGGATTGCTAAAGCCCTTTTGGATGATGCTCACGGGGGCATGGACTTGTACGCGTGTTTTGCGGCACGCTTCGCTGATTTGTCTTGCCAGTACGTCGGAATCGTCGTGCCTGATGGTTTCCACAGGAACAAGGAGGTCACATGGCTGCGTCGCCGCTTTTGGACTGGGCGCAGGATCGCTCGGATCGCGGGCTTTGTCAACACTAATTCTCTGTTTACGGATCTACCCGGCGTTGTGCAGTTTGATGTGATTGTGATTGACCTCCGGGGTGTCCGAAGGAGCGGCTTTCCTGCGATGTTTCGTCAACTCGACGACCAAGCCCTGTTTGACACGTCCGCATGGGCTGATTACCCGTGGGAGTTCGCAGAGAGCGCGAGTTCGGAGCATCTTACGCTGCTGGAGACTCGGACAACCGCAGACGCTCACGTATGTGGCGCGATCTACGCACCGCACCACGAGCGGCTTGGTGACGTGTTGAAGCGATGGCACATTGACCTAACGCAGGAAGTGAACAAACGGTTGTTCGGACACCACTTCACGCGCCTACATGAGATCCCAGATCTCCGCGACGTAGATACTCGCACGTCGGAGGGACTCTCCAAGAGTCTCGAACTTGGCATCATCCCATGTCTGGAAGGACGGTCGATTCAGATTCACAACCTGCTCTGGCCAGGCGAGCCAGGAAGCCACTGGAATCCAGTGCCGACACTCGGGCTCGACTGCTCTTCATCTGCATCGGCGGTGCGGGAAAAGCTGACTCAGATCGCTCCACGCCTTCGGTACTTTCGCCTTATGGCACGACAAACGTGCGGATCTCCACTCACCAATGAGCGGAGCGCCGTGTTTGCGGTGGTGTGTCCAGGGCTGAGCGCGATCAATAGTGTCATCGCAGAGACCCTTCCGAGTCGTAGGCCAAACAGTCATGCATTGACTATCGCGTCGTTGCTCGGCACGTTCTCCTTTGACTTCACTATTCGGATGCAAATCGGCCCGAATCTCAGTCTCTTCATCGTTGAGACGATTCCGATTCCGGGGCTCGATCAAGCGACGCGACTAATGCTCGCACACGGGGCGATGCGATTGGCGGCGTTGCACTCGGCGTACATGCCCTTGTGGCGTGAACAATTTGGCGACGAATGGCGCGAAGTCGAAAGACAGCCATTTGCTTGGCCAGCCCTGGCCGGGGACAAGGCGCGATGGGCTGTGCGTTCTGCGATAGATGCGGTGGTCGCTGACGCTTACGGACTGTCTCGCGAGCAGTACGCTCACGTCCTTTCGACATTTGGACACAAGTCGAGTCCCGAGGCATCGAAACTGTGCCTCGCTGGATTCGATGAACTCCAAGCTATTGGGTTGGAGGCCTTCTGCAAGAAGCACGACCCCTACTGGGACATCCCGCTCAACGAGAGTCTGCCAACGCCGGTTATCGAGTTGCCGACTCCATCTGCCGACAACGGTGCGCCGCCTGAGGGCGCTTCCGGGCGTCGCGGTCGGCGGCGCAACGGCGCTTCGACCGAATCCGGCCCGGTGCTCTGGGAGCAAAAGGACGGCCAGATCACGCTGGAGTCTCCCGGCCCCATCTTCGATGAGGGCGCCGCCGCTGCCAAGTCGTCCAACAGCCCCACTCCCGGCGCCATCGCCGGCCAGGTCGCGGCGATCAAGACGCTTCTTGGCCTGCGCAAGGTCATCACCAACGCCGACGTACAAGAACACCTCAAGTGCGACCCCGCCACTGCCCGCGCGGTGCTCAAGCAACTCGTCGAGTCCGGCGCCGCGGTCGTTGAGGGCAAGGCGAAGGGCACCAAGTACCGGGCGTCGGGAGGCTCGCGATGACGACGCCCATTGTCTTTGCGCGGATCGGATGGATGGAGTGGTACCGCGGGCCCCAGGAGGGCGATGAGCGGCCGCGCGGCGGCGGTAAATGGAACGAAGAGAACATCGGGAGCGAGGTCTTCAACTTCCGCGAGATCGGTGGGCGCCTCTACGGCTACTTCGAGACGATGGGCTCGAAGACAAACCTCCGGCGCATCGATCGCAACGCACGCGGCGACAAGGTTGCAGGGGTGACGGTCGTGTTCATCGCCACCCGTCCTCCCACGCTCGGGGGCGGGCAGGTTGTGGTCGGTTGGTACCGCAACGCGACGGTGTTCGCTTCACGAAGTGATCGGCCCAAGCCGGGGCAGGGGTACTTCTTCGTGTGCGAAGCGAAAGCCGCGGACTCCTGTCTCCTGCCCTTGTCCCGTAGGGTTCACCGAATCCCTGCCCACGTGAAGGGCGGATTCGGCCAGAACAACGTGCGTTATCCGCTCACGGAAGCAGGAAAGAGCGACATCCAAGCCTGGATGAGATCGGCACTCACTTCTACCGATGAGTACCAGGGGCCGAATCTGCTCGCCGGTGCGGCGGCCAGTGTCGAGGATGAAGTCGCCGCGCTCTATGAACAGGCGGAGATAAAGGGGTCAGGCCAAGGCTTCGGGGGCAGCCCAGCAGAGCGGAAAGCAGTCGAGGACTGGGCGATGAAGAAGGCGGTTGCGCACTTCCGGTCGCTCGGCTATGACACCGACCCCGAGGTCCATCGAACCAAGCCCTACGACATTGCGTGCTCGAAGGCCGGGGCCGATCCGCTCTTCGTCGAGGTCAAAGGCACCGTCGGTGCCGGGGTGAGTGTCATACTGACCCGCAACGAAGTGAAACACATGCGCAGTCATACCGGTCAATGCGCCCTCTATGTGGTCTGCGGGATTCGGCTGAGGCGACGAGGCAGGGTGCTCGTCGCATCCGGCGGTGTCTGCCGTGTCTACCAGCCGGTGCGCGTGGATGAGAAGTACCTTTCTGCCATCTGCTATGACCTCGCCTTGCCAGAGGAGTGAACTGGGAGCACGCCGTTGACGAATGGTCCATCCATCACGAACGCCGACGACGCCAAGCTGATCGCTCTGATCGGCGGCGCGGAGCGTCGCGTGCTGCTGTTGGCGCCCGGCGTGAGCGAGGCGGTGGCCGATGCCCTTCTGGGCGCGTGGACTCGCTTGGGCGCAAGCCAAGTCACGGTCATTCTGGATGTGGATCCCGAGGTATGTAGGCTGGGCTTCGGTACGCTCGGCGCCGTCGAGAAGATCCGGGCCGCCGCGGCGCCGGCGGGCACGATGCTCCATCACCAGCCGGGCGTGCGGATCGGCGTGCTGGTCTGCGACGATGTGACGCTGGTGTTCAGCCCGGCGCCGCTGCTCATCGAGGCCGGCTCCACCCAGTCCAATCGGCCCAACGCGATCCAACTCGGCTCCGTGCCTGAATCTGTGGCCCGGGACCTGGGCCTCGGCCCGCGCCCGGATGTCGAGCGCATCGTGGGGCTCGATCCCGTAAGGCCGGACCAGATTGCGAAGGTGAAGGAGGACCTCGATGCAGCGCCGCCGGTGAAGTTCGACCTGGCGCGGCGGGTGCGAGTGTTCACATCGCGCTTCCAGTTCGTCGAACTGAGCATGACCGGGTGCTACGTCTCGCGGAAGAAGGTGCCGATCCCCAGCAGCCTCGTCGGACTGGCAAAGACCGAGGACATCGAGCGGCAGTTCCATGCCCACTTCGACCTCATCCAAAAGGGCGCCCTTGAGGTGAAAGGCAAAGGTGGGAGGTCGATCACGGAAAAGGGGCTACAGGACAGGCGAAGGGCGGTTGAAAAGAAGTTCCTGGTGTCGCTGCCCGAGTATGGCACCGTTGTGCTGCGGGCGAACAAGCTGAAGTTCGAGGAGGCCGTGGCGACACTGACGGCGGAGGTCGCGGAGTTCGCGGCCGGCGTGAAGGGGGAGGTCGAGAAGCAGATCAAGCGGAGCCGCGAGGCGGTCGTCAAGGCGCTGCTTCCCGCGGTGGAGCGCAACCCGCCCGACCAATACTGCAAGACGCATGGCCCGAAGCCACCCAAGGACTTCCTGAAGAAGCGGCTGACCGAGGACATCGAGAAGGCGTTCGGCACAGCGGAGGCGATCGTCGAGGAGATGAAGGTCAAGGTCGTATTCAAGGACGTGGCCTACGAGTCGCTTGTGGATGCCAAGTTCCTGACGGTCGCCCGAAAGGCCATGCCGGACGTGAAGTGGCTCCACGAGGAGTTCGAGGCACCGGGCGCATCACCTGTCCAGAAGTCGGACAGCCTCTTTGGCGGCACGGGATAGGGCCTGCGGCTGGGGTCCCCGCCTCGCTGTCCGGCGTGACCCGATAACCAGACAAAAACCGATCGATTGTCTTGACATGCCACGTGTGGTATCATTTGATACCAGGAACTCGGCCCGTATGCCGACGAATGGTATCACGGAGCCGGCTGCGGATGGCCAATGCGGACCAGCCCACAATCCTGCGAATCCGCGCCATGGCCTCCGACGCCGCCAAGGTGATGCTGAGCAAGCAGGCGTTGTCAGACCTGATGGCGTGGGGGCTGAAGAAGGAGGACGTGTGCGACGCGATCGTGGAATGGATCGACGCGGGGGAGAGGGTGAAGGAAGTGGTGCTCCACACCTATCCGGGGTTGCAGGGCCAGCCGGCCTTCGAGTTGAAGCCGCGACTGTGCAACCGGTTGTTCTACATCAAGGTCGCGTTCTTCACCCCGCCGGGGAGCACGGAGGCGATGCTTGTCGTCTCGTCGCACCCCGACCATTAAGGAGAGAGCGATGAACCAAACCCCATGCCCGATCTGCGGCAAGAACAGCCTGGCCGAGAAGCACGGCGAATACCGATTTGAGCCGCCGGAGGCAATCCCCGGCGGCGCCATCGTCGTGCCTGACGCGACGTGGTACGAGTGCGGTGCCTGCCACGAGCAGATCGTGCCGCCTGCGCTAGAGAATGCCATTGAGCGCGAGCGGTACCGTCGCCTTGGTTTGCTGACGCCTGAGGAGATCAAGGCAGTGCGTGAACGCACGGGCCTCAGCGCCGTCGATATGGCCACGCTTCTCAGCGTTGGCGAAAAGACCTACACGCGATGGGAGAACGGCCGTTCGCTTCAGAATAAGTCCAACGACACGCTGATTCGACTGGTCGACCGCAACGCCGAGATCTTCGAGATCGTGGAGGCGGAACGCCAGCCCGGGCGAGAGGCAATGGTCCGCAACTACGTGATCAACCTTGAGACGCTCAAGGGGCGACAAGACGTCGCAATGGCCGCGCACGGCGCCGACCTGAGCACGTCCGACTTCGAAGCGATCCGTGTAAAGCTAGTCGAGTTGCGTGGCATCAAGCGAGCCCAAGGATGACGACGTTTCAGTCAAGCTACCTCGAACTGGAGCCGCGCGAGCTGGTGCGGTTCGTGCTGCGCGAGGCCGGCCAGATTGACAACGATGCGGTCAATCCTGCGGAACTGCTCGACTACCTCAAACTGGCGTACATCAGCTTCGACTTCACACGTGAGCTTCCGTCAGAGATTCGGCAGCGAGTCTCGTCCGGACAGCCACGGGCGCTGCTGTCGTTTGGCGATCGGCTTGTCGCCACTGACTCCTCGTTGTCGGAGCCGAAGTCCCGGTTCAGCGTGCTGCACGAGATCGGGCATTACCTGCTACCACATCATCAGCACACACTCTACGTCTGCGATGATCTGGGAATGAGCGCCTGGACACGCTTGGCCTTCGAGCAGGAGGCCAACTCGCTCGCAGCGGACCTCATGTTCCAGGGCGAGCGATTCTCCCTCGAAGCCAACAGCCTCCCAGTGTCGGCAGCAGCGGTCAAGCAACTCGCCGAGAAGTACAAGGCGTCATTTGAGGCGACCGCTCGTCGATTGGTTGAGAAGAATTTCAGGCCGTGCATGCTCGTGGTGTTCAAGCAGGATTCGGGCCGTCAGGTCGTCGACCCAAGCGCCGCACAGTCCTGGACGGTGAAGTACTGCGTGGCATCACCGAGCTTCAAGCTGCGGTTCTTCGATCGAGTGAGTGGTTCGATCCCGGCGCCTCTGCTGGCGCGGGTGGCCGTACCTGGCCGCGACATCGCGAACAGCGTTCAGGAGAAGGTACAGGTTGGCGCAGCGACCGGTGGCGAGCAGCGCCGAGTCAATGCCGAGTTCTTCTGGAACACGTACAACGTCTTCGCTCTCCTGACTCCAGAGGCGCCGGACGCTCAAGGGTGACAGATCATGGCATTCAATCCGCTTGCAGTTCTTGATGACGTCACCCAGGAATACCGGGACTACATCCAGACGGAGTTTCGTGCCAAGGACCTGACCCTGCGGGAGCGGCTGGCCGCGGCCCTCGAACGGGAGAACTTCCTCTGCCGCGAACCGTTCTTTCAGGCACACCGGCCCTTTCGATCGGGAAAGAAGTGGCGCGAACTGCCGCTGGACGAAAAACTCGCTCGAGTGATGGAGGAGCGGGCGACGCGATTCGGGGCAAAGGATCCCCAGCACGCGTACACCCACCAGTCGGGCGCAATCGACGAGTTGTTGAGTCCGACGCCACGCTCCGTCGTCGTGACCACGGGCACGGGTTCGGGCAAGACAGAGGCGTTCTTGCTCCCCGTGCTACAGAACGCGCTGATGGACGCTCGTTCGTTCGATGGACGCCCGGGCCTCACCGCGATTCTGGTCTATCCGATGAACGCGCTCGCTAACGACCAGCGTGAACGCATTGATGAGTATCTCGCCGCCGCGGGGTTGGGCAACGCGGTGAAGGTGGAGCAGTACGACAGGTCGAGCAGCCAGGATGATCGGGCGCGGATGAGGAGCACGCCTCCGCACATTCTCCTGACGAACTACATGATGCTGGAGTACTTGCTCGTTCGCCCCGCCGACCGAGACGCGATCTTCACGAACCACCGCTGCCGGTTCCTGGTGCTCGACGAGGTCCATACCTACCGCGGCACGCTTGGCGCCAACATCGCGATGCTGATCAGACGCCTCAAGGCGCACCTCGGAGCGGCGCCGCAGGCATGGAACGCCCAACCGGCGCAGGAGAGACAGGCCCAAAGGTTCCCGTTGCTCGTCCCGGTCGCCACATCCGCGACGATCAAGAGTATCGAAGAGGGGGCTGATCCAGCGGAGGCTCGGCGACAGCGGGATGATGCAGTGCGCGACTTCTTCGGGCGGCTCGCTGGCATTGAACCCGCCGCAGAGATTCAAGTATTCGGTGAAGAACTCCAGGAACAACAGATCCCACCGACAGCCGCGTACCCGGCGCAGCCGGTCACCGGTATTCAGGTCGATGTCAATGATCCCGACTCTGTGCGGCGGGCACTCTGCCGCCTTGCCGCCGTCGCCGATTCAACGACGCCCACGGATGCGGCAAACCGTTGCCGGCTGCTCTGGGATTTGAACGGATGGCTCATTCGCGCTCCGTTGTCGGTTGACCAGCTCATCGAGAAGGTGCGGACGGAGGCGCCAGCCAGAGCCACGGCAGACCTTGGGGCCATCCGTGATGAACTTCACACGGCCCTGCTGGTTGGGACTGCATTGCCCGATGGGGTGCCCGGTGTGCTGCGCATTCGTGCGCACCGCGTCTTTCGTGGTGGATGGCGATTCCATCAATGCCTTGAACCGAACTGCCGACACCTCCAGCCGATGGGCGAGGATGTTTGTGCCGTGTGTGCGCACCAGACGGCACCGCTGCTGCTTTGTCGCTCTTGCGGCGCGGACTATGTCGTGCTTGAATCCGAGAATCCGCAGGATCCGACAACGGCTCTGTCGCCGGCGGTGATCGCACGGGGCTCGGACCAGCCGGGCTGGCTTGTCTACGAGCCAGATCGGTTCGACGGGCAAGTCAACGCGGATGATGACGATGACGGTGATGATTCGGGGGATGCCCCCGACAATGGCCCTGCGGCGAATGGGAGAGGAGCCGGCGGTCGCGGGCGCCGTGGACCGGCCGCCGGTAGTGCGGCCGCTGCAGGTCAGGGCGCTCGCCCGCAGGTGCGCGGCACACGCGAAGGCAGGTTGAACTTCGGCACGCTTGAGTTCTTTGACGATCCCAATGCGGAAGGGCGCCACGTCGTGGTATCGCGGAACACGAAGCGGTGCCTTTGTTGCGGAGGCTCCGCCGGAAGCCATCCCGTCATCACGCGCGTGGAAATGGGCACGTCGGCCGCGGTGAAGGTGCTTGCTGAGGGCATCGTCGAATCACTCCACGAGTCGAATCAGGGTCAGCAGGGCTACGACGGTAAGGACCGTTTGTTGATCTTCGCAGACAGCCGGCAGGACGCTGCACACCAGGCGAGATTCATCCGGTTCACCGGCCGCTATGACCGGATGCGCGGCAGGGTGTACGCATTGTTGCGCCAGCATGGTGCTTTGAAGATGCAACGCTTGGCGGAACAGCTGGGCGAGGCTGCGGTGCGAACTCATGACAACCCCTTTCTACCAGCAGACCCGAATGTCGCAGTTCGCGGCGAAACGCGCGAGCGGGTGCGAGCGTGGGAGGAAGCGCCAGTCCTGGACCAGCTTTCAGCCAACGCCAACTATCGCGGCACCCTGGTGAACCTGGGCCTGATCCAAGTTCGTTACTCGGAATTGGATGAGCACATCCGCGAGCGCGGCGGCGAGTTGGCGCACCAGCTTGGCGTGAGCACCGATCAGTTGGTCCATGTGTGCCGGTGCGTGCTCGATGACATGCGGACGCACTCGGCGCTGTCTCGACAACTGCTGCAGTACCACCCTTCCTTTGTTGGGTATCCGGAAACGCTGCGGGCGAGCGAGTGGGAGCGCAGCGTCAAGGCCCCGGCGGGCTACATGTGCGACCGAGATGGTCGGCCGACGAACCTGCTCGATCGTGACGAGGTGGCGTACGGCATCACGGTGAGGTCAATTGCGCGATCCGCGACGAATCGAGGCCGCGCACCAGCCATTCAGCGAATAGTCGCAGAACTGGTACGCCGGTACGGCGGTGCGCAGGTCACGCCGAACGAGGCGTTGGCGGTCGTCGAGTTCCTTCGCCTTGCGGGCTTCGTCCAGCCGGTCGAACTCTTCGGCTTCCGATCGAGCCACTCGCTATTGCAAGTGAACGCGGAGGAAGTTGAACTCCTGCCCACAACGGACGCGACGCGCAGTCGGTGCGGAGTGTGCATGCGAGCTTGCGCCGGCGCCATGAATGGGGCGCCATGTCCAGCGTGTCACGGGACGATCCAACCCTGGCCGAGCGCAGAGTTCGCAACCAGTCGGGCAGTGCGGCGCGTTCTCGAGGGAGCAGTCGTTCCCCTGGATGCCGGTGAGCACACCGCACAGGTTCCTGCGGCGGTGCGAAAAGAGTTGGAGACCGACTTTAAGAACAAGGACGAGAGCCTGAACGTGTTGGCGTGCTCGCCCACGCTCGAGATGGGGATCGACGTCGGTGGCCTAGAGGCCGTTGCAATGAGGAACATCCCGCCCCGGCCGGACAACTACGCGCAGCGCGGCGGCCGCGCAGGACGCAGAGCTCGCATCGGACTTGTCGTCAGCTACGCCAACCGTCGCCCGCATGATCAGTATTTCTACGACCACCCGGAGGAGATGATCGCGGGCGAGGTGCCTACGCCGACGTTCTCCCTCTTCAACCGGGACGTGCTACTCCGGCACGTCGCCGCGATAGCGTTTGGAGCTGCTAACCCTGGACTCGCAGGACAGATGGTGACCTATGTCACGGTGGATGGCCAGGTTCAGCAAGAAAGTGTCGACGGGCTCAAGGCAGCAGTGACGGCAACCACCGAGCACACCGTCGAGCTGGCCCAACGAGCCCTCGGCATGCAGCTTGCAGCCGCCGGAGTCGATGAAGCGGGACTCCGGGCATATCTCGCGTCGCTCCCCGAGAGAATTCAGGGTGTCGTGGATCGTACTGCGCGACAAGTGCTCGAACTGCGGCAATCAATTGAACGCTGGGCCGAGGGGCTTCAGCAGGGCCAGCGCCATCTCGCGATCCGAGCCGGAGACCTCATCAACCGCTTGTTGGGTGTACGTGACACCACCGCTCGCGAAGGCCGCGATGCGGACGATCGATCTGCTGGGTACCCGTTGCGGCGCTTCGCCGAGTTCGGGATCCTTCCCGGATACGAGTTCCCTACGGAGCCGGCGTCGCTTCGCCTCTTGAGCGACGAGTACGAGGATGACCCGATCACGACGGACCGAAGGTTCGGCATCGGCCAGTTCCAACCGGAAGCGCCCGTCTTCGCGAGGTCAAAGCGCTGGCGCGTGTGCGGCATCGATACTTCATCTCCTTGGAATCCCCAGTCGGAAGGTCCGACTTGGCAGTACAGAGTCTGCCGAGGCTGCGGCCTTCGACACCGGGTCGATCACCCGCGTTGTCCTCGCTGCGGCGACGATTCTCCCGCGCCCAATCTGCCGGTTGTCGCGTATGGCGGTTTCGTCGCTGTGCGGAATGAGGCCCCGGTGATGCAGGAGGAGGACCGGTTTGCCGCCCGCGACCTGGTTCGAGTTCAGCCGCAGTGGGATGGCGAACTCGTTCGCCGGTGGACCCTTGCCGATGGCTGGCAACTCCAGCTTCGCCGCAACGAGACAGTGGACTGGCTCAACGAGGGGCCGGCGCCCACTCAGGCCGAACTTGCCGCGACCCCTGCCCAGTGCCTCCACGATGACGCCACTGGATACACACCGTGTGCCCAATGCGGCCGACTGCTCAACCCGGCGCCCGCGACTCCGGGAAACCGACGAGGCGGGCGCGCACAGTCCGATCCGTTCGGCCACGCGGCCTCTTGCCCGAGCCGAGGCCAGCCCCCCCAACGCGTGGCCATCGCGACATCCGGGCCAGCAGAGACCCTCCGACTCCTGGTTCCGTTGCCGGCGCCGCCAGAGGGCGACTCGGAGTGGATTGAGAGCGTTCACGCCTGGGCACGGAGCCTGGGCGAGAGTCTGTTCGCGGGGCTTTGTCACGCGTTCATGGTTGACGATGACGAGTTGTCCTTCGATGTTGAGGGTCCCTGGACCCGAGAAGCCGGCGGCGCCACGGGAACCTTTGTCTCACTCACGTTTACCGATCCAACGGTCGGAGGCTCGGGCTACCTCGAAAGGATTGGCAGCGATCTCCACATCGTCGCTCAGCACTCGCTTGCCCACTTGCAGCACGACGGCTGCGAGACGGCGTGCTACCGCTGCCTCAAGGCCTACCGGAACCAGCGGTTCCACACGATACTTCAGTGGCCTCTTGCAGTGCCAGCGCTCGACGCCATCGCGGAGGCCGCGCCCACATCCGCCCCTCCCGGCGCCACGGACGACCCGCGGCCGTGGCTCGAGGCGTATGCGGCCGGGGTCGGGTCTCCACTCGAGTTGAAGTTTCTGCGGCTCTTTGAAAGCCGCGGGCTCTCGTTGACGAAGCAGCATCCCGTCTCAGTCAGTGGCAGTGCGGGCCCGATCTCGATAGCTGACTTTGCATGCCCGGCATCGCGCGTGGCGGTATATGTGGATGGCGCTTCTGTGCATGTCGGGCACCGTGCCCGTCGGGACCGGTTGATTCGCTCGCGACTGTCGACAGTTTCGCCACCCTGGACCGTGGTGGAGTTGCGGGCATCCGACCTGGCGCGACCGGAAGAGGTCATCGATAGCTTGCGAACACTGTGCGGTACTCGGGGGCTGTGAGAGGGAGTCTTGTTGGTCCACTAGGATGGTCGCTCGCTGGCGTCCGTTCGGCGAGCACAGTGATATTGAAGCGTTGGAAATGAACGACAATGGGTGTGACACTCAAAGAACTTCGTGAGCAGGTCCAAGCCGACAAGCGGCTGGCGATCGAGGTCATCCAGAAGGCCGACCACGCCGTCGATCACTTTGATCACGCCGTTATGCTCCCGGACATCACCGGGCAGCCAGGAGCTGTCGCTCGCTTCAATCAGTTCAAACGTGATCAGCTTCGCGGATTGCAGGCCGTGGGTCGCAGCCCCTTCTTTGCCCGCATCGATACCGGTCGCACCGACGGTTCGGGCACTGAGAGAGTCAAACTGCTGGTCAGCAAGGCACGCGATACTGGCGGTGATGTGTACGGCTCAGATTGGGAGGTCGTCAGCTGGACGAGCCCAATTACGGCCTTCGTGTTGGATCGACCTGTCGGTGACCGAGTCGAGTTCGTGCGCCGGTCCAAAGTCGTCTATGTGGTCGGCGCGTCCGCAAAGTACGAGGAGGTCGTCCCCAGGGTCCGCAACGCTGATCTTGTGTTCGCCTCCGGCAAGACCAGTGTGGTGGATGAAGATGACCTGCTTGAGAAGATGGACGCCATCGTGGCGGCGCCGCCGGCGGAACCCGAGCCCGCTCAGTATGAGGCCAAGCCGACCTTTGGCCTCAGCGACATCATCGTGCTGGCGGACCAGCCGCAACGCGCGGCCATGATGCTGCCCTTCGAGCAGACCGTGATCATCGAGGGTCCGCCCGGCAGTGGGAAAACCAGCATCGGCATCATGCGGATTGCATGTCTCTACGATCAGCAGTGGGATGAGCTTGGGTTGGAAAAGGGCAAAGACGCTCCGTTCCACGACTACTCCAGCATGCAGGTCCTCGTCTTCAACGATGAGATGGTGGAATACCTGAAGGGTCTCGCGCAGTCGATCGGCGTGGAGAAGGTGTGGGTAGAGACAACGAAGGTCTTCTTTCAGAAGGTCTGCCGCGCCACAAGAATGCTGTCGGGAACAGAACGGGTCGACAAGCCGACTGCGGCGGCGCTCAAGGGCCGCGGGGAGGTGCTCGGTGCCTACTTCGCCGCGTTCCGAGCGCACGCACAGGCATATTGGTCCGATGGCCGCGGTGCCCTTCGAGAGGCGTTGTTCAACCTTGGGCCCGATTTTCTAGTCCTGGCGGACGAACTCGAGCGATGGATAAGGCGCGTGGCGCAGGCGCGGTTTGTCGAGAATGCGTTGACGGGAAGCATCGCGCTCGCGGATGCGCTCACCGCGACGGTCAGCGTCATTCGTGACGGGCAGTCGCCCACCCGTTTCTGTCTTGATTCGACGGGCACCATGCCCGAACACACCGGGCAGGGGCTCAGTCGTTTGCGCGAGGAGAGGCGACGCGAGGGCGTGAAAGCTGCCAGAAAGCTTGTTGAAGCTGCGGTGCGCGCCGCGTGCGACCGCGTGCGCATCACGCGGCTGATGTTTGGTCTACCGGAGTACGCCGCGCTTCTCGACGCCGCCCGCCAGGACGGCCTGCGACCCAAGGCGGTCGATGCCGGGGATCGATTGTGGCGTGCTCAATACTCCAAGGACAATCCATCCTACAGCGAGTTTGATCTGGCGGTGTCGGCGTGGCTCGGCAGCCGTGTCCTGCTTTCCTCTAGCGACCGGGAGACACCTTGGATAGGCGGCAAGCGAGAGCGATTCACGCACCTCGTCGTTGACGAGGCTCAAGATCTCTCGCCGTGCCACATCGTCACACTTGCGTCACAGCTCGCGCCCAAGGGCACGATGTCCCTCGTGGGAGACCTGCACCAAAACCTGAACCCACTGGCGGGGTTACGCCGCTGGGAGGATGCGCGACTTCGGGATGTGGCCAAGAGCGTGTTCGGCATCAACTATCGCCAAACGCGCGAACTTGGCGAGTTCCTGAAGGACCTCCACCGTGGATTGTTCGGCGAGGTTCCCGGATGGGCTGCCTCAGACAAGACCACCGGTGCACTGCCGCGAGTGGGCACGATTCGATCCTTGAAGGACCTGTCGAGGGCCGTGGCGGCGGAAGCGCGGCGGTGGCGAGATGAGATCCCGAACGCCACTGTGGCCGTGCTGTACGACGGCAAGATGGAACCTAAGCGCAGGCAATGGCTGCGCCGTCAGCTTGAGGAGGCCCTGAGCGACGAGTTGACGACAGTGGATGCCGTCAGTCCTGCATCGGGTGGAAGTCCGTTGCGACGGACTGATCGTGTCGTGATCGCCTCGGTGAAGCAAACCAAGGGCCTTGAGTTTGACGCGGTGGTTTTCATCGAAACCAAGCCAAGGTGGTCTCGGCCCGCTATCGAAGTGGAGGTGCGGGCCAGAAACGGGCTGTACGTCGCTGCAAGCCGCGCACGCGCTGGCCTTTCGCTGTGCATGGTCAATCTGCCTTCCTGCGTTGAAGAGGTTATGGAGAACGGAAGATGTGAACGGGCAGAGTGGCCCGAGGATCTGTAGCGCTGTCATGTGAGCATCTGGTGATGCCGCCGGCCGCGGACTGCTGCCCCGATCGATCGGGCGAGAAGCTGGAGGTCGCCTCGTGGAACCGATCACGCTCGATGACCTATGGACGGCGCTCGGTGACGACGAGCGGCGGCGCGCAGCCGATGCCTTCTGGACGTCCCATGTAGACCCGAAGGCCGACAAAGAGCGGGAACGGATTCAGGCAAAGCTGGCCCGCGCCATGAACTTCCGAACACAGTTCGTCCAACGGGCAAAGCCTCCCGACAAGACCAAGTGGCTGCTCGCACGGATTGGCTCGACCGATCTGCGTGAAGACCGGGAACTCCTGATTCGAGTCTGGCTCCTGACGCACCACCTGCCGGTAATTACCGCCTTCCTCGACGCGACCGCAGTCGCACACAACGCGGGCTTCATCGCGGACACCGCTGTCGCACCCCGTCCCGAGATCATCCGCGCCGCCCTGAAGATGCTCGTGGCCAAGGGCCCATCGCTAGCCGTTGGCGTGTACCTTGGGTACCTCTGTGTCTACTCAATCGAGATCCTCAAAGATGTGCCCGGCGCCATCGCTGCCGAGGCCATCGATCTCAGAGACTTGCTCGGGCTTCGCCCGCCAGCAACCGTCCCCTCTGGCGAGCGGACCTTGCCAGTCCCTGCGAGTCCGGTGACCGCTCCCGCACCCAAGCGAATCGAGGCCGACGAGTTTACCACGTTGGACAATCTACTGATTCGTCAGGTGGTCGCAACCGCGTTCCACGAAGATGGTGCGGCCACAGTCGATGAGTTAGAGGATCTCGTGGAGGAAGCCGTTGAACTGAACGCAAGCCGGCACCGCACCGTGTTTCACCGGGGCTTTCTTCACGCGATCCTTGATCGACCGCTCGTTTTGAACTTCCCGGGTGAGAACGAAGCGCGGCGTCTCTGGTACCTGACCGGAGCGTTGATGGGGCTCCTGCGCTCGGGGGATCCGAAGCGATTCCTCGTCCTGCTTCGAGAGCAGCACAAGATCGTCAGCACACTCATCGACCGCGGAGACCTGGCTTGCGGGTCATTGTTGCTTCCGCATGTCTACGAGCCCCTTCTGGAGGCGGGCGAGTTGGCGCAACTCTGCCGCTGGATGCGCCGGCACATCGGTCGCGAGCCGCTATCCATGCAGTGCCGATTGCTGGCCGACCTGCAGGGGGATGGCGAAGACCTGTTCAAGGGTGGCAAGAGCTCGGAGGCATCTCTCCTGTTCGATGCCGTACGTGATGTGCTCTCGTCGGATCTGTCGCTCCCGGACGAGTTCGCCGCCAGCCTGCGGATCGCCAACACACGCCGCCGGGCGCAGGTGTTTCAGTCAAGAGGCAACTTCTCAGAAGCAAAGAGGCTCTTTGAAGATGTGGCGAAGGCCGGGACTCCGGTGGATGCCGCCAGGGCGCTGGGTGATCGCGGGCTGATCGAAGCCGGGTTCAAGGCGCTGGAACCGGCGCTGCCGCGAGCCGATGCGGCGAGCAATGTTGAGCTGTGCACCGCATTATCCCGAGGGCGCGACTTCTTCGAAAAGGCCGTGACGACAGACTCCGCGGCCGCGATCAAGGGGCATCTGTGCCTTGGGATTCTGGGCTTGGTCGGTGTGCCTTCGGTGCCCGCGAAGTCGGCGACGCATTTTCGTCAGGCCTATGAATCGATGCTACGGCGAGAGCGTTCCTATGCGGGAACTGGCCTGATCGAGTGGTGCCGGTTCTGCTATGGAATCGCGCTACTGGAGATGCTCGACGAATCAGCTGTGCCGATCGCCGACGACCTGCTGCGCCAGTCGATTGCCTCAGGCATCCGCTTCCCCCTTGTGCTGTGGGAACGTGGTGTCCGGGCGGCGAGCATGTTCGCGGATCACTCTCTTGCCGAACGAGTCTGTCGACATCTGCTTGAAGCACGCGAACGAGGAATACCCACACTGTTGGCCGACACGAAGCTCTACGAGCGGAGCCCTTCGCTTCGCCGTATTTACTTCGAATGGTTGTGCGAAGGCCAGGCCAGCGTCGATCACCAGTGGGACGGGAGCAGGGGCGTCCTGGCAAGCTCGCTGCGAGCAGGCGAACCGGAGCTCGCGCAGCTCGCCCTTGATCAGCTTGAACGGATCGCGGTGATGCTGCAGAATCGCCGGGCTGAGTTTCGGGAGTTGCTCGATCAGCCCGCCGCGTATTCGCCCGCATGGGATCCCGAGGATGCAGAGACAGCGCGCGTCAGGATGCTTGAACTCGACGGCGATCTGGATGCGGCCGCACAGATCCTCGTGAAACGGTTCTACAGGTTTCGCCAGATCGGCACGCCGTTCTCGTCGGTACGGGCTCAGCAAGTGGTGGAACAGCTGCGCGAGTACCAGGTCGGGTCAGTGGACTGCGATCGGTTGGACCTGCTCCTGGGTCAGGAGAGCGACGCCCAACTCGGCGCATCCCAGGCCAATGGCGCCGCCTCGGTTCAGCCCGTGAGGGTGCTCTACATCGGCGGCAATGAGACTCAGCAGCAGTACGAAGGCCCAATTCGGCAGGCATTCGCGAGGAGCATGCCCAACCTCACGCTGTCCTTCCTGTTCCCAGGTTGGACGTCGAACTGGCACACCTGGGTGGATGATGTCAAGCGGCGACTGCCCCATGTGCATGCGGTCGTGCTCAGCTCGATGGTCCGGACTCAGTTTGGGCGCCATGTCCGCGCGCTCTGTACCGAAGCAAAGCCGTGGTTTCCATGCACCGGGCGAGGTCGCCAGTCATTGATACGCAGCATCGAGCGCGCAGCGCAGTTCGTGGCAGCGCGTTAGAGCCCTTTCTACCGGCACCTGCAATATCAAGAGAGCAGGCGCGGCCCGCGGATAATCGGGGGCCACGTTCAGGTTCTGACCTGCACGAATTTCGCGAGGTTGATGCCCTTGTTCACCTCGACGCCGTATGACTCGCTCATCCCTGCCGCGAGGACGATCTCCTTCGGGGATGCCCCGCTTTCCCGAATCTCGTTCGCATACTTGATGCCAAACAAATGCACCATGACCACCGCGTCGCCTTGGGAGGCGCCTCGGTACATCTCCCGTAGCTTCTCTGACAACTCGTTGACGTTCATGGGGAAGTCCTATTCCGGGATGGCCTTGCGCCACTCGTCGATGAGTCGGTACGACTTTGACGACGGATCGAGCAGGATCGAGATCGTGTCGGTCATCGTGATCGGCTCCCACTTCTTCGCGTCGGTCACCCAATCGGCCCAGTAGACCGTCTTTCGCTTGTCGATGCGACGGAAGTGGCGGAACCAGACTCCCAGCTCCGGCTCGGTTCTGGCGATGTAGTTGTAGTCGCCAGCCACGGTTACGAGCGCGAACTGGTAGTGGTGGACGACGACCAAAACGAGATCACCGACCTGCATTCTGGTGGCGAAATCGAAGAAGTCACGCTCGCCCGTCTTCACGCTGTCTGGATCCGCTTTGCGAAGATCGCCCCAATCGCCCGCGAAGTCCAAACCGATGAAGCCAGACGCCACGCTCTGCACGGCGTGTGCCATCGCGGTGGTCGATTCCGAAGGGTGCAACTGCATTCGCCAATACTGCATGGTGCGGCTCCGAGAATGGAGGGAGTGCCGGAGGAACCGTAGGTTCCCCGGCTTCGAAAGCCCGGTCCCCACGAGGTCTTGATCGGCGTCGGCGCGATCGAAGACCTATGCAGCCGCCCGAAAGTAGTGCCTCAGCACGCCACCGAGCCGGGTTCGGCACCGGACCGTCCCCGGATGACCCGCCAATCGCAGCGGGGGAGGCCTGCCCACCGGCGTGCGGAACTTGATCGCCGAGTGCGGGCGCTCCCGGTTGTAGTGCTCAAGGAACTCGGCGATCAGATGATCGAGGTGCCGCGTGCCCAGCACGATGAACCGGTCGAGGCACTCGTTCTGCACGGTCTGAATGAACCGCTCGACGTGGGCGTTGAGATTCGGAGCGCGATGCGGCAGGCGCACCGGCGTGATGTCGTGGGCCCGCAGTGCTTCGTCGAACGGTCGCCCGAACTTGGTATCGCTGTCCCTGGTGAGCACGCGGCACTCGGTTGCGCCGTCGCCAGCCGCGGCCTTGAACAGCGGGACCTGCGCCGCGACCCACTCGGCATCAGGGTGCTCCGTGCTCGCCGTGGCGACGGCCCGGCGAGTGGCGACGTTCACGAAGACGAGCGTGTACGCGTCGCGGAAACCCCATTTCGTGACGATCCGGTGCCTCAGGAAGTCGCACGCCCACAGGGTCTTGGCGTGAGACTTGATGAACTGATCCCACGTCGCCTCGCCGCGTTCCGGTCCGGTCGGCAGCCCTGCGTCCTTTAGGATGTTGACAACGGTGCTGCGGGAGACCTTCACGCCCAGTTTCTTGAGCTCGCCGAGGATGCGGGTGTAGCCCCAGCCGGTCTCCTTCGCCAGCCTCAGTACGAGCCGCCGAATCTGTTCGGGCGACTTCGGCCGTCCCGGCTTCCGCCCGGTCTTTCTCTTGGGGCGGCGCTTGTCGGCTTCGCGGATCCACCGCAGGAAGGTCTGGGGTGTGACGATCGTCACCAGCGCCTTGATGGCCGATCCGAGGGGCTTGGCCAGGCGAACCAGCCGAGACCGCTCTTCGGGCGTGACCCGGACGGGCCCGTCGATCTTCGAGCGGAGGACCTCGTTCTCGGCTTTCAGGTATTGAATCTGGCGGCGCAGGTCGTCCTGGGAGGACCCGGCGAGGACATCAAACAGGCGGCGGAAGAGGTTCGGCATCCCTCAATCGTCGCGGCCCCGCGTGGGGGCGGGGGGAGGGTGCCAAAACGTGCGACTTTGAGACTCGGCCCCACCCAGCCAGTGATTCTGGCCAACCCCGCGCCTTGATCCGGTCTCACCCCGTCAAGAGCGTGAGACACCTCGGCCTGGACTCAACCGGCGGTGGCGGCGGCGGAGCCTGAGCGTCCGCCCCTATCTTCCTCGTGAGGCCCCGCGGAGGTCACCCCGCGACGCCCAAAGGGCAAGGCTGGAGTATTTGTACCCCGCTGGCGGCCCTGAAAACGCGGTTTTCGCCGATCCCGGTGAACGACCCGTGTCGATCGCACACCCATCGGGCCACCCCGAGAGTGGTCCGCCAACCCTCCGAAACGGTCTTGTACAGGGAGGGAGCGATCTCCGCGTATTTAGTGTCCACAAACCGACGCCACGACGGATAGACACTGCAACTCGATGACTTTACACATGGTGTAAAGCCATCCATTGACATGGCCGACGTTGAGGTGTACGCTTCGGCAATGGACGTCCGGTTCGCTGACGACCACCTGAAGCGGCTGGAGTCCGAGAGCACCTTTGACGGGGGCTTGGGCCGGGAGGTTGTACGCGGATTTCGGAAGGTGATGCAGGTGATCCGCGCAGCGGTGGACGAACGCGACTTCTACGCCATGAAGTCGCTTCACTTCGAGAAGCTCCAGGGCAATCGAAGCCACCAGCATTCGATGCGTCTCAACAAGCAATGGAGGCTGATCGTCGAGTTCCAGAAAGTGGCGGATGGCAAAGTCGTCGTGGTCGTTTCCGTTGAGGACTACCACTGAACACGGAGAAGCATGAGCAACACTGATTCCATTCCGGCAGAGATCTTCCCTCCGGGGGAGTTTATCCGCGACGAGCTGGTCGCTCGGGGCTGGGAGCAGCGCGATCTTGCGGACATCATGGGGCGTCCCGAACGTACCGTGAGCGAGCTCGTCTCCGGCAAGCGGGCGATCACTCCCGAAACAGCGCAGCAGCTCGGCGAGGCATTCGGCACCAGCGCCCAGTTTTGGCTGAACATGGAGGCTGCGTACCGCTTGTGGCGACTCCCAAAGCCCAGCGAAGCCGTGTCGCGCCGCGCTCGACTCTATTCATTCGCGCCGATCAAGGAGATGACTCGTCGTGGGTGGATCACGGAGTCGGAGAGCGTTGAGGTCCTCGAAGAGCAGGTGAAGCGGTTCTTCCGGGTCACGACATTAGATGAACCACCCAGCGTGTGCGCCGCCGCTGCTCGCAAGTCGACGGACTACTCGGAGTTCACTCCGGCACAGCGGGCGTGGCTCTGCCGGGCACGGCAGCTGGCAGAGACACTGAAGGTCGCCAAGTTCGATGCGGCACGGTTCAGGTCGCAGTTGCCACGGCTGAAGGACCTGCTGCTCAATGCGGAGGATGTGCGACAGGTTCCGAAGCTGCTGGCGGAGTTCGGAGTCCGGTGCGTGGTCGTGGAGCATCTCCCGGAGACGAAGATCGATGGTGCATGCTTCTGGCTCGACGCGAACAGCCCGGCCGTGGCACTATCTCTCCGCTTCGATCGCATCGATTGGTTCTGGTTCACGCTGATGCACGAGCTCGGCCACGTGGCCGCTGGTGACGGGCGCGACAATGGCATTCCGCCTGACATCGATCTCGTTGGGATCGAGCGCGATCCGGCAATCGAGAAGCCCGCCTTCGAAAGGGAGGCCGATGCCTTCGCATCCTCGTTCCTGCTGCCGGAAGAGGCTCTGGCGAGCTTCATCGCCCGCGTTCGTCCTCTCTTTTCCAAGCAGCGAGTCGAGGGATTCGCGGCGGTTCAGAGAGTGCATCCCGGTCTGGTCGTTGGCCAGTTGCAGTTCCGCAAGCAGATTCCATACGCCAACCTCAGAAACTACCTTGTGAAGGTGCGGGCGTACCTGTTGGAGACGGTGCTGTCGGACGGATGGGGCGTGACGCCACCCACCGGCAGGTGACTTGGTCGCAAGGACTCTCTCATGCACAAGACCGGGTACAACGAACAGATGCAGGCCCTTGTCGCAAAGTACCGGCAGGCCGGTCAGCCCTGGCCTGCTACGACCCGCGAGATAGCCGCATGGTTGGTGCGGACGAATCAGTGGGAGCCGTCCCGCGAACTCGCGATTGAACAGTGTGCCGACGATCTCGCCAGGGCGATGCGCGAGGAGTTCATCACCGATCGACAGGGGAGGCGCGTGCGAGCAAAGCACGCCGCTCGACGGGAGGTCAACGGCGAGCAGCAGACGTTCTGGGCGGACCTTCGCACGGCTCCGCGAGAGCACATGGAGAACATCGTGGTTGCCGAGATGACAGCCAAGGAGAACGAGTGCCCGGTCAACGGCGAATGGCTGCTTCGTGCAGGCTTGGCGCCTGGTCCACAACTGGGAAAGCTCCTGTCAAGGTTTCAAGCGGAGTGGCAACGGTTGTCGCCGCCGCGAGATCGCGCTGGGTTTTTGGAGCGGGCGATCGCATCGCTCGAGAGGGACCGGCCGATTTCTTGAGGGGATCACAGAACCTCCCTGGGATATCGCCAAAACGGACCAGAACAGATCTTTCGTGACGGCGGCAACAGAGTTGACGCCTGGGTTGCTCTCGCCACCCTCGCGCGCGACTTCGGAATCCCATCGCGTAGGTATCCAGTAGCCAGCGGCGGCGTGCCGCGGGCGACCGATCCCTGATCACCGCGACCGACCACGGACGGGTGAGCATCTCCGGAAGGAGTGCGCGATGTCGCTGCGCCCCGACCCGACGGAGTTACCGACGCCCTCGCGGAAACGCGGGGGCGTTTTCATTGGGACATCAGGAGACTTCAAGGACCCCCGTCGCTACCAGCGCACGGCGGAGGCCCTGGACCGGGTCGCCGCGGTGCCGCCAATCTGCGAGCACCTCCGCCGAGGCGGCCTTGTATCGCGGCAGGTTTGCCGGGTCGGTCGCATCCAGCAAGGACTTGGTCATGCCGGCGAGGTCCCCCGGCTCGAACGCGCGGCCGTTCACGCCGTCGCGCAGCAGTTCGCCGGCAGCGCCGACAGTCCGTGCCGCGACAATCGCCATGCCCGCGCATACCGCCTCGTTGATCACCACGCCCCACGGCTCGTAGATCGAGGGGTGGACGAACACATCGCTTGCGCGGTAGATCGCGCTGATGGTCCGCTGCTCGCCGATAAACCCAGCAAAGGTGACACGGTCTTTGATTCGATCCGGCACGCGGGTCTTCATCTGCTCGAGCATCGGACCGCTGCCGATCAGCACAAGGTCCCACTCCGGGCGACGCTCGGCGATCGCGGCGAACGCATCGATGGCCATGTCCGGCTTCTTGAAGTCCGTCATGCGGGCGCAGAAGACCATCCGGCGGCGGCCCGGCTTCAGGCCCAGGCTCTGGCAGGCACGGTCGATCTCCTCCCGCGGCAACTGCTCGATCAACGCGTAATCCGGCTCATACGGAAAATCGAAGATCCGCCCGTTCTCCGCGCCGTACCGCAGGAAGTACTCGCGCCCGAAGTTTCCGCACGGCAGGATGCCATCGCACCGGCGCACCACCCACCCGACCAACGCTCGCTTCGCCGCAGCGCGCAGGCCCGTCGCCACATCGAGATGGACATTGGAATCCGCGTTGAGAAACACACGCACCCCTGCGCTTCGGCACCAGCGGATGAGCCGAAGTCTTGCCAGGTCGTTGTATCCCCCCACCACCACCGCGCGCAGCCCATGATCTCGCACCCAGCGAATCATCCTGCCCCCCTTGGCCCAATCGCGCGGATACTCCGACACCTTCGACCCGCGGTCCGCCCGCTCGCCCGCGCCAAAGCTGACCGTCCGGTCGCCCTCGCCTGCGTCCAGGGCCCACGGTTGATCTCCCATATCGTGGGAATACATCGAGAACAGCCGGACCTCCGGCAGCTCCCGATCGATCCTGCGGTGCAGCGCGAGCCGGTACGGAGTTGGCGCGGTCGTCAGGATCCCAATATTCACCCTTGCGCGTTCACCCTGCGCACAGGCCGCATCGGGCGATGATCCGGCGACGGCAGTGGATGCGGGGGTGCTCATGGTGGACACAACCGCCGAACGCGGCGGTTCTTCACAGTCTTTGCGTGTAGTGGTTATCGACAGGGGCGATGCGGATGGTGAGCCGGAGGTGCATCGCTCCCGGCGCTGATCGCCCGCCAGCAACTCCGCCTTGCCCGAAGCAAACCAGAGGGGGTGCGATCATCCAGGAAGTGGGCGATACAGGGCTCGAACCTGTGACCTCATGCGTGTCATGCATGCGCGCTAGCCAACTGCGCCAATCGCCCGAGATTTCAGCAAGGCCGAAGCCCCGCCTGAAGCATCGGGCCGGCCTTTCGACCGGCCCGACGGTGAGTTCAAGTATAGCCCGGATCCCGGCTTGCGCACGGCGACTTACCGGACCGACGAATCAGTAGGTGTCCACGATCACGACCTCGACGCGGCGGGAGGCCGCCTTGCTGCCCTTGGGGGCCGCAGCGCCCATGCCGACGGTGGTAATGTCGCTGCGAGAGATGCCCTTGGAGACGAGGTAGTCGCGGACCGCATCGGCGCGGGCCTTGGAGAGCGCCTCGTTGCTGCCCCACTTCGACTTGCGAATGGGGTCGGTATCGGTGTGGCCCTCGATCCGGACCGTCGAGCCGGAGTGCTGGCGGATCTGCGAGACCACGCGGTCGAGGTCCTTCTTGGCCGTCGCCTTCAGGGTGGCCTGGCCGGAGTCAAACAGGATGTCGCCGGAGATCGGGATCACGGTCTCGCGGGTCTGCGCACGCCCGGTGTTGCGGCTCGTGCCCGTGTCGGTCGCCCAGCCGCCATCGGTGGGCTCGGCGGGCTGACGCGTCTGGGCCGCGGCGAGCTGCTGCTGCATCGCGGACTGGTTCGTCTCCATCTGCGTGACACGCTCGCGCAGCGCGGCGTTCTCCTGCATGAGGGCGGCATTCTCGTCCTTCATGCCGTTGTTGCATCCGCCAAGGAACATGCCGAAGCCGACGGCGGCGAGGCCGACGAGCTTGGCCGCGAACCCGAAGGTGCGACGTGAGGTGGTTTGAACGCTGGTGGTCATCGCTGGGGTCTCCGTTCTCTGCGATCGCTTGTGAGTTCTGCTGTGTGCATCGCTCCCGGCTCCGCCGGGCATTCAGGCGCGCAAACAGTATTGGGATCGGTCAAAACGTCAACGGACATGCACTGTCGGAACCGCAAAGCACACGACCGATGTCGACGAGCAGCAGTATACCCGAATTGCGGGACACGGATAGTTCCCTGTCCTGCTCATCCGCCTCGAACCGCCGCCCGAAACGCCGCGACCACCGCCGCCGCGCGCTTGGGATCGATCGGGTTCTCCCAACGCCCAGACTTCTTGATCCAGGACCCCACGATTAGGGCATCTGCCTTCCCAATCAGCGCAGGGATGTTCTCGGGGTTGACCCCGGATCCGACAAGCACCGGGAGTTTGCAGGCACTCCGGGCCGCGGCGACATCGTCCGGGTCCGTCGGTCGGCCCGTCGCGGTGCCGGTAACGATCACTCCGTCGGCGCCAAAGAACTCCGCGGCCTCGGCGACATCCGTGACGGAAAGGTCCGCGGTCACGGCGTGTGAGGCGTGCTTCTTTTTGATGTCGCAGAGCACGAGCACATGCTCGGCCCCGATCTGCCGGCGATACCGCAGCAGCGGCCCCGCCTCGGCGGTTGCCAACAGCCCCTCATCGGCGATGTGCGAGAAGACGAAGTTCTCGCAGCGGATGAACTCCAGGCCCGCGGCGAGCGCGACCGCCAAGGCCTCCCGATTGCCGCCGGAGAGGATCTGGATGCCCAGCGGCATCCCCCCCGCCGCTTCCCGCACAGCCAGAGCCACGGCGGTCATTGCCGCGACGATCTCCGGGCCGTGCTGCTGATGCACGTAGGGCCGGTCGTGCATGTTCTCGATGATCAAGGCATCGAACCCGGCCTTCCGAAGCAGGCGGGTCTCGGCGGCGGCACGCTCCGCGAGCGCGGGCACGGCGAGCCGGGAGCCCGGCGAGCCCGGCAGGGCTCCGATGTGGACCATCCCGATCAGGAGTTTGCGGGCTTTGAAGAGGGCGGGCATTCTGGGCATGTGTTCAGTCTCGCGCAGGGAACGGGTACTCTACTCGTATTGTGGGGGAGGCCATCAGGGAACACGCCGACTATCCGTGGAGCCGCACCAGACCGCCGCCGGGTTTCATACCACGAGCTGGACGCTCATCGATGGCGCGCGCGCCGACCGGACGGGGCTGGAACGGTTGCTGCGCCAGTATTGGAGCCCGGTGTACGCCACGATCCGGCGGCAGGGCTTTGGCAGCCACGATGCCAGCGACCTCACCCAGGAGTTCATGACCCAGGTCGTCATCGGCCGCGACCTTGTCGGCCGGGCCGACTCGACCCGGGGCCGGTTCCGGTCGTTCCTCAAGCAGTCGCTCCGGAACTTCCTCATCGACCGCAGCCGGGGACGCAAACGCCCCGAGGGCAAGAACCCGGCACACCTGGCGTCCCCGGGGGACGAGCACGGCGTACCCGAGCCCGCGGCGGCGGAATCCGGGGCCGATGCGTTCGACCGTGAGTGGGCCGCGGCGGTGATCGAGGTCACCCTGCAACGCCTGGAGGAGGCCTGCCGCGAGGATGGCATGGAGCCGCACTGGCAGGCCTTCCGGCTGAACGTGGTCGGCCCGACGCTCCGCAAGTCCAAGGCGCTTTCGATGGAGGCTCTCGCGGCGGCGATTGGAGCGACCGACGGCACGCAGGCGAGCAACATGCTCCAGACGGTGAAGCGGCGATTCAAACGGTTGCTGCGCGATGTGGTGAGCGAAACGGTGTCCGATCCGACGGAGGTCGAGCAGGAGTTGGAACTGCTGCGGACGAGCCTGGCAAGGTAGTCTCGATTCTCCCGCGGCCCCTTCAGCAGACCGGGCCGGCACAGCGGGCGATCGATGCTCCGCTCCGACGGATCAACGACTACTCAGTGCGCCGAGCGTTTCCTTCATCACGGTGTCGAGGTCGAGAAGCGCCTTGGCGCAGTCGCCGCGGAACGAACTGCCGTGCATGGTGGCCAGCACCTCGGGCTTGAGGGCGGCCAGCCCTTCGAGCAGTGGGCGAGTGTTCGGTGTATACGGCATGTAGTCCATCAGCGGGCCGGCCTGAAAATCAACGATCGACTGCCGTGCCCGGCCGAGGATGTCCGACTCGGTGATCGCCTCGACATTGCCGTTGTGGGTGAAGAGATCTGAGCACAACAGCACCCGCTGCGACTGTTCAAACAGAACCCCCGCATCCCAGCCGTGAGGAAGGTGCGGAGTGGGGCGATAGCGGAACGTGAACTTGCCGGTGCAGAGTGTCTCGTCGGCGTTCAGGGCACGGGGGGGACGGTCGGCGAAATCGGTGAGGTTCACCATCGAGCCCACTACGCCCGAAACCGCCTGAGCATGGGGAGCAACCTTGAGCCAGTCATTCAGAGCGCCGCACTCGTCGACCTCGAAGTGGCTGAACCCGATCCACCGGAGCTTCGACGGATCCATGACCCGCTTCACGGCCTCGATGATCTCCGGGAACATCCGACGCATCCCCGTGTGGTAGAGCAGCGGCTCTTCATCCAACATGAGGAAGTGGTTGAACTGCAGGTTGATCTCGGGCCAATACGCCGTGATCCGGTGTACACCGGGCGAAATCTCGGTGATTGATGCCATCGGACACCCCTTGGGTTGCCTTGGCCAACTGGCGACGCTCGCTTCGCCGATGTCGGAATCAGGGTGACAGGATTCGAACCTGCGACCTTGTGGACCCAAACCACACGCTCTACCAAGCTGAGCTACACCCTGGGGACGGCAATGCTACGCGGCCCCGGTGCGGGGCAAGAGGATGCCGCCATTGGGGGGCCTGCCGGACTTAGCGGATGGGGACCTCCTGGAAGAGCAGGATGTTGGGCTTCTGCCCGAGCTGGACGACATTGGAGCGGTCAACGACCATGACATATCGCCGCGCGATGCTTGGGATCATCGGGTCGAGCGGGCCGAGGTTCTCGACATCCGAGGGCAGGTAGCCGTGGATGAGGAACCACACGCAGAAGACATCCGACCGGACCGAGATCGAGTTGAGGGCGGCGTTGGCGATGGCGAGCTGCTCGTCGTAGTCGTTGGGGAGGTCGTCGGTCTCATACCCGGTACCGGCGACATCAGGGATCAGCGTCGATTCCAGACCGGTCTTGATCTGCTTGAGCGACGTCTTGTCCGCGAAGCGGTCGATGCTGTTCTCATACAGGCGGGCCGGGGTGGCCGAAGCGGGGTTGTGGTAGCGGAGCGCGAGGACCTCTCCGGGGGACTTGAAGCCGGGCTGCTCGCGGATGGCCGCGATGCGCGTCGCGCGGAACCGACCGTCGGTTGTATTGATGTTGCCGTCGTTGTCGTCGCGGAAATCGAGCACTTGCCGCGTCCCGGCGGCCTGCGCGGGACGGGTCGTCAGTGTGGTCTTGTCGCGGTACGCCGCGGCCATCGCGGCGATGTCGAAGATCATCGAGGCAGGATCGAACACCGTATTGGTCGGTGATCGCAGCCAGCTCTCGACATCGACATCGGGCGCGAACATCGGGATCATCCGGAGCACTGACGGCGGGGCCGTGTTGATGTTGATCAGGCCGTGGATCCGGCTGCGGAGGCTGCCGTGGGCCCGGTCGCGCAGGACCAGTTGGCCGCTGTTGTTCAGCCGCCAGCGGTCCGTCGTGTTGAACATGTCAACGACGTTGTACGCCATCGGTACGCCGCGGCCCAGGGGCTCATCGGTGCCGACTCCGAACGTGCCGTTGCCATCGACATCGATGTACGGCGCGAAATCGGACAGACTGAGTTGGGCGCGGTCGAGCCTCGGCCGGTTGGCGGTCAGCGCGCCGGTGTGGCCGAGGAGATAGAGCGGATTGACCTGGCCGGTGCCGATGAACGAGTCGTTCGCCTGGGGCGAGTAGTAATCGCACGCGAGCGCGAGCGCTTCGGACAGGGTCATCCACTCGGCCTCAAGCAGATCAACACGCGTTCCGGGTGTCGAGCCCCGGAGCGGGTCCTGCGTCGGCCCGATCGCCAGCGGCAGGAGGAAATCGCCGGCGCGGGCGAACAACTGCGGGTTGCTGCCGCCGCCGGACAGGTGGATCTGCACCGCGGCATCGATGAACGGGAATCCGGAGCGATTGGCCTGAACCTGGTTGCCGCCCTTCTCCTGTGCGGACTCGATCATCCGCTTGTATGGGATTGCGTTGCTGGTCTGCGCGGCAACCAGGCTCGAGAGGGTTGTCCTTCGCGCGGAGTCGGTGCCGGTGTAGTCCCCATCGGAACCAAAGTCACCGGGCGGACCATCCAGCGCCTGATTGCGGAGGCGGTCGATCGGCAGCGTGGTCAGGTTGTCGTTCTTGGCTTCGAGCGTCCACGCCGGCATCGAGCCGCGGCGATACTCGGTATCGGTCGGCCGGCCGAACGCGGCCCACCGGCTGATGCTGTAGCCGGTGTTGTCTTCATCGTTGCCCGCGTTGCCATCGGTGTCGTTTCCGGCCTCGGTGCCGGGGATCTCATGATTCGTGGTGCCAGACCGAAGCGAGAAGATCTCGCCATCGGGGTCGGTGGAGGGGTCGCGGATGCGGTCGAGCAGGATGTCGCGGTCGGAGACTGCTCCGGCATCGGCGGGGCGACGCCAGAGGTACGCGACCTTGCGCTGGCTCTGCGAGCTGCCGGCGGCGGGGCCGATCGCCTGCTGCTGCGGCTCGCCGCCTGCGCCTGCGGCGACCGTGTCCTCAGCGAAGATATCCGCGAACGGCATCGGCGAGCCATTGAACGTGTCGTTCGAGCCCGGGCAAACCGCAAGAGTGGTGCGGTGCACCATCGGGATGGCGATTGCATCGCTGCCGAACTGGGTCTGCGCCCAGGACTCGAGGAAGTCCGCCGCGATCGTGGGACCGCCCGAGACGGGGTACACCGCGTTCTGCAGGCGACGGGTGACATCCGCCGGGTTGCGGATGTTGCAGACGTAGAAGACCCGCGTTTCGTACGCCTCGAGGATGATGTCGGATGTCGAGATACCGGAGCCGTCGGCGTTGCGCTCCGCGAGGGCGAAGAAGCGGTTGGAGTACTCGATGTAGTACCGCACATCGCCCGCGGCGGAAATCACCAGGTCGCGATCAAACGGATTGGTGAGCTGGAAGGCGATCACCTCGAACAGGAAGTCCTGGTTCTCCGGATCAGGGGTCTGATCGATGGTGATGTTGCCGAGTGTCGGCTCGGTCTCCGGCGGAACAGGAGCCGTCTGGTTGTCGGTGTAGTCGTCATCCCCCGGCACGGTGGCTTCGTGCGGGGTATCGGTGTACATGCCGTACCAGGCGACCTCGATGACAAAGGGCTGGGCCTCGATGCCGAACACGTTGAGCCGCGGAGAGCCGCCGTGGAGCCCTTCCGCGGCGGCCGGGCGACGGGCATCGTCGAGCCCGACGATCAGTGTCTGCTCGAAGCCTGGATCGGTCGGCGCGCCCGAGACAACCTCGAGCTGCAGTCGGGTGGGCTCGGCGCGGTCATAGGTCTGTCCGCCGACGGTCACCGTTTCGACATCCACGGCGTCCATGGCGTTCACGGCGAGGTGCGCGGCTGCACGAACCGCGAGCTCGGCGGATTCACCGTACGACAGGCCGCGGGATCGGACATTCGAGCGGTCCCAGGCATAGGCGTACTGCGTCTCGTTGGTGTACGGCGCGAGCGCATCGGAATAGGCGTTGAAGAGGATGCGGATGTTCTCGATGGTCGGATCGACGCCCGAGCTCTTGTCCAGCGCGCGCAGGAGCGTGATCGCATCGACTTTGAACTCGCCGGTGTTGAGGACGGACGGATTGACGCTGACCGCCGGGTTGTCGATGATGTGACGCGCGCCGCTCTGGGTCGTGAGGAGGTGGCGGATGTCCGCGAACACGCCCAGCAGCGCGGCATCGGATGCATCGCCGCTCGCCGAGTCCGGCCGGCCCTGCATCTCCACCGCGCGGGGACGATTCTCACGCATCGGGCCGAACCGCTGGTCCTCGCGCCCGCCGGTGACGAGCTCGAGAGGCGACAGGTGGTCCGAGTCATTGATGCCCGAGAATGTGCGAAGCTCGAGCTCATCGGCGAGGCCGAACGGGGCGCGATACACGAACGATGTGTTGGGAGCACGGCTGCGGGCGGAGGAGGGATCGGAGCCGAACTCCTCATAGAAGCGGGCCCGCAAGTCATCCGTCAACGGGTTGGGGTTGTTGGGGTTTGGGGACGCCTCCGACGCGTTCCACTGAAGGTTCGGATCGCTCGGCGAGCCCGTGCGGCGGGCGTTGCCGGGGAGCGTCTCGCCGGTGTTGATGGCGTGGCGGATGGCGGCGTAGCTGGTCTTGCCGATGTCGATCGCGAGATTGCGGTCGTAGCCGGTGTAGTCGGCGACGCTGCCGTTGACCTGCTCGAACGCGTTGTAGCCGTAGGAGTCCGCGCCATCGCGCAGCACCCAGTTCAGATCGCCCATTCGCAGCAGCCGACGAAGGTCCACATCCGCGGGGGTGAGCCCGGCGGGGTAGTGCACGAGCTGGTTTGAGGCGTTCAGCCTCGCCCGGGGTTCGTACAGGAAATCGCTCGCGACGTTGACATTCACAAGGCCGGACAGGTCGATCGCACGGGCCGCGATGAGCATCCGGGCGCGGCCGAACTGAGGCAGGATCCAGCTTGGCGCATCCTGATCGAACGCATCGACAAGCTCCCACCATCGGGAATCCGCGAACCCGTCGCCATCGGCATCGGCCCACTGGTTGTGGATGTGATCCGGATCATCAGGCTGCCGATTGTCGAACATCGGCCGGAACGCGCGGAACTGGAGGGTCGAGAAGTCCGCGGGGAGCCGGTTGCTGGGATCGATGCTGAAGCCGGTGATGAGATTGTCATCCGTCGGGTTGTCGTTTGCATCCAGCAGGCTGAGCCGCGAGCTCATCCGCCAGGGCGCACCGTTCGAGAATCCGGGCGCGGCGTTGAAGTTGCCGCGGAGGTTGACACGGTTCACGAACCGGCCGTCGGGGGAGAAGTTGGAGATCGCCCGGAGCGTTCGCCAGTCATCAAGGTCCGACATGTCGAACGCGCCCGGCGTGATGCTCGCGCCGGCCTGCGGGATGTACTCCGGCTCGATCGTCGCCAGCCACGGATCGGAGGGACGCCGGGCATCGGCGCGGCCGCCCGACCACGGACCCGCATAGGCCCCCGTCGGACGGAAGCGCATCGCGCCGGTGTTCAGCAGAGTGCGGTCCGAGGTCAGCCAGTCGCTCGCCCCGGGAACATCCGTCGCCTCACGACGAAGAATCGGGCGGCCATCCCCGTCCTGCTCCGCATAGGTTGACAGCACATCATCGGCGATCACGCCGGCCAGGTAGTCCCGGATGAACGCGGATTGATCGTCGAGCCGGCTGGCTCGCACCAGCGATGCGCTCGCCGCGCGGTCCGCACGCCCCAGGGTCGTGTACGCCACCGCGATGATCGCCATCAGCGCGAGCACCGCGACGACCATCAGCAGCACCGAGCCGCGCCGGGCCGCGCCCGCGCGACCGAGGGTTTGCGTTGTGCGGGGGAGTGTCGAGAACATTTCGGGCTCCTTCGCGTTGGCGACGGTTGATGCCGCAGCGCGGACGGATGCGAGGCGTGGAAGGCGTGAGAGGCTCAGAAGCGGTCCTGCTTGGCCTCGGGGATCTCGATGATGAACTGATACGTCTGCTCGCGCAGCCGATCCGTCGGATCAACCAGGCTGATCGTGATGCGGAGCAGCTTGGGCCATGCCCAGGGAATCGTGGAGGGGAAGCGCTGCTGCGAGTCGGTCTCCAGACCAGGGTCGGGGTACGTCGGATCGAGATACCCGAAACAGGAGTAGAACGGCGCATACTCGGGAGGATTGGCGATCGGCGGGAAATGCACCAGCGCGGGATTGACCGAACGCACGAGGACCTGCCCATTGCGCATCGGGATGCGCTGGATGAATGCTTCCGTGGGATCCGTCGCTGTGTAGGGCGCGGCGACGAGGTCCGAGGCGATGTTGCCCGGATCGATCCGACGCTCCAGCCCGTACCACTTCACCTCGCCGAAGCCGGGGTCGCCCGCATCGGCTTCCACAATGCCAAATGACCATTCGACGATAAACTCGGTGCAGTGCGGAACGAAGTTGGAGGCGGCCAGCATCATCTGGTCGGTCCGCCGCCACGGCTGGTTGTCCGGCCAGAGCGCTCCGCCGTTGAGTGTTCCCAGCAGGTTGGGCGGGGCCAGCTCCGCGCGGATCCGGCGATCCGGACGTGTGCTCAGCGGGTTGGGCCAACCGGCGGGAAGCGCGCCGATCATCCACGCCTTCATGTTCGAGGTGATGCCGTTGAGCGCGGTGGGGTTGCCATCGCGCTGGAAGGCGTACGGATTCGCGCCGTCAACGCCGCTGTCGCGGGCCGGGTCCCAGAGCTGGCTGGACGGGGAGTACGGCTGGGCATCGAGAATGACGTTGCGGATCTCGGGGAGGTTGGTCGCCGCGAGATCGATGATGCCGCTGGAGAACTGCGGGAAGCGATTGGCCTCGCCGTCCCGAACAAGCTGCGCATCGCTGGGCACGATCGTCGGGCCGGCCAGCGCGAGATTGCGGAAGATGCTCGCCGCGGCGGGCTGGAGGCCGACTTGCACTTTGTTGTCCGCCAACTCGCCGGTCGTCACACCCGACAGTGTGTTCGCGATGGCGCTTTGGTCGGTGGCGCCGGGATCGATGAGGGTGGTGATGTGGCGGAGAAGGATCCAGTCGGCCGCGAACTCGTTGGCGCTGTCCGGCTCACCGAATGGCGCCTGCACGGCGGAGTCCGCCGCGTGCATGTCCAGCTCCGGCGTGTCGGCGCTGTCCTGATTGCGAAGGCCGTGCCCGTAGTAGATCCTCGCGGCGGTACCGGTCGGATGTCGCGAAGGATGGATCGGATCGCGCAGCGTCGAGAAGCGGCCCGAAGCGAAGAACGCGAGTTCATCAACCCGGCGGGGACGCGCGTACGCCCCCTGCTGCTCCGGATCGAGGAGCACATTGCGAACCGATGTGCCATCCGCCACAACACGGTTGCGGATGACCAGAAATCCGTCGCGGGTCATCTTCGAGACATCGTCACGGAGTTGGCGCTCGATCAGCGAGGCGTACTCGTTGAGGTTGCTCAGACGCCTGCCCGCACGCACCGTTTCGCCGGTGGAGCTGAAGACCTTGGCCAGACCGATGGCGATGAGCGAGACCGCGCCGACGGCGATCAGCACCTCGATGAGCGTGAAACCCGAGAGCCGGACCTTGGGGCGACTCATGGCAGCACCTCCATCACCGCGACGCCTGCGGGGATCTGCGCGGTGAACACGAACGACACGACACGCGGCCGCGTCAGCGGGGTAGTCTCCGTCAACTGCGGGGAGATCGGCGGGTTGATGCGGAGTCGGGATCGGGTGGTCGAAGCGGGGTCCTGCTCGATCGCTTCAACGGTGTAGATATTGCCGAGGTTGTCAACCAGCTTCTGGTTGGGCTGGGCCATCAGCGCGCCGATGCCGTCATTGCGACCCCGGTCGACATTGTTGATGTAGCGGCCGTCACCGGGAGTGATATCAAAGTGCGTGCCGCGTTCCGCAGTGAGCGGCGTCGAGTACCGCAAGCCCCCGGAGCCGTCGGTGCCGTCGAGCGTCGGGAGGAATGTGGTACCGTTCTGCCGACCAAGCGGGAGACGGCGTTCGCCCGCGGGGATGCCATCGCCCAGCAGAACCTGACGCAGCGTGCGATCCGGGGCGACGCGGATGCGAGGGTCGATCTTGCGAACGAAGATCACCGCCTGGAGGGGATCCGTGATCGACGAGTTGCCGGCGACAAAGTCCGACACACGGTGCACGGCGACATCCCAGACGAACTGGGGGGAGTCACGGTCGGCGCCGGCAGAGGGGTGCAGCCGCGCGGAGAGCGGAACACGCACCGCCGCGTTGGATCCGGGGTCGCCGAACTCCGCCGCGCCGTCCGCATCGACATCCGCGACGAACCACTCGCCGAACTGATACGCGTTGTTGTCGAGTGCGGCGGTCCCATTGGCCAGTCGCCAGCGCCAGTTGCCCCAGACGTCGCGCGTCGGCGGACCGACCGTCGGCAGGAGCGCGTTGAGGTCCATCTGCGCCAGCAGAGCCTTGGTGTTGTTCGTGACGAGCACGCCCTGGATGTTCTCCGTGCCGATGCGCTGCTCTCGCAGCACGACCGGGAAGAGCGCGCCAAGGCCGAGCAGGCCCAGCGCGAGGATCAGGACGGAGATCAGGATCTCGATCAACGAAAACGCCGCGGCGGCGTGTGAAGCGTGTCCGTGTGCCTGGCTCATCACTGCACCTCCACGGCCTGGAGTGCGCCGGTGTAACGATCGATTGTGAAGATCCGGGCTTCCGGTGAATCCTCGACCTGCCCCGCGCCGCTGACAGCTCGATGAATCCCGTCGAGATTCGTATCGCCCGTGATCCACCGATTGATGTCCCGCGTGAAGTTCGCGAAGTCCGTCCGTGTCACCAGTTCCGGAGCGGTCGAGGTCCCGGGCACGAACGGCTGGTAGATGCAGCCCGTGGCGCGGTCGACCCGGACGCCGAGCCCGGCGGCGAGACTCGCCTCCTGATACAGCGCGAGCTGGCTGACCGGCTTGGCGAGGACCGTGTCGCTCGACTCCCATCCCAGAAGCTCCAGACGCTGCGTGGCGGTCAGAGAGGTCGGGCCGCCGGCAATCGGCGCGTTGATGAGCCGTGTCACGAACCGTCCGGCATCGTCCGCCTGGTCGGCGCGATAGATCGCAAACGCGCCGCTGTTCCGCCACGGGGCATTCGGTCCCGGCGCAAAGATCAGGCTCGGCACGCCGGCGCCAACCTTCATCGTGCCCGTGCCCGCCTGGAACCGCACCATGAATGTCTGCCGATTGCGGCCATCGTCCCAGACGCGGTGGTTGTAGAAATCGGTTTCGGGGAAGACCCAGTTCCCGTCGCGATAGTCCATCGGACGGCCCGCCGTCGTCTCATACCACTCCATGCTCGGATCGAGCAGGCCATTCACCGACGACGGCTCGGACGTCCCGCTCGCTGGCGAGTAGCCTCGCACCATCCATCCGCGTGGAAGCTGCACGGGCTCGTTGATCCCCGTCGGCACGAAGACGTCGCGCCGGATGACGTTGCCCGAGCCATCCTCATCGTTGAACTCGGCGACCTTGACATACACCCCCATCGTCAGACGACCGCCGGGTGCATACGAGAAGACCACCGCGCTGTCCTGGTCGCCGGTCGAACGAATCGCCGCATCCTTGCCCGCGCGCATGCCGGACTTGAGCAGCGAATCGGCGAGCGCGGCCTCCGAACTGTTGAGCATGGACTGGAAGCTCGGCACGGCGATCAGCAGAATGGCCGTGATGATGATGATCACCACGAGCATCTCGATGAGCGTGAATGCGCGGCCGCGGATGCCATGGAGATTCATCGGCCCACCTCCACGATGTTGTCCCGCACGGTCGCATCGGGTGCGGCAGGATCCACCGCCGGGGTCGCTGTGCCGCCGGTCGGCAACGGTCGCCGGTCATCGGTCAACTGGTCCGGTCCCAGGCTGACGATCGCAAAGCCCGCATCGCGAAGCTCGGGGTTGCTCGCCGGGTCGCCGACGGTTCGCGGCACCAGGAACTGCGAAACCTGTCCCGCCGCCGCGAACTGCGGCTTCCAGCGGTAATAGCGGATGGGCTGGCCCCACCGATCCGTGAAGGCGATCCTCGCCTCCTCCGCGGCGGTGGAGGGATATCGCCCGAAGATGTTCTTGTTCCCCGCCCGGGATGGATCGTACAGCGGATCGAGCTGCTGGCCCTTGCGTGTGAATGTCCCATCGCGCTTGGGCGTGGTCATCTTCGGTCCCGGTCCGCCATCGAGCGGGCCCTGGGCATCGACCTGGTTCAACCCGCCCATGATGTACCACTGCAGGCTGTAGATGCTGTAGCGAGGCTCATCGAAGTCCGACTCGGACCGGAGGAACTCGTCGTTGCGCACGGTCGGACGGCCCGAACCATCCAGCACATTGCCCGTCGGGTTCCCGGCCGGCCCAAGCTGGTCATCGATGAGCGGGGGCAGGAACCCGAAGTTGTTCCTGAACTGCTCGACCGCGAGTTTCATCGACCCGACAACCCGGCGCTCGCCCTCGATCCTGGCGGTGCTGATCGCGCGGCGTGCCGCGAGCAGGAGCACGCCCGCGAGCATGGCGATGATGACGATCGTGATCGTCGCCTCGACAATGGTGAAGCCGCGATGACTGCGGGCGGACTGGTTCACACCGCACCGCCTTGCTGGAGCGACTCGATCATGGCGACCAGCGGCAGGAACATCGCCACGACGATGGTGCCGACCACCACGCCCAGGAACACCATGAGCATGGGTTCGATGAGCGCGACCATCGCCGCCACCGCGACGTCCACCTCTTCGTCGTAGTTGTCGGCGATCTTCATCAGCATCGCGTCGAGGTCGCCCGTCTCCTCGCCGACGTCGATCATGTTCACCACGATCGCGTCGCACACCTTGCTCTCGCGGAGCGGGTCCGCGAACGACTCACCCTCGCGGATGGAATCGTGAACCTTCGTCAACGCCTTTTCAAACACGTAGTTGCCCGAGGTGTCCCGCGTGATGAGCATCGCCTCGAGGATCGGAACGCCCGCGGAGATCAGCGTGCCCAGCGTCCGGGTGAATCGCGCTGTCACGCTCTTCTTGACCAGCCCGCCGAACACCGGCGTCCACAGGATCATGGTGTCCAGCGCGGCGCGTCCGGGCGTCGCCTTGCGGGCAAACTTGATGAACACAACCAGAAGAATCGGGGCCAGCAGGATGAATACCCAGCCGGGGATCGTCTGGCCGACCTTGTTGCCCGCCACCCACGCCGACACGTTGATCAGCCACCGTGTCAGCGACGGCAGCGCGACACCGAAGTCGCGGAAGATCTCCTCGAACTTCGGGATGATGAACACCATGATGAACGTCACGATCGCCACGGCGACCACGACGACGACCGACGGGTACACGATCGCGCCCTTGATCTTCCTCTTCAGGCGCTGCGCCTTCTCCATGAACTCGGCCAGACGCTGCAGGATGATGTCCAGCACGCCGCCGACCTCGCCCGCCGCCACCATCTTGGTGTACAGCTTGTCGAAGGCCGCGGGATGCTTGGCCATGGCCTCGGAAAGGCTTGAACCGCCCTCGACATCCTCGCACACGTCGGTCAGGATGTTCTTGAGCTTGCCCGGACGCTGCTGGCCTTCGAGGATCTGCAGCGACCGCAGCAGGGGCAGACCCGCATCCTGAAGCGTGGAAAGCTGCCGCGTGAAGAGCGTGAGCTTCTTGGCGTTCACGCCGCCGAAGCTGAAGGACATCTCCTTCTTCTTCTTGGCCTTCTTCGCCTCGCCCTCTTCGGGCGCACCGGCCTTCTTGCCCTTCTGCTCTCGCACCGAGGTTGGGAAGAAGCCCTGCGACTTGATTCGCTGGACCGCCTCTTCGCTGCTCGTCGCCTCGACACTCCCCTTCTGGGGCTTGCCGGCGGCGTTCAGGGCTTCGTATTGAAACGTGGGCATGATCGACCTCCGTCAGAGCCCCGCTGGGCTCGGTGCGTTCACTGCAACTCCCGGCGGCCCGCCGGCCCATCCACCACCCGCTTCACACTTCAATGCCGCATCAAACCTCATCCGCGAGCGTCTCGCGGACAACTTCATCGATCGTCGTCTGGCCCTCGTAAATCGCCAGCAGGCCGGCCTCGCGCAGCGTGCGCATCCCCGCCTTGCGGGCGTGCTCCCGCAGCACGTTGGTCGATGCCCGCTTCATGATCAGCTCCCGGATCTGATCGTTCAGCTGCATGATCTCGAAGATCGCCATCCGGCCCTTGTACCCGGAGTTGTGGCACTGCTCGCATCCGCGGCCGCGGAACAGCTTCCGCCCGCCGATGTCCTCGGGCAGGAGGCCGAGCTCCATGAGCTCCTCCTCCTTCGGCTCGTAACTCTCCTTGCAGCTCGGGCAGATCGTGCGGACCAGTCGCTGCGCGACGATCCCCTCCACCGTCGCGGTCAGGAGGAACGTCTCGATCCCCAGGTCCACCATTCGCAGGATCGAACTCGGCGCATCGTTGGTGTGCAGCGTCGAGAGCACGAGGTGCCCCGTCAGCGACGCCTGCACCGCGATGATGCCCGTCTCAAGGTCGCGGATCTCGCCGACCAGGATCACATCGGGGTCCTGTCGAAGGAACGAGCGAAGCAGGCGGGCGAACGTTGTCTCCGTCTCGACATTCACCTGGCACTGGCACAGCCCGTCGATGTCGTACTCGACCGGGTCCTCCGCCGTCAGGATCTTCGTCGAGATGTCGTTGAGTTCCTGGAGCGCGGCGTACAGCGTCGTCGTCTTGCCCGAGCCGGTCGGGCCCGTCACGATCACAATGCCGTTGGGCTTGTTGATGAGCTTGCGGAAGTCGGCCAGATCATCCTCGCGGAGCCCGATGCGCTCGAGCTGCAACTTGACGTTGCCACGATCCAGCACACGCATCACCACGCTCTCACCCCACATCGTCGGGAGGACGCTCACACGCAGATCGACCGGCGCGCCGCCGACGGTCAGTTCCACGCGACCGTCCTGCGGAAGACGCCGCTCCGCGATGTCCATGCTCGCCATGACCTTGATGCGGCTCGTGATCGCCGGGCCGAGGTGCTTGGGCGGGGGGACCATCTCGTACAGCACGCCGTCGATGCGGTACCGCATCTTGAACTCGTGCTCGAACGGCTCGAAGTGGATATCGCTCGCCCGGTCCTTGATTGCCTGGAGCAGCACAAGGTTCAGCAGCTTGACGACCTTGTTGTCCTCTGAGGCCTCCATCACCGCATCGAGGTCGATCGACTGGCTGCCCTTGCCCGCCAGCCCCTTGAGCTTGTCATCCGCGGCAAGAGCCGAGACGACATCCGTCACTGACTCCTGCTTGGCGTAGTGCTTCTTGATCAGGCTGTCGATGCCCGCCGGGTCCGCCACGACCGCATCGACGTTGAAGCCCATCAGCAGCCGAAGGTCGTCCACCGCGCGGAAGTTGTCCGCGCTCTTCATGGCGATCGTCAGCCGCTTACTCCGGGGGTTGTACTCGATCGGAACGACCTGGTAAGTCTGCACCGTCTCGGCCGCGAGCGAGTCGCGGACCTCGTCGGTCAGCGTCACCTTTGTCAGGTCGACGTACGCCATGCCCGCCTGACCGGCGAGGGCCTCAAGCACATCGCGCTGGGTGCAGTACCCCAGTTCGACCAGAAGCTGGCCGATCTGGATCTTGCGGGTCTTCTGCACGGCCAGGGCTTCGTGCACCTGCTCCCGGCTGACCTTGCCCAGCTTGGTCAACACGCGGCCGAGTTTCCGGCCCTTCAGTTCAGATGGATCAATCGTGGCCATGGTTTGGTCCACTCCTCCGAACCGCCCGGGACTTCGCCGGCAGCGACCGGCACAAGGCAGGAACAACCCTGCCAATAGCCTATCGGGCCGGAAGACCCAAACGGTTCCAAACTGACCGCGATTTGCGGCCTGATTTTGATTGTAACACCAGGAATTCGAGACATTCGGCCAAGGCCCAGGACGAGCTGGGAGCCCGCTCACAGGGCCTCAAGACGCACAGCGGACCCCGGAACTAGCTCTTTTTCGACTCTTTTTCGTCATCTCCGGTCTCGTCGTAGATGATGTTGCCGACCGTCCGGCCCAGCTTGTGGACCTTGTCCGTCAGGTCCGCGGGGTTCTTGGACTTGTCGATCATCTCCTCCGCCGAGATCATGCCGCGGGTGTAGAGCGACCACAGATGGTCATCCAGCAACTGCATGCCGAACTTTCGTCCGGTCTGGATCATGGAGTCGATGCGGAACGACTTGTTGTCGCGGATGAGGTTCGCGATCGCGGGGGTGACCACGAGGAACTCGTACGCCGCGACCAGACCGGTCGTGTCGATTCGCGGCAAGAGAGCCTGACTGAGCACCGCAATAAGGGATGTGGAGAGCTGGACGCGGATCTGGTTCTGTTGGGTAACCGGGAAGGCGTCCACCACACGGTCGATGGTCTTGGCCGCGCCGGTGGTGTGGAGGGTGCCGAACACCAAGTGGCCCGTTTCGGCGGCGCGGATCGCGGCCTCGATGGTCTCAAGGTCACGCATTTCACCGACGAGGATGCAGTCCGGGTCCGATCGGAGAACGCGGCGGAGAGCTTCGGCGAAGCTCGGCACATCGTTGCCGACCTCGCGCTGGTTCACGATCGACTTCTTGTGGAAGTGGTAGTACTCGATCGGGTCTTCCATCGTCACGATGTGCCGGTCGAAGTTCTGGTTCACGTAGTCGAGCATCGTGGCCAGCGAGGTGGTCTTGCCAGAGCCGGTCGGGCCGGTCACGAGGAACAGACCACGGGGGCGGCGGACCAGGTCGCGGATGACCTCGGGGAGGCCGATCTGCTCGAACGTCAGGAGCCGATTCGGGATCTGACGCAGCACGATCGCCAGGTCACCGCGTTGGCGGAAGACCGACACGCGGAAGCGGGCCGCATCGCCGTATGCGAAGCCGAAGTCACAGCCGCCCTGCTCCTGCAGTTCCTGCTGGGACCGTTCACTCGTGATGGCCTTCATCAGCGAGACCATGTCCTCGGAGTCGAGGACCTTGGTCTGGAGGTTCTTCAGGTGGCCGTGGAGCCGGAGTGTCGGCGGACGGCCGACCGTCAGGTGAAGGTCGCTTGCGCCGAACTTGACCACGGTGTCGAGAAGTCGATCGATCTGGATGCCGGACATGGTTCAGATTCCAGGGGGAGAGGCGGGAGCCGTTGTAAACCGTTTGAAAGAGAACACAACTACACACTCAACTCTGCGTGGGCACACTCACGCTTCGGCGTCGACCATCCCGTCAATCTGTGCCATCTTGGCGATCTCGCCGGGCGTGGTCACGCCCCGCAGGACCTTGAGCTTGCCGTCATACACCAGAGGACGCATGCCGTTGGCCAGCGCGGCGTGCCGGATCTGCGCGATCGAGGCCATGTTGAACGCCAGCTCGCGAATCTCCGAGTTCATCTGCATCAGTTCGAAGATCGCCTGCCGGCCCCGGAACCCCACGCCGTTGCACTTCGGGCACCCCACCGGCATCATCACCTTGCCCGCGGCCTCTTCCGGCCGAAGCCCGATGAGGTCGAGATACTTGGGATCGGGGTTCGGGTCAACGGCCCGGCATTCCTTGCACAACACGCGGATGAGTCGCTGGGCCATGATCGCCTGGATCGAGCTGGCGACGAGGAAGGGCTTCAGGCCCATGTCGATCAGACGCGTGATCGCGCTGGGCGCATCGTTGGTGTGCAGCGTCGAGAACACAAGGTGGCCGGTCAGCGCGGCCTGAATCGCGATCTCGGCGACTTCCTTGTCACGGATTTCGCCGACCAGGATGATGTTGGGGGCCTGTCGCAGCATGGTGCGGAGGATCGCCGAGAACGTCAGGCCGATCTTCTCGTGCACCTGGCACTGGTTGATCCCCTCGAAGTTGTATTCGATCGGATCCTCGGCCGTGATGATCTTGCGGTCGGGCCGATTGAGAATGTCGAGCGCGGAATACAGCGTCGTCGTCTTGCCCGAGCCCGTGGGCCCGGTGACGAGGAAGATGCCGTTGGGCCGGCGGATGATGCGGTTGAAGACCGCAAGGTTGTCCTCTTCGAAGCCGATGTTCACCAGACCGATGCGCACCGAATCCGGCCGCAGAATACGAAGCACCACCGACTCGCCGTGATACGACGGGCACGCCGAAACGCGGAAGTCGATGAAGATGTCGTCCACGGGGATCTTGATGCGGCCGTCCTGCGGCACGCGCTTCTCGGCGATGTTCATCCCCGACATCAGCTTCAGACGGCTGAGCACGGAGTTCTGCATGCGCTTGGGCAGGTTGTCCCGCTCCATGCACTCGCCGTCGATGCGATACCGCAGACGCACGCGATCGGCCATCGGCTCGATGTGGATATCCGATGCCCGCATCTTCACGGCTTCGACCAGGATGCGTGTCACCAGCTTGACGATCGGCGCATCCTCGCCCGCCACGTCGATCGACTTGTCGACCGAGCGGTCCACCGAGCGGTCGATCGTCCGATCGATCGATTCGGTGACCAGCGACTCATTCGCCGAAACCATCCGCGGCAGGCTCTGGCCCGGACCGGGCTGGCCCATCCGATCGATGAAGCCCTTGATCTGCGCCCGCGATGCCAGCCGGGGCTCGATCTCCACGTTCAGCCGGAACCGGAGCATGTCCATCAGTTCCAGGTCCATCGGGTCGTGGACCACGAGCTGCAAGCGTCCGCCCGACTTGGAGAGCGGGAGGATCAGGTGCTTCTTCAGCAGTTCCTCGGGGATGAGCTTCGGGTCGATCTGCGAGGCGACGCCGCTGGCCGCCAGGTCGACGTACTCCATGCCGAACTGGTTGGCGAGGGCCTTGGCGACCTGTTCTTCGGTGACCAGGCCGGCCTCCACGAGCGACTCGCCGATCCGCTTGCCGCTCGACTTGGTCTTGATGAGCACATCCTCGACTTGGCGTTGCAAGACAACGCCCATGCCGACGAGGATCTCTCCGATCTTCTTCCTTGATCGTGCCATGGACTCCGGCGCTTCCTTACGGGGGAAAAGGGATCGTACATGCGGCACCAGCGCCGCGACCGGGGGTCGGCATGGTAGCGGATGCGTCTCCGCCGTGACCGGGGCTCATCATCCCCGCGCTATGATCAGGGCAACAAGCCCTCCGAACGTGCCCACCCATCCCTCCAACCCCCGGCCCCCCCTCCCCCGGTTGTTGATCACCGCTGGCCCGACCCACGAGCCGATCGATGCGGTGCGATACATCGGCAACCGCTCTTCCGGCAGGTTGGGCATCGCGCTCGCCGATCGCGCTGCCGCGACGGGCTGGTCGGTCACATTGCTGCTCGGTCCCACCGGCCTGACCCCCGCCGATTCGCGTGTCAGGGTCTTTCGGTTCCGCACAACGGCCGAACTGGACGTACTCCTGCGTCAGGAGTTCCCGGCCTGCGAGGCCCTGATCATGGCCGCGGCGGTCGCCGACTACCGTCCGCGGTCCACCTCGGACTCTCCCGCAAACAAACTCCGCCGGGAGGACCGGAACTTGACCATCACCCTGGAGCCGACCCCGGATCTGCTCGCTGGCGTCGCCGCGGGAAAACGCCCGGACCAGGTCGTCGTCGGGTTCGCCCTGGAACCATCAGATAGGCTCATGGACTCCGCGGCGGCCAAACTCACCCGCAAGTCGCTCGATATGGTCGTCGCCAACCCCCTGGAAACCATGGAAGCCCTCACCATCGACGCGACGCTCCTCCGAAGCGATGGCAGCGTGGTGCATCTGCCGCCAGCCATCGACAAGCCGCAGTTCGCCGCACTGCTCCTGGATGACGTCCGCGCGGCGGTCGCAGCGAAGATGGCGAAGCTGTCCGGAGCCAGCGCATGACCGGACGTAGCACTCGCGGCGGACACCCCAAGCGGCACAAGGGCCTTCCCAAAGGCGTGCAGGTCATCTTCGAGGATGAGGATGTCCTCGTGGTTGAGAAGCCCTCCGGCCTCGTGACGGCCGACCCACGCCCGGCCGCCGGGCCGCGCGTCCCCGGGCGCGACCTCACCCTGTTCGACGCCCTCAAGACCTACATCCGCTCGACATCCGCTCGCCTGCCGCGCAGAAACCGGGATTCCGAGGAGCCCAGGCGGGCCGCGCCCGCGCTCTGGGTCCTGCACCGCCTCGACAAGGAGGCATCCGGACTGGTGGTTTTCGCAAAGACCGAGCGGGCGTTCGCGTGGCTCAAGGATGACTTCAAGGCCAAGCGCGTACAGCGCCACTACATCGCCGTCACGGAGGGTGTGCTCGGGGAAGTCGGCAGCACAGGCACCCGGCAGTCCTTCATCCGCGAAGATCGCGGCGGGATGAACGGCCCCCGCCGCCGACCGGCGGATGATGAGGGACAGCTCGCCGTCACCCACTACACCATCCAAGCGGTCGGCAACGACCGAACGTTGATCCAGGCTCGCCTGGAGACCGGACGCAAAAACCAGATCCGCATCCACATGCAGGAACTGAAGCACCCGCTCATTGGCGACCGCCGGTTCGGAGCCACCAGCGACCCGATCGGCCGGCTTGCGCTGCACGCGGCGGAACTCGGCTTCTCGCACCCCGCCGATGGCCGCTCGCTGCTGTTTCAGTCTCCCGCGCCACCCGGCTTCTACAAAGCCGTGGGAGCCGAGCGAACGGAAACGCACGAGAGCACGCCTCAACCGGCGACCGCTTCGACAAGCACATCGGCCCCCCAGCCCAAGGGCAACCGCCCCGCATCCGAGCGTGAGACTTCCTGGCAGGCCGTTGCAGGGTGGTATGACGAGCTCCTCTCCGATCGCGGCAATGACCACTACGAACAGGTCATCGGCCCGGGCACCATGAGGCTGCTCGCGCCCGCCCGCGGCATGCGCGTGCTCGATGTCGCGTGTGGCCAGGGGATGCTCGCCCGCAGGCTCTCATCCGTTGGCTGTTCAACGACCGGGATCGATGCGGCCCCCGGTCTGATCGAGGCTGCCCGCAAGCGAGCGGAGGGCGATCCGTCGCAGACCTTCGTTGTCGGCGATGCCCGGGCGATCTGGAGCTCGCTCCCCGCCGATGCCGCCGGCAGTTTCGACGCCGCCGCGTGCATCATGGCGCTCTCCAACATCGATTCCCTCGAGCCGGTGCTCGACGGTGTCGCCCGGGCGCTCCGTCCGGGCGGAGTGTTCGTGTTCGTTATCACCCATCCCGCGTTCCGCGCCATCGGCCAGACGAGCTGGGGGTGGGATGACAAGTCCGTCAAGCAGTACCGCCGCGTCGAGGGCTATCTGTCGCCCGCTTCCAAGGAAGTGGACATGCAGCCCGGCCGCGCAGCGCACGGCAAGAAAAGCTCGCGGACCATCACCTTTCACCGGCCGCTCCAGACCTATATCGCCGGCCTTTCCAGGGCTGGCCTGCTGGTCGAGAAGCTGGAGGAGTGGCCGAGCCTTCGCGCCAGCACATCCGGCCCCCGCGCGGCCGAAGAAAACCGGATCCGCCGCGAGATCCCCCTCTTCCTCGGCGTGCGTGCCATCAAGCGGTGAGCGCGGAAAAAGAGCCCGGACCAAGCGGCCCGGGCTCCCGAAAGGAATCGAGTTGCGAGTCGGCCTGAAGGCTCAGTTGCAGCCGGCAAACCACGCCGCGAGGAACGCAAAGATGTCCGAGACGGCGTTGATCCCGTCGTCGTTGAAGTCGCCGCTGCCCGCGAACCACGCGGCGAGGAACGCGAAGATATCGGAAACCTGAACGACCTGGTTCCCATCCCAGTCGGCCAAGCATCCGACGACGATCGTCGCCTTGTCCATCTCGACCGGCGCGCTCTTGCCATACGCGTTCCACAGGTTGTACGCGAGCTGTCCGAACGTCTCGACGAACGGCGTGTCGAACTGCGGCGGGATGGACTGCAAGATGGCGATCGGGAAGATGCGCTCCTGCGTCATCTCATCGATCTCGAACGTCCGCTGGTCCTCATCACGCAGGAACTCGATGTACTCCTTCGTGGTCGTCTGGTGATACACGGTCACCCGCGCCTTGGCCGCCCCGGCCGGAATGGCGTAGAGCGTGTCGTCCCAGTACTGCCCATCCGCGTACAGGTTGGACGGCACGGGCTCGGCCTGCACCGTCTGGAACTCGGCGAGGCTGTACCCCATCGGCGGGATGCGGTTGTCCTTGATGATCTTGTTCACCAGCGCGAGACGGAACGCCTCGCCCTCCGGCTCCCCGCTCAGCGCGGCCGCGGTTGCGTCGAGGCCGTGCTTGGCCTCATACACCTTGGTGTCATTCGCCGTGAGCTCGGCGGTGTCAAAGTCATACGCTCCGCGTTCGGCCACCAGCGTGCCGTTGGCGGCGAAGAACTGCACGTTGACCCACATCCGCCGCCCCTCGACGTAGCCGGTCGGCAGCTTGTGGCCAGTGTAGTTGATGACGCGGACATTCAGGTCCTCATCGATGACGCTCAGCTCCATGTCGCTCGCGGACTTCAGCATCTCGATGTTCCGCTCGGTGGAGTACACCGCGGCATCGTCCGCCAGATTGGTTTCGTTCAGCGGATAGAGCCCATCGATCGCGAGCAGGACCCACGAGTTTGCGCCTGAGAACTCGTGGCGAGAAACCGTGCGCGACGGGGGCGCCAGACCGCACGCATCGCTGTTGGCCTTGCCGGGCATGTGGCAGTCCTGGCACGAGGACACGGCCGGGCCGCGGTCCCCGCCGAAGCGGCCGCCAAGATCGACATCGCCCATCGCGAACAGGCTCTTGGACCATTCGCTGAACGTGCGCTGCTCGGGGAACTGGTGATACTTGTTCACCGGCGGCGGGTCATTGAGCGCGTTCGGGACATAGTTCCCCGTCATCTCGTCGAGCGTGTACGTCGGCGTGCTCACATCGTGACACGTTGCGCACATTCTCGACTCTGAATGGAAGGGGGACTTCGCCCAATCGTGGTACCCAGGCCAGCCGCCCGGGTTTCCGATCTCCGGATCCGGCGGATACACCACCAGCCAGTCCGCCTGAAGGTCCAGCGGACCGCGCCGCGTGTCATCAGGATCAAACACCATGTTCGCGTTGTGCGGCCACAGGTGCCCGCTGCCGGGGATGGCCGCGAGAATCCCCGCATCCTGCGGCGGGCTGACGCCGGGTGCGTACACCGGGTCCACCATGCGGTGGCAGACCGAGCACGACACGCCTGTGAACTCCGCCTGCTGGATGGTGGAACCATCGGTCGGGTTCGGCGCGGCGAAGCGACCCTCCGCCCATGCCCCGCCAACGTGACAGCGCAGACAGAAATCGCCAATGAAGTCCGCATCCTGCTGGGCGATCGAGAACGCGGCCCAGAAAATCGGATCGCGAGCCGCCTGCCCCATCATGCTGGCGTTCCACAGGTCGTACGGCGCATCCTCCACGTATCCGCCATGGCAGAAGCTGCACTGCTGCGGAGTGATGAGCGAGGTGTTCAATGTACCGGCAGGTGTGCCGCCGCTGTTGAAGTCCACCCGCGTCGTGGGCAATGGGAGCAGCGGCGGGTCAAACGCAAGCGCAGCGCCCGATGTGATAAGACCCACGGCCCCTGCCCACGCCAAGGCCTTGGCGAGGGTGCGATGAACGTTCTTCGAGGTATTCAAACGGGCAGCTCCTTCCCAATGAAGCTTCCGCACGGATCAATGAGGGACAAATCACCGGACGAACAGCGAATCTGGTCTATCGGCACATACGCACCGCAGGCAAAGTCGGATTCACCACAGCCAAATATGCCCGGCGCGAGGACAAAAACCAACGGATTCGAATGTCTTCAGTGCCTTTGGGGAATCTCCGGAATCTCCTCCTCGCAACCGGGGAGGCGGCGGGTGGGGAAACCACGCTGCCCGCCCCACGCCAGAGCCGCGGACGAGGCTGACAAAGCCATGCCCGCCCAAGCCCCCGCGAGGCTGTTGTTCCACGGATCGCTGCAGAGCGTCCGCCATGTAAACAAGGCACCCGCCGCGGCAACGAGCGAGGCAGCCGCCCGGACGACCGATGGCCGTGGCGGGAACAGGCACAGCAGCGTCGCCGCCACGATGATCGCCAGGCGAGCCACGGGAAACACCGCAGCGCCGTACGCGAAGTTCTTTGGCCAATCGACGAGGAGGGCGTGGCCACCGAGGAGGGCAAACGGGTCGAACGCCGACTCGCCGGCGGAGTTGGTCGTGACGAGCGTCCGCCCGCTCATTGTCGGGACCGGAGACATGGTCTCCCCCGCGCTCGTCCGCACCCACACGTGCGATCCATCCGTGATCAACGAGGACTCAAATCCGAGGCGTTGCAGGATCGAGGCGGCGACGACGGCGCGGCCATCGCAGTCCTCCCGGCCTCGCCGGATGGTTTCGGCAACGGTCGGGAGGTAATCCACACAGCCCCAGTTTTCCCAATCCCACGCATAGTCGATCTGCGAGCACACCACGTCCTGCACCACTTCAAGCACGCGGGGTGGGTCGTTCCAGGCTTCGGGTTCACAAGCGAGCCGGCGATTCACCTCCGCGAGCATCGGCAGCAGCGCGGGCTCATCCGGCTCGATCATGGCGGCGATGTCCGACCAATGCCGGACGTGCCGTGTCAAAAGAACCGGATTCGGATACAGCGTGAACAGCACAACCAGCCCGAGGAACGTCACCTTGAGTGGCCAGCGGAAGCGCCGTTGCGCGGGGTTCAAGCTACGGATCAGCACGCGAGTACGACCCTCCGCTCCGGGGACCCCGATCCGGCCTCTGCGGACACATGCAGGGCCGTCTGCCCGTCTCCACGCCCCACACATCATCGGCTACTTGGCCCTTGAGATATCGATGGCGTCTACCCGCGGGCAAAGAGCCAGCCGGTGGGCTTCATGAAACAGCCGCCGGAGTGCTCGCTCCCCGCGCTCGCCCATGTCGATCGTGAGGGGGCTTACGTACATGTCGATGTACCGCTCTGCCTGATCGCGGTTGATCTCCGCCGCGAACTGCATGCAGTACTTCACCGATTCGTCGCGGTGATCAAGGGCAAACCGGATGGACCGGTCAAGGATCGCGGTGATCTCGCGGATCGAGCCCTCCCCGAACCGACGATCGATATCTCGTCGCACCGCGTTCCCGCCCAACGGAAGCGGCAACCCGGTCTGCTCCCCCCACCACTGCCCGAGATCGACCAGTTGCTCGAGCCCGACGTCCGCGTAGGTGAGCTGCGACTGGTGAATCAGCAGGCCCCGGTCTGCATCGCCCGAAGCCACCGCATCCATGATCTGATCAAACGGCAGTTCCACAATCAAGGGCTCAGCCCCGGAGGCACCCGATCCCACTCGCGACTCCTCCCACAGCCTCCACAGCAGGAACGCCGTCGTCTTCACGCCCGGGACCGCGATTGTCTGTGCAAGCTTGCTGCTCTCACCGCGGCGTGCCACCACCTTCGGCCCATACCCCGCTCCCATCGAGCTCCCACATGCCGTGAGCTGGTAGCGATCCCGCACATGCGCCCACGTGAACATCGAGAGCGCGGTGATATCCAGATCGCCGGAGCTCATCGCACGCCGATTCAAGACCGCGATGTCCTCCGCCAACGCGCGGAACGCGAACCGGCCGGTCTCCAGGCGCGGCGGCTCGACCACGATGCCGAAGCCGTTCTCGTTTTTCCGGACCGGGTCGATCTTCCCCGTGATCGGCCACCACATGAACACATCGTCCGGATCGGGTGAATGCGCGAGTGTCAGGGTGTGCCGCGGAGTTTGCGTCATCTCGAACGCATGGTACTCGCCGGTTCCGCGCCGAACCTCCGCGACGGGCCGTTTGACCCGGTCCGCTCCGCACGCTTCCATGAGGCTCGCCCGCCGCACTTCCCGCGGCGAGCCCATATGGAGCTTCACCCATGGCCTTCAAAGCCGCCGCCTACGCCGCCCAGACCGGCAAGACCCCACTCGCCCCGTTCACCATCGACCGGCGCGACCCCGGCCCGAGCGACGTGCAGATGGAGATTCTGTACTGCGGCGTCTGCCATTCCGATCTCCACGCCGCCCGCGGCGAGTGGCCCTTCATCCAGTTCCCGGTCGTCCCCGGCCACGAGATCGTCGGCAAAGTCACCAAGGTCGGCGCGAATGTCAAGAAGTTCAAGGTCGGCGACCGTAGCGCGGTCGGTTGCCTCGTGGATTCCTGCCGCGGCTGCGCATCTTGCAACCGCGGGCTGGAGCAGTACTGCGAGAAGGGGATGACGCTGACGTACGCCAGCCCCGATGTGCACTTCCCCGGCAAGATGACCTACGGCGGATACAGCAAGTCGATCACCGTCGATGAGCGGTTCGTGCTCAAGGTCTCCGACAAGCTCGACCTCGCCGCGGCGGCCCCGCTGCTGTGCGCGGGCATCACGACCTACTCCCCGCTCAAGCACTGGGGCGCGACCAAGGGCAAGAAGGTCGGCATCGTCGGTCTCGGCGGCCTCGGTCACATGGGCGTGAAGTTCGCCCATGCCTTCGGCTGCCACACCGTGCTGTTCACCACCAGCGAGAGCAAGGTTGCCGACGGCAAGCGTCTCGGCGCCGATGAGGTGGTCATCTCCAGGGACGAGGCGCAGATGGCCAAGCACGCCAACAGCTTCGACTTCATTCTCAACACCGTCGCCGCCTCCCACAACCTCGACGCCTACACCAACCTGCTCCGGCTCGATGGCACGATGTGCCTCGTGGGCGCTCCCGAGCACCCCCACCCCTCGCCCGGCGTCTGGCCTCTCCTCATGAAGCGGTGCAGCATCGCCGGCTCGGCCGTCGGCGGCCTGCCCGAGACACAGGAAATGCTGGACTTCTGTGCCGCGAAAAACATCGTCAGCGACATCGAGATGATCCCCATCCAGAAGATCAACGACGCCTACGAGCGGATGCTCAAGAGCGATGTGAAGTACCGCTTTGTCATCGATATGGCATCGCTTCAGTGATTCCCTTCGAATAACGCGCCCATGCCCACACTCTTCGACCCGCTGACCATCGGCGACATCGTTCTCCCCAACCGCGTGCTCATGGCTCCCCTGACGCGCTGCCGCGCCGACAACCCGGGCCGCGTGCCCAACGCGTTCATGGTGGAGTACTACCGCCAGCGCGCAAGCGCCGGGCTCATCCTCACCGAGGCCACTTCGGTGGACCCGATGGGCGTGGGCTACCCCAACACACCGGGCATCTGGTCCGATGCCCAGGTCGAGGGCTGGAAGCAGGTCACCGCGGCGGTCCACGCCGGGGGCGGTCGCATCTTCCTCCAGCTCTGGCATGTCGGCCGCGTCTCCGACCCGATGTACCTGAACGGCGCGCAGCCCGTCGCCCCCAGCGCGATTGCGATGGAAGGCTTCGTCTCCGGCGTTCGCCCGCAGAAGCCGTATGTCACGCCGCGGGCGCTGGAGACACGCGAAATTCCCGGCATCATCGCCGCGTTCCGGCACGGCGCAGCAAACGCGAAACGTGCGGGCTTCGACGGCGTCGAGATCCACGGCGCCAACGGCTACCTGCTCGACCAGTTCCTGCAGGACTCGACCAACAAGCGCACCGATGCCTATGGCGGCTCGGTCGCCAATCGCGCCCGGCTCATGCTCGAAGTCGCCGATGCCTGCATCGACGTGTGGGGCGCGGGACGCGTCGGCATGCACCTCGCCCCGCGGGCGGACTTCCACTCCATGGGCGATTCGCACCGCGCTGAGACCTTCACCTACGTTGCGCGGGAACTCGGCCGTCGCAGGCTCGCGTTCATCTGCGGCCGTGAGTCCATCGCGCCCGACTGGCTCGCGCCGACACTCCGCCACGAGTTCCGCCTCTCCGGCGGCGGTGCGTACATCATCAACGAGGGCCTGACCGCCGAGACCGCCCAGGCCGCGATCGACTCCGGCGCAGCGGATGGCGCAGCCTTCGGCCGCATCTTCATCGCGAACCCGGACCTGCCGCGGCGGCTGCGCGAGGGCGCTCCACTCAACGATCAGCGGTCCGAGCTGTTCTATACGCCGGGGCCGGAGGGGTACACGGACTATCCGGCGATGGGGTGAAACGGCGCGGCCGAAGCTACTGATCCATCAGCTGGCGCAGCGGCCGAAGGTCCAGCGACCAACCCGGCAGAACAAGACACTCCGCCGAATCACTCACCGGGGCCGCTTCGACCAGCTTGCCGGCGCTGCGCTGAAACCGACGCAAGCGGCCGTCAGCGGGGTCGTACGCCCAGAACTCGCCGACGCCGAAAGCCTCGTAGTCGTTGCGCTTGGTCGTCAGGTCGAAGGCCTTGGTCCCCGGCGAGAGCACCTCAACGAGCAAGTCCGGCGGCGTCTTCAGCACCTGCGGCAGTTGCTTCAACCTGCCCGGCAGATAGCAGACCAAATCGGGCGCGTACACGCGGTTGTCGGACAGCACCAGATCGACATCCATGAAGAACTCGAATCCCGGATGAGCATCCCCATATTGGCTCAACTGCATAAGCATGAGCTGGATGATCTTCTGGTGACGCGGCGTCGGGCGTGGAGACATGAGGACAACCCCATCGACAAGCTCGTAGCGATCGACAGTCTCGCCATGAGCGAGGTACTCCGCGGCGGTCATCCGGAGACCAGCGAGGCCGAAGTCGTTCGGGATGCGGGGGACGGCGGACATGCCAGAAGTGTAAGCCATGGGGACTCCCCCCGCGAATGGTTACCGGAGCCGCATCACCACTTCCTCGATCTCTTCACCCCTCGCATTCGCAAACCCCCGCTCGCGGGCAACCTCCACGAACCCGCACTTCTCCAGCACGCGGATCGAGGGCTTGTTGTCCGCCGCGGCACGCCCGAAGATCGGCCGGGTTCCATCCTCTTCGAGGAGCAGCCGAAGCGCCCACGTCGCAACACCCCTGCCCCAGAACTCACGCCCGATCCAGTACGTCACCTCGCGTTCCTCGCCGCGCAAGAAGCTGGCGATGTGCCCGGCCACATGCTCCGCGCCCGCCTCACCACGCACCACCACTGTCCGCACAATCACCGTGTCACTCGCGAAAATCTTCGCCCAGTGCGCATCGAACGCCGCGCGATCAGTCGGGTCATCGGCCGTGAACGCCGCCATGCGGCAGGCTTCAGCGTCGAGTTGGTGCGTGAAGATCGCGGGGAGATCGGACGGGATTACGGCGCGTAGAGACACCATGGCAGCTCAGAACATCGTCATCTGACTCGTCGCCACCTCGCTCGTCACCGGATGATCCGGATCAAGCCGGTAGTCCCCGTCATAGCACGCCGTGCAGTAGTGCGAGGCCGGGCGGTTCATGCACGCCAGCAGCCCCTCCAGCGACAGGAAGTGCAGCGAGTCGACGCCCAGATACTCGCGGATCTCCTCGACGCTCTTCTCGTGCGCGATGAGTTGATCGCGCGTCGCAAAATCGACACCGAAGTAACACGGGTGCCGGATCGGCGGGCACGAGATCCGCAGGTGGATCTCCTTCGCACCCGCCTGACGCAACTGGTCCATTTTCACGCGCGTCGTCGTGCCGCGGACGATCGAGTCGTCCACCACGATCAGCTTCTTTCCGTTCACGATCTCGCGGATCGTGTTGAGCTTCAGCCGCACCGCGGCGGACCGCTCCGCCTGCGTCGGCTTGATGAACGTCCGGCCCACGTACCGGTTCGGCACGATGCCTTCGCGATACGGGATGCCGCTCGCCCGTGCATACCCCGCCGCGGCGGACCTTCCCGAGTCCGGCATCGGCATCACGTAGTCCGCGGGCACCGCGGCCTCGCGCGCCAGCGCAGCGCCCAGATCCTCCCGCACCACCTGCACGTTCTGCCCAAACACATAGCTCGCCGGGTTGGCGAAGTACACGTGCTCGAACACGCAGTGCGCCGGCCGCTCGATCGGGTCGGCGAACCGCCGCGATGACACGCCGCTGTCTGAGAGGGTCACAATCTCGCCGGGCTCGATCTCCCGCACGACCTTCGCGCCGATGACATCGAGCGCAACGGTCTCGCTCGCCACGACATCGCGGCCGTCGGGCATCTTCCCCAGCACCAGCGGACGCCACCCCCACGGGTCCCGCGCAGCCTCGATCCGGTCCGGGAAGAGAAACACGATGCTGAACGCGCCCTGCAGATGCCGCAGCGTCGCCGCGAGCGGATCGACCGCGCCCTGCTGCGCCGGTGAGGCCAGCAGGTGGATCACCACCTCCGTGTCGCTGGTTGTGTGGAAGAGGTGCCCGGCTTTCTCGAACAGCACCCGGAACGCATCGGCGTTGATCAGGTTGCCGTTGTGCGCCACAGCCACCTGCCCGCCGATGTACTGCTCCAGCAGCGGCTGGGCGTTGCACGATTTCGACCCCCCCGCCGTCGAATATCGATTGTGCCCGATCGCCCCGCAGCCGGGGCCGCTCCGCACCGCACCGTGCTGAAAGCGCTTCCCGTTCAGCGATGCCAGCTCTTCCGGCGAGAGACACGCGGCCTCGAGCTGCGCCAAGGTCCGCTGGTCGAAGATCTCCGACACCAGCCCCATCCCCGTGTGCGCGCTCAGCGTCCGACCGTTGGAGACCGCGATCCCCGCGCTCTCCTGCCCCCGGTGCTGCTGGGCATACAGCCCCATGTAGCTGTGCGTTGCCGGCTCCGGGCCGCCCCAGATTCCGAACACCCCGCACTTTTCCTTCTTTTCATAACCCTCCGCCCCACGCCCGCACCCCCGCCCGCCCTCGGACCGGGGCATCGTCAAGACCGGCAACGGCAGACGCTCTTGGCTCAACGTGCGCTCCTCGCGACGGGACAGCCATAGTGTAGCGGGGGCATCGATGCACGCACGGGAGCGACCGCCATGCGAACCGCTTTCTTCAGCGCCAAGCCATTCGAGCGGGAGCCCATGCTCGCGGCGGCCGCAGGACGCCATGAACTGCTCTTCCTCACCCAGCGGCTGGATTCCTCAACCTTTGCCGCCGCTGCCGGCTGCGAAGCTGTCTGCGCGTTCGTGAACGACCAACTCGATGAGTCCTGTCTCTCAAAGCTCGCTGCAGCCGGAATCAGGCTCATCGCCCTCCGCTCCGCCGGGTTCAACCATGTGGACATCGCCGCGGCCCATCGGCTCGGCCTCACCGTCGCACGTGTCCCGGCCTATTCCCCCCACGCCGTTGCCGAGCACACCGTCGCGATGATGCTCTGCCTCAACCGCAAGCTGCACCGCGCATACAACCGCGTCCGCGAGCACAACTTCGCCCTCGACGGCCTCATGGGATTCGATTTCCACGGCAAGACCGTCGGCATCATCGGCACCGGCAAGATCGGCCAGTGCGTCATCCGCATCATGCGGGGCTTCGGCTGCCGAGTGCTCGCCGCCGATCCCTATCCCTCCGCGGAGGTCCGCGCTCTGGGTGCCGAGTACGTCCCCCTGTCGGAGCTGCTCTCCCGCAGCCACATCGTCACCCTCCATTGCCCCCTCACCCCCGAGACACGGCACCTCATCAACGCCCAGGTCCTCTCCACGATGCATCCCGATGCGATGCTGATCAACACCGGCCGCGGCGCGCTCATCGACACCCGGGCCCTGATCGACGCCCTCAAGGCCCGCACCCTGGGCGCGGTCGGGCTCGATGTCTACGAGGAAGAAGCCGACCTCTTCTTCCGCGATCTCTCCGAAGAGGTCCTGCAGGACGACATCTTCGCCCGTCTCCTGACATTCCCCAACGTCCTCATCACCGCCCACCAGGGCTTCTTCACCAGGGAGGCGGTTGCCAACATTTCCCAAACAACCATCGACAATCTCGACGGCTTTGCATCCGGGTCGATCCCGAAGGCCAACCTCGTCACCCCCGCCCATTTCGTACAGGCCCCCTCGCCAAAGCCCGGCCACGAAAGGGTTTGACCCGACCCCCCACCCCGCCTTCAATCCGCCTCACATTCTGGGATTGCCCGGATCTCTTTGAACCAGCCGACCGCAGCCGCGGCCACCGGCGCAGATCGCTTGCCGCTCCCATCGACGGCAGGCACCCCGGCAACGGCCACAGGCCGCGTGTCCGGGGACGGAAGGAGCATCGTTATGGCTCGGTACACAGGCCCCAAGCTCAAGCTCTCTCGTCGCGTCGGTTCGCCCGTCGAGGACATCCCCAAGCACACGACCAAGCGCGCGCTGGTGTTCCCCGGCATGCACGGGTTCCGCGGCCGTCGCCTCCGCGACTACGGCCTCCGCATGAACGAGAAGCAGAAGCTCAAGTTCCACTACAGCGTGCTGGAGCGTCAGTTCCGCCGCTACATCGCCGAGGCGACCCGTCTCCCCGGCAATACCGGCGAGATCCTCCAGCAGCTCCTGGAGCGCCGCCTCGACAACGTTGTCCGCCGCACCGGCATGGCCCGGACCATCTGGGCCGCCCGGCAGATCGTCGCCCACGGCCACATCCTGGTCAACGGCAAGAAGTGCGACCGCCCGTCCTATTCCGTCGTCGTGGGCGATGTCATCACCCTCAAGCCCAAGATCGAGAAGCTCGTCCGCGAGAACATGGAATCCCTCTCCGGCCACGAGGTTCCGGGCTGGATCGACTTCAACCCCGGCGAACTGAACACCAAGATCATCGCCCTGCCCACGTCGGATCAGATTCCTTTCGACGTGAACGCAAACCTGATCATCGAGTTCTACCGATAACAACGGCAGGCCGATCGGCGCGCAGGATGCCCTGCGCGCCCGTCGGTCCACCGGTACCCGGCCTTGTCTGAGCGCGGGACCGCAAGGAGAGCGCGATGCTCAAGTTCCTCCGGAAGTACAGCCAGTGGATCCTGGTCATCGGCGGCACGCTGCTGATGATCGCCTTCCTCCTGCCCACCACGCTCTCGGAGATCGGCCAGCGGCCGCTCTTCACCACCGTCATGTGGATCGACGGCGACCGCGTCGGCGCGGCCGAGTTCGACCTCGCCGCGAGAGAACACGCCGCGATGAGCAGGCTCACCTTCGAGACCCTGCCCATGGTCGGCAACGTCGAGAACGCCGACCACTGGCTCCTGCTCGTCCGCGAAGCGCAAAAGGGCGGGTACATCGCCGGCAAGGGAGAGGGCTCGGAGTTCCTCCCCGACCTTGTCCGCCAGATGCTCTTTGCCAGTGGCCGCGCCTACACCACGCCGCCCGACCAGCTCGAATCCCTGACCAAGTCCATGGTCTCGATCATGGAGCAGGGCATGAGCTCCATGCAGACCGAGTTCGGTCTGACGCAGGACCAGCTCTACCTCGCCCTCGCCAAGCTCCACGGCATCATCCGCATGCAGGTCGCCTACCAGCGCGCCCCCCGCTTCTCCGATCGCCGTCTCGCCGCGGGCATGAAGCGCACCCAGGACCGCACAGACATCGAGTACATCTTCGTCCCGCCCGACCAGGTGATGTCCGACATCCCCGAGCCCTCTGAAGAGCAGATCGCCGCGCACTTCGCCAAGTACAGCGATGCCGAGGCCGGAAGCGGCGAGCTCGGCCTTGGCTACCGCCTCCCCGATCGCGTCAAGCTCGAGTGGCTGACCCTCGATCGTGCCGCGATCGCAGCCTCCGTTCGCCCCGACCCCGTCGAAGTCCACAAGCGGTTCCTGCTCGCCAACCCCAGCGGCGAACCCTCCGGCGGCCAGACCCTCGAACAGGCCAAGGCCCCGTTCGAGACCGAAGTCCGAAACGAGGTCGTCGACCGTGTCATGAAGGCCGCCGACCAGGCCGTTCGCGGCGAGTTTGAGCGGGCGCTCCGCCGAACCCAGCCCGAAGGGGTCTACCGCAAGCTTCCGGCTGACTGGGCTCAAATCCGCCCGGACCTCGACAAGCTCCGCGAGGCCGTCGTCCTCCGCGTCAAGGAGCAGACCGGCGCGGACATCCCCGCCCCGACAGTCTACCGCCGCGGCGAGTGGACCACCCTTGCCAACGTCGCGAGCATTGAGGGCATCGGCCGGTCATTCCTGCAGCGAGGCTCTCAGCGGGAGCCATTCAGCACGGTCCTCTTCCGCGTCCGCGAACTCGCCGGCGACAACGACACCGCCCTGCAGGTCGGAGTCCCCGGCGACGCGCTCACCGACTTCGCCGGAAACCGCTTCTATATGGTCGTCACGGAGGCACGCAAGTCCTCTGCCCCCGACTCCGTCGACGATGTCCGGGCCGATGTGGTCAAGGACCTCAAGCGGCTTGCCGCCTTCGAGAAGCTCACCTCCCAGATCGACGCCTACAGGCAGCGTGCGATCGAGGAGGGCCTCCAGCCGCTCAGTGATGATGAAGACTCCGCCATCCAGCCCCCCAAGCGGGCGACGGTGGTCGCCTCGGGCATCTTCCCCGCCGATCCCAACATCGCCGATGAAGCGTTCCGTAACCGGCTCCTGGAGATCGGCTCCGGGCTCGACCCCGGCGTGAACATCCCCGAGCTTCCCCCGGAGAATCGCACGGTTGTCGCCCCGATGCCCAAGGCGTTTGGCCTGGCCATCGCCCGTGTCGTGGGCATCAGCCCGGTGACGGAAGACGTCTGGCGTCGCAGCCAGGCCTCGACCGTGGCCAACCTCGTGCGCGAAGAGTTGAGGATCGAATCCCCCGCGGACAACCCCTTCAGCTACCAGCGGCTCAGGGAACGCCTCAAGGTCATCTACAAGAACCCGCAGCTCAACGAGCCGAAGCCCCAGCCCGACGCCTGAGCGTCCTGGCATCTCAACCAACACAAAGGGCTCGCCCAATCGGGCGAGCCCTTGTTCATTCCACACCGCGATGCCCGCGGCTCACTTCAGCGTCGCAACCTTCTTGATCTCGACACTCCCGATCCAGACCTTCTCGTTGGTCTCGATGTTGGTGAGTTCCAAGTTCACCTGGTAGTACTTGCTCACCTGACGGTTGTCGAGCGACCGCTCCACAACATCGTTGACATCCCCCATCAGCATTAGGTCCGCGCCCAGCTCGTTCTTCATCAGCTTGCGTGTCTCCGGCGAGTTCCACTCCTGCCCCTGCAGCCGCTCATCCCGCAGGTCGCCGCGCTGGTCCCGCATCGACACCACCCGCACGTTCCCGGTGTTGAGCATCTCCCGCTCGAAGTTCCGGGTGAACAGGTTCATGTTGATGTAGTCCTGAGTATTGTTCTTGATCGGCCCGACGATCATGATCGGCCGGTTGCCGCCACGCTCCTGCTGCCAGCGCCCGATCCACCCACGGAACGTCGAGTCGTTCGACATCCCCTGCCAGACCTGCCGCGCATCGTTGTCGTTGAACCGGTAATCCAGATCGACCTTCGTCTCCGGATCCACCCGCTCCACATCCCGACGCGTGGGGCCGCACGAAGCGACCGCCATCGTCAACCCCGCGGCCGCCGCGAGCACGCTCACGCTCTTCGTCATCTTGTTCATGCGCAGACTCCCTTGTGTTGCTTGGCGTGCCCGCACGGCTATCGCCAGTAATGCTCGACCACTGTGAACAGGTCCGTCGGTCGCTCGCCCGCGGCGATCGTCTTCCACGGACCGGAATACATCACGCCACCCCCGCTCGATACGTACTCGATTCTCGCGTTGTGCTCCCCCGGCGGCAGCCGCACCATCGCCACATGCGCCTGCCCGGGCAGCATCTCCCAGCATCGCAGGTCCGCCTTCTCCGTGAGCCCCACAAACGCCAGCCCCGCCAGCGTGCCCACCACCGTCGCGATGTCACGCTCGTCTCCCCGCTTGGAGTTGTTCTGCCACGTCCGCGTCAACGCGTACGACGCCGCAGCCTTCGCCGTCGATCGCAAGTACGCCCGCGCATAGATCAGCGGCATCTGCCGCTGGTGGTTCGCCGTCGCAACAGACCGCATGTCCTCCACCAACGCAAGGTCCACGCTCGTCCCCTCATCCAGCACGAGTCGCGCCCCCGCGGCCTCCGCGGTGCCCCCAACCAACTCCGGCAGCTCAAAGTACACCGGCCACTCAAACACCGGAATCGGCCCGAACCGCCTCGCAACCTTCCGCGGCCCGCGGCCGGAAATGGCCACGACCAGCACGTTCGCCTCATCCTGCCGCATCGCACCCAGCCCCGCAAACTTGTCGCGATCCACCGGACCGATGAGCCCACCCTGCGCCTCGATCGCTGTCAGAAGCCGCCGCGATGCCACCTCGTGCATCGCACGATCCCCCGTCTTCAGGAACGTCACCGCCGTCAGATACGTCCCCAGCGGGCTCTCGATGAACTCCCCCTCCGCCGTCGCCGATCCAAATCCCGATGCCCCCGCGCGCACATCGTCGCTCTCCGCCGCCGCCCGCTTGCCCACCTCTCCCTTGAACTTCAGATACCGATCCCGCAGCGCATCGGCCTTCGTCGCCATCCGCCGCGCCTCCACCGTCGCCCCGCCCTGCAGGTTCCCCGCCTCCAGTTGCGCCAGCAGCTTGAAGACATTGACATACATGTCCTCATACGGCTCACCGATGTACGGCGCAGCCGTGTCGTTCAGCAGCCACTTGCCCAAGTGATCCGCCGCGGTCGCCGAGTTGAACACATCCATGTACTCCTCGGCCTTCTCAAAGTTCTCGATCGTCGCGGCCGTGTCACCCGTCGCCATCGCCGCCGCGCCTCGCTCCAGCCACCACAACAGGCGGCTCCCTTCACCATACTTCCCCTTTGTCGCGGGGTCATCAAGCCGCCGCACAATCTCGTCATACCGTCCCTGCTCGTGCAGCGCGCCGATGTCTTCCCGATGCCTGTCAAACGCCGTCACGCACCCGCCGAGCATCGTGGTCCCCGCCACGCCCAGGATGCCCGCGCACAGCCACCGGGGCGAGCAGCCCAACCGCATCCAACTCACACTCTCTCGCGGCTCGCACATGCCGTTCACCAGCAACTCCCCTTCCGCCCCCTCCCCCCCTTCAGAAGTTTAGTGCGCCCTAACCTCCAAAGTTGCACCCGCTTCGCTCTTCCTCGCCCCCACCTCCCGCCCACGCCCAAGGATCTCCCATGACCACCCCCTCCCCAGCCCCAATCACCTTCGGCGCGTTCCAGCAGCTCATCCGCGACCGCTACTACGCCACCGACTCGGCCCGTGGCCCAGCCGGCACGTTCGTCCTGCTCATCGAGGAAGTCGGCGAGCTCGCTACCGCCCTCCACGACAACCGTCCCGGCAAGAACCCCACTCCCGAGCAGCGGGCCAACCTCGAGGAAGAGTTTGCCGATGTCATCGCCTGGCTCGCGACGCTCGCCAACATCCACGGTGTCGATCTCGAGCGGTCGCTGATCAAGTACACCACCCCCGGCCGCGTCGAGGGCGTCAAGGACTGACACCGCCTACACCCGGACCGGCTCCGCCGCGATCTGCACCGCCAGATTGTCGAACACCGTGCTCAGCCGCACGTTGCGTTCCAGATGCTCCTCCGCCCGGTTCACAGCTTCGATCGCCCGGAGCGCCCGCTGGGCCGCGGCGTCCCCCTCCAGAACCTCCGGTGTCGCCTTCGACGAGCTCGCCCGTGCGCGCAGCTTCGCCCTCGCGTGCTCCCCGACAAACGCCAGCATCCGCCGACCCCACACCTTGTTCGCGCCGTCCTTGCTCGCGAGCTTGTCCGCCGCCGCGACCGCCGCGGCCTGCTCATCCACCAGCTTCGCCATCGCCTCGCCGAGCTCCAGCGCGTACTCACCACGTGATGCCGCCTCGAGCATCGGCGTCAGTGTCTCATGCCACGAAAACAGGTTGCACTTCGCGGCAAGGGTTGCCGCACCCGGCGAGCCCGCCGCGAACCGCAGCAGCCAGTCCTTCTGCTCGCCCGGCACCTCCAGCCCGCTCACCGCAAACCACTGCCGCATGTCCTCTTCCGCAAGCGGCACAAACCCCACCCGCTGACAGCGCGACCGAACCGTAGTCAACAGGTGGTCTTGGAAAGCAGTAACCAGAATAAGCACCGTGCCCGCGGGAGGCTCTTCAAGTGTCTTGAGAAGCGCATTCTGAGTCTCTTGCTTGGAACCTCTGAGCAACTCAGCTTCGTCAACGATAAAGACCTTCGACGCAAGCGAACTGCTCCGAAGCACTGAGGTCTTACTCGCCGGCTCCAGGAGAAACTCATCGATCACTTCGAGGGGGATGTTGTTCTGCTTCTGCTTGCGGACCGTGTCTTTTCGACTGACAGTGGCCAACTCCTTCTTAATCACGTGCAGGTCCGGGTGGCTCCCCGCCCGCACCATCCGCTGCACCGCCGAATCCGCCTCCGGCGCAAGCTGGCCCGACAGCCCCGCCGAGGTTGTCGGGTCCAAGATCGCCGCCGCGAACGCGATCGCCGTCGTGAACTTCCCCACCCCCGCCGGCCCATGAAAGATCCACGCGTGATGCACGCGCCCCGCCTGCATCGCCGATTCCAGCGTCTGCTTCGCTGTCCGCTGGCCGAACACCGCATCCAGAGTCGTCACGGGATACACCGGTCCCGCCGCCGCCGGCGGCTCGGCTGCTGCAAGCACAGACCCGGCCTTGGTTGTTCGCTTCGCCATTGCCCGAACGGTACGCCCGCCTGCCACTGCCCGCTTCCCCACGCTCCCGCCCATGCTACACGCTCCGCAGCTTGTTCCGCCCGTTGAACGCCGCCACCTTATAGCACTCCGCCAACGTCGGGTAGTTGAACACCGCGTTCACGAAATACTCCACCGTGCCCTTGAACGCCATCACCGCCTGCCCAATGTGCACCAACTCCGTCGCATCCGTCCCGATGCAGTGCACCCCCAGGATCGCGTGAGACTCCTGGTGAATCAGCAGCTTCAGCATCCCGATCTCATCCCCGATCAGTTGCCCCCGCGCGGTCTCCTTGTACTGAGCAATCCCCGACTCATACGGGATCCCCTCCTTGGTGAGCTTCTCCTCCGTCCAGCCGACCATCGAGATCTCCGGAATCGCGTAGATCCCATACGGGAACAACTCCGCCACGCTCTCGAACTTCTCGCCGAACATGTGGCACGCCGCGACGCGCCCCTGCTCCATCGAGGTGCTCGCCAGCGCCGGGAAGCCGATGACATCGCCCACCGCATAGATGTGCGGCACCGCGGTCTGGTAATGCTCGTTCACCTTGATCCGGCCCCGCTCATCCGCCTCCAGCCCCGCCGCCGCAAGGTTGAGCCCATCGGTCGAGCCCTGCCTGCCCACGCAGTACAGCAGGCACTCGGCGCGAAGCACCTTGCCCGATTCCAGCGTCGCCTCCACAAGCGACGCCTCGCACCCGCCCGAAGCATCTCCCGCCGCCGCTGCCGCTGCCGCGACTCGCGACCCCACCGGCGCCTCGCACTTACGGATCGACACGACGTTCTCCCCCAGCCGCAGCGTCAAGCCGCTCTGCCGCAGGTGATACTGCAGCGCCTCGCCGATCTCCGCATCCACAAAGTCCAGGATCCGCGAGCGCCCCTCGATCAGCGTGATCCGCACCCCGAGCTGCGTCAACATCGACGCATACTCCGTCCCGATCACCCCCCCGCCCACCACGATCATCGTCGATGGCAACGACGGCAGATGCAGCAGCTCATCCGATGTGATGACCTTCACCCCGTCAAAGGGGATGTTCGCCGACCGCGCGGGCGATGTCCCCACGGCGATCACGATCTGCTCGCCGCGGATCAGCTCCGTCGAGTGCAGCCCGTGCACCTGCACCGTGTTCGAATCCACGAACGCCCCCAGCCCGTTGATCAACTCGATCCCGTTCGAGAAGAAATGATGCCGAACTACATCAATCTCGGCCTTGATTACCCGCTGGCAGGAGTTGATCAGCCCCTGAAGCTGGCTCTTGCGGTCAAAGTGCTGGAACATGTCCGTGCCCTGACGCTGCGCCCCCACCAGCGACAGAACCGCCTCGCGCAGCGCCTTGCTCGGGATTGTCCCCGTGTTAATCATCGCCCCGCCCAGAACCTGAGCCTTCTCGATGACGCACACCGACTTCCCCAGCTTCGCGGCCTGAATCGCCGCCTTCTGGCCTCCAGGACCGGATCCGATGACAACAAGGTCGTATGTTCGCATGACGTGCCGAGTGTACGAAGTATCGAATCCGCTCGCAGCAGGGACATCCCCATGCCGCACACCAATCAGCGGGGACCGGTTCCCGAGCCGGTGGAAACCCGCGCCGCTTTCATCGGCGTTCGGCCGTTGTCGATCTCAAACGCCGGCAGTGTTCCCAGGCTTTCGACCACGAAGCCCGCCTCGCGGAGGCGCTCATCCGCCGGTGCAAGCCCCACACCCCCCACGCCCGGAATCAGCCCATCCCGGTAGATCAGCACCGCCGGACCCGATTCCACCAGGTGCGCCCGAAACTGCCCGAGCGTCCATGCATCCCCGGCGTACATCGTCGCCAAAGCCCGCGGATCTCCGACAATCTGCACCCGTCGCCCCGCGTAGTAGTCCATCGCGGGGCTGGCATACTCGTACAAGTACACCCGCGACAGCCCCTCATCCCCGAGGCGGATCGACAACTCCATCAGCAAATCTCGCGGCGACCGCTTCGCATTCAACCAATCCCGAAGCCACCCGTACTGAAACGACTGCCCCGCAGCCAGCACGACCACCGCCGCCACAAGCCACGGGCCGACCGCCACACGCAGCGGCCGCGGCGATGTCCACCGAGCCGCCATCCACCCCGCCACCATCGCCCATGCTGGCCACATCGGTGTCAGGTATCGCTGCACACCCTTCCCCAGCACGCTCATCGCGATCAGGCTCAGCACGATCCACGCCGCGATCATCGCCCCGCCCGGCGTCAGCCGCGGCCGCAGCCGCAGCAGCACGACACACCCCACGATCGCCAGCACCGACCCAATCCCCAGGCCGAACAGCACCGTCTCGACGTTGTTGATCGGCGCGGCCGCGATGAACGGCCGCACGTTGTCATCGACCTCACCCTTCGCAAGCGACTCGACCACGCCCTCCCCGACCCGCTGAGCCACCAGCCACCGCCAGCCCAGTGCGACCGCCACCGGCACACCCAGCACGAGCAGCGGATGCGTGCGCGACAACGCCACCACAAACGCCCACAGCCGCCGCGGCTGCAACAGCCTCGCGACGGTCGATCCGAGCCACACCCCGGCGATGCCGATGAGCACCGGCCCGATCGCCTCCCCGGCCGATGTCACGTTCCGCGCCATCGCGAGAAAAAACGCCGCGCCGACCACCGCGCCGCCCGTCACCGGCAACCACCCCGGCATCCGAGTCGCCTCCGCGATGCCCTCGCCAGGTGACCGCGGCCACATCGCCACATCCAGCGACTCACGGGTGTAGGCATACCACACCGCGATTCCACCATACGCCGCGAACGCGACGAACATCGGCCCCGGGTCCTTCGTCAGCACCGCGCCGCTCGCGGCCACCACCGCCACCAGCACGGCCAGCCAGTTCGTCCGCCGCGAGAGTCGATGTGTCCGAAACGCGCACGCCACCCCCCACACCGCCGCCGCAACGAACGGGACGATCAGGATGTCCAACTCGCCGATCCGCGAGGCCCGCACGTACAGAATGCCCGTCGCCAGCAGCGCCGCCGCCCACGCCGCCCCCCGCGCAACGTTCGCCCGCTCCTCGGGCGATGCCCAATCTCCCAGCAGCAGTTCCCTCGCAGCGCCATACGTCGCCAGCACGCCCAGCAGCCCCGCCATCGCCACGACAAACCGCAGATGCCAGAGCTCGACCGTCTCCCCCAGCACGCCCGCAATCGCAAGCTGCGCCCAGTAGATCATCGGCGGCTTGGCGATGTACGGCTCCCCGTGCACCGTCGGCACGAGCCAGTCCCCGCGTGCCTGCATGTCCCGCGCGACCAGAAGCCGCTGGCCCTCCTGCCAGTTTGTCACGCCGTGCGAATCCAGACCCGGAAAAAAGCACAGCACGCACAGCAGTGCAAGCAGCGCGACATGCACCCACATCGTGCGCCGGGCGTGTGCGTGCTCACCGCTCGTCATGCTTTTCTCGATCGTGGCCAGACCCCGGCCCGAGAGCGGTGGCCCCCTGCCGCGGTGTCAGGCGTTGTCGAGCAGTTCGATCGTCTTGAACGGCCTACCCGCCAGCATCTCCAGCGATGCCCCGCCACCCGTCGAGATGTGGCTGAACGCCTCGTTCATGTCGAAGGCCTCCGCCGCGGCGGCCGAATCGCCCCCGCCCACGATCGTGGTTGCGCCTTCCTTCGTCGCGTGCGCCATCGCGCTCGCAACCGAGTGCGTTCCCACGCGGAACGGCATCCACTCAAACACGCCCATTGGTCCGTTCCACACCACCGTCTTCGCCTTGCGGATGCGAAGGGCATACGCCGCTTGCGTCTTGGGCCCGATGTCCAGACCCATGTACCCGGGCTTGATGGCATCGGCGAACGTCTGAATGTCCCCCGATCGCTCCGCGAACTGCGTCGAGCACACATGGTCCTGCGGCAGCATCAGGTCACACTTCAGCCGCGCCGCCTCATCGAGGATTGCCTTGGCCTGCTTGAGCATGTCCGTTTCGACGCGGCTCTCGCCCACCTGCTTGCCCAGAGCCTGCAGGAAGGTGTACGCCATCGCCCCGCCGATCAGCACCGCATCGGCCTTCTGAAGCACCGCATGGATCATCGGCAGCTTGTCGGAGACCTTCGCCCCGCCCATCACCATCACGTACGGCTTCGCCGGGTTCGCCAGCGCGCCCGACAGATACTTCAGTTCCTTCTCGACCAGCAGCCCCACCACCCGCGGCTTGCCCGACATCGCCGACGGAACCGCGTACATCGAGGCGTCCTCGCGGTGACAGGTGCCGAACGCGTCGTTGCAGTACGCGTCGCCATATGCAGCCAGCTTCGCCGCAAACTCCGCATCCCCCTTCTTCTCTCCCTTGTGGAAGCGAAGGTTATCAAGCAGCAGCACGCCCCCCGCCTTGAGCGACTTCACCGCCGCCGCCGCCGCATCATCGACCGGATCGTGCGACGGGAACTCGACGCCCGTCCCCAGCAGTTCCGCCAGCCGCTCGGCGCACGGCTTGAGCGACTCCGACGCCTCAAAGCCCTTCCCCTCCGGCCGGCCGAGGTGCGACATCAGCACCGCCGAACCGCCGCGATCGATGATCAACCGGATCGTCGGCACCGCCGCGCGGATGCGGCGGTCATCGGTGATCTTCCCGCTCTCAATGGGGACATTGAAGTCAACGCGGACAAGTACGCGCTTGCCGGACACGTCGAGCTGGGCGATGGTCTTCTTGGGCATGGCTGGGGTGTCCCTCAATCAGCGGTCGGGCAACGGGCGATCAGTCGATCATGCGGTCGAACTTGGCGCGAACCGATGCAAGGCCGTCCTCGTTCAGACGATCACGCAGCTTCCGAAGCCGCGTCGCGATGCTGGCGTCGATCAACTGGTCGCCGATCTGGAGCTTCAGGCCGCCGATCATGCTCCCATCGGTGTACGGATGAACGATCGGCTCCTTGCCGAGCACCTGCTGCAGCCGCGTCCGGATCGCACCCAGGTCCTCCGGGCTGATCGGTGATGCGGTGTAAACATCCACCTCCACGCGCCCGAACGCCTCCTGCACCTTCTCGTCAAACGCCGCGGCGATCGCGGGCAGATGCCCCAGCCGCCCCTTGCGGTTGAGGATCAGCAGGAACCGACGCGTCAGGTCGCTCACGCGGCCGGCCAGGATCTTCTCAAGGCTCGCCCCGCGAACATCCGCGGACAGAATCTGCGATGCGAGGAACTCGCCAAACGCCGGCTCGCTCCGTGCGATCTCCAGCAGGTCCTCAAGCTCGTTGAGGGTCGCTTCGATCGCCGGCTGCCCGCCATCGGCCTTCGCCAAGTCCAGCAGCGCGGAGGCGTAAATGCGGGCGAGTGCATCGGGCTCGGTGTGCATCAGGGGCATGGGTGCTCGCAGGAAGAAAGTCGTGTTCGCCGCTGGGGCAGTTGAGGCAGTTCGAATGTGGACGGAGAGACGGAAGACGCGAAGCCGCAATCACCGCGCGTACGCGGTCTGGAACTCGGCCATCGACTCATCAACCAGCCGCTGCTGATCCTGCGGACGAATCTCCTTCTGCAGGATCTTCGAGGCGATCGAGGTCGCGAGCGTCGACGTTTCCGCATAAATCTCAGCGAGCGCGGCACGCTTCGCCGTGTCGATGTCCCGCTTCGCACGCTCTCGCATCGCCGCGAGTTCGATCTCCGCCTTCGCCTTCAGATCCGCGGCGATCGTCTGCTGCTGGGCCTTCGCATCGTCGAGCATCTTCTGGGCCTCGGCGCGGGCCTGGGCAAGGCTCTTCTCGTACTGCTGCAGGGCCTCCTTGGCCTGCTGCTGGGCAAGCTCCGCCGCCTCGATCTCTTCCTTGATCTTCTCCGCCCGCTGATCGAGCGCCTTGGTGATCGTGGGCCACACCTTGGCACCGAGAATCGCGAGCACCAGCAGGAAGACAACGATACCGGTCACGCCGGTCGCCAAACCCTGCTTCACCGTCGGCAATGCACCGACGGTCTCATCCGCCGCGGCGAGCGCGAGCGATGCGGGCATGGCGAGGAAAGCAAACGCTGCAAGGCTGGACAAACGGGCCATCAGAGATCTCCGTGAGGAGCGTGGGGTGAATCGTTCAAGCCTCGGGCCGCGCTTTCGTGCGGCCCGAAGGGATGCGTACTGGAATCAGGCGAGGAAGCCGACGGCGACGGCGAACAGCGTCGCGCCTTCGATGAGCGCCGCGGCCAGAATCATGTTGATCTGGATCTTGCCGGCCGCCTCGGGCTGACGGGCGATCGATTCGACAGCGCCCTTGCCGACCAGGCCGATGCCCAAGCCGCCGCCGACGAGGGCCAGGCCCGCGCCGACGACCGCGAGGCCCTTGCCGACGCTGGTGGCCTCGGCAGCGAGGGTCAGCGAGGGCAGCATCGCAACCGCGCCGCTGCCGATGAGGAACTTGGAGATGAGGGACTTGGTCATGGTGTTCAATCCTTCTTGATGCTCTGCACGAGAAGTCTGGTGCGCTGGCGGTCTGCGACCGGGCGCGAAAATGGGCCCGTTATTCACGCGTGGGCGTGCTCGTGGCCTGGGGCATGGCCATGCTCGTGCTCGTGGCCGTGCTCTTCGTGATGATCCATGAGGGAGATGAAGACCGTCGTCAGGAACATGAAGACGAAGGCCTGGAGGAATGCGACAAACAGTTCGAGGAACATCACCGCCATGCCGCCGACAACGCTCACCAGCGTCACCGGGGCCTGCAGGATGAACTTCTGTCCCCACACCTGCCCCGCGAACATGAACAGCGTCGCCAGCAGGATGTGCCCCGCCGTCATGTTCGCAAACAGACGAACCGCCAGCGCGACCGGCTTGATGAACACCTGCCCGAAGAACTCGATGGGGACGATGAGCGGCCACACGAAGAACGGCGCATCCGCCGTCAGGTGCTTCACATACCCGCCGATCCCCAGCCGCGCAACCGCCGCCCCGTTGAACACCAGCGCCGCAACCAGCGCGAGCACGCCGGTGACCCAGATGTTCTGCGTCGCCGTGCCGCCGACAAACGCCGTGTGCGGCGAGGCCTCGCCCGATGCCCCATCCGTCGCGAGCCACATGATCCGCTGAATGCTGTGCAGGATGTCCAGCAGCGGCACCAGCCCCAGCAGGTTGTTGATCAGGATGAAGAAGAAGATTGACCACAGGAACGGCATCAGCTTGTTCGTGCGATCGTGCAGCAGCGGCCGCACAACTTCCTCCCGCAGATACACACAGATCACCTCGATCATGTGCGCCAGGCGGCTCGTCGTCACCCAGCGATCGGTCCCCTGTGAGGCCGGGCCGATCTTCACTTTCGAGGAGACCCACAGCCCGCCGAGGATGAGGATCAGCGCGCTCAGCACCAGGTTCCCCTGGTTGCCGGTCCAGAGCCACCAGCCGTCGGCGGACCTCCAGAAAACGTGGTTGTACACGTGCTGCGCGGGATCAGAAGCGGCGAGTGTCATGGCATTGAGCATGCTCAGACGTGCTCCGGAGAGGTGTTGCTCGCGCCGGCGCGATGGGCCCCGGCGCGATCGAGTTTCTTGAGAATGATGACCGCCGAGACGGTCTCGATGATCAGTGTGATCGCGGCCCCGACAAGCACGCCCAGCACAAACGGGCGACGTTCCACCGTGCCGGCGTTGTCAATCGCCAGCACCGCGATCATCAGAACGAAGATGCGGGCGATCGACGCCCCGAAAATCAGCATCCCGAACCCCGCCGCGCCGCTCCGCGACTGGATCAGCGCCGGCAGAAAGCTCGCCAGCGATCCCCCCGCAACCACCGCCCCCGCAAACCCCGCCGCGCGTGCATCGCCCCCGAGCATCACCGCCACCGCATACGCCGCCACCGCCGACACCACCGACGCGAGGCCCATCAGGCCCGCGTACGCGGCTCGAGGCGGTTGCATGGCGTTGCCCGACATCATCCCTACTCCACACGCTTCCGTCGAGACCAGATCCGGCGGATGTTCGTATCCGATCGGCCCGTCCGAGGGGCACAAGGATAGCCCGCGGCACCCCATTCGGCGAGGGCTCACGCGCCCCGCTCCTCTCCCATTCACCGCGCCCGGTCGCCCCTCCCCTTCCTCGCGGCCTCCCTCGCCTCGGCTTCCCGCTTCTCCGCCCGCTGCGTCGCCCGGACGATCCGCACGAACGCCGACACCAGCCCCACCGCCAGCCCTCCCAGGATGAACGCAGGGGCATGACCAAGCCACTTGGCCAGCAGCCAGCCCAGCAGCATCCCCACGATCACGGTTGCCACAAAATCCAGCGCCATCCCCCAGGCCTTCCCTGCCTCCGAGAGCGACGTCATCGTCGACGGCACCTGCCCGCCCGCCCGTTTCAGGGATGGGTGATCCACCGGCCGCCTCAGAACCTCGGGAATCTCCGGTGCCTTCGGCGGCTCTCGCCAGCCCGGTAAGTCCTCCACTCGATCCGGCAGACCTCCCGCGCCAGCCTCACCCGCGGCATCATCCGGCTCGTCCCTCGGTGCTGTCGGCCGCTGCTCACTCATGGCTCACGCGATCGCTCTCGCGGCGAACGTCCTCGCCGCGCTCAGCGTCTCCTTCAGCTTCGACACATCCGCGCCCCCGCCCTGCGCGTTGTCGGGCTTCCCGCCGCCCTTGCCGCCGCACGCCTCCGCCGCGGCCTTCACCCAGTCCCCGGCCTTCAGGCCACGCTTGATCAGCGCCTCCGGCACGACCGCGAGGATCGCGATCTTGTTCCCCTCGACATCCGGCGACACCAGCATCACCGCCTTCTTCGGGCACAGCTGCACCACCGTGTTCACCGCCGCCTGCAGAGCCTTGCGATCATCGCCCACCTCGATCGTGTTGATGACAAACTCATCAAGCGACGCCGCCGCGGCCTGACCGATCTGCCTCGCGATTCCCGCTGCTTCGCCCGCCCGCGCGGCCGATGCCTGCTTGTTTGCTTCCTTCACCCGGTCCTGGAGCTTCGCAAGCTCGCCCCGCAGCGCAAACTTCCGCGCGGCCGGCAGCGTCATCTGGTCGATCTCGCCGCCGATCTCGATCACCGCCGCGCCAAGCTCCGCCTCGCCGAGTTTCCCCGCCGCGGTGATCCGCTGCGCCAAGTTGTCCGCGGCCTGGATCGCCGCCATCGCGGGCACACCGGTCATCGCGACAACGCGCCGGACCCCCTTGGCGACCGCTTCCTCTCCGACCAGCGCGAAATGGTGGATCTGCCCCGTCCGCTCCACGTGCGTCCCGCCGCAGAACTCCATCGAGAACTCCCGCCATTTCGCATCCTTCGGGTTGTCGAGCAGCGCGGCGATCGGCGCGCCGATCGAAACCACCCGCACCGGGTCCGGATACGCCTCGCCGAACACCGCCCGCAGCCCCTCCACCTGCTTCGCAACAAACAGCGGCGCGGTGTCCGCGAACACCGGCAGGTCCTTGCTGATCCGGTCCCGAACGATCGCCTCCACCTTCCCAAGCTCCTCCGCCGCGACCGCCTTTCCGTGCGAGAAGTCGAACCGCAACCGGTCCTGCGCAACCAGCGAGCCTTTCTGCTCCACGCCCTCGCCGAGCACCTGCCGCAAGCCGAGGTTCAGCAGATGCGTCGCCGTGTGGTTCGCCGCCACGCCCGCCCGCCGCTGCGAATCCAGCGTCAACTGAACATCATCCCCAACCGCGATCTCGCCACGCAGCACGTGCCCGATGTGCAACACAAATCCGCCGAAAGTCCGCACATCCTCAACGCGGAACTCCCCGCCCTCGTGCTGATCGTTGTGATGCGTCCGCGCCTCGCGGCTCACGATGATCCGGCCGTGGTCCGCCTCCTGCCCGCCCATCTCCGCATAGAAGTTCGTCTTGTCCAGCACAACCCCGATCACGCTCGTCCGCCCGTGCGCCGCGTGCGCACGCTCATCAAAGTTCTGCCCGTTCCAGATTGCCTTCACCGTCGCGCGGATCGACCGCCCATGAAACTTGTCGAGGTCCTCCGTCTTGCTCACACCCAGCGCGCCAGCCAGCCGCGCCAGCGCATCGGGAGGCAGCGTCGCCGCGCCCCCACCCTCCGCGGCGAACTTCCCGCCCGATCCCGCGCGGGCCTTGTCCTTCGCCTCCTCCATCAGCTTTTCGTACCCCGCGACATCAACCGTCATGCCGCGCTCTTCGGCCATCTGCACGGTCATGCCGATCGGGAAGCCGTACGTGTCGTGCAGCTTGAAGGCATCATCGCCTGAGATTATCGGTTGGCTTACAAAGTTCTTTTCCCAGAATGCGGGAAAGAAAGCTGTATTGAGAAGTATGCCCTCGACCTTCTCCCAGTGATCCCCCTTGCGTTGCTCGATCTCGATGGCTGAATCCATCGAATGGAAACTCCATCGTCTTTCCACGGGCGTAGGACGAAGCTTCCCTCGTTTCATCGCCGCTATGCCAGCGTGCTCGAACAGTCCGATCCCCCGATCCAGCGTCCGCCCGAAGCTCTCCTCTTCCTCCCGCACGATCTCCACCACCCGCGCCGGGTTCTTCCGAAGCTCCGGGAAGAACTCCCCGAAGCTCTCGACGACCGTCGGCACCAGCTGCGCGAAGAACCCCGGCTTCGCCCCCAGCGTCTGCCGCCCATACCGCACCGCGCGCCGCAGAATCGCCCGCAGCACAAAGCCGCGGCCTTCATTGCTGGGCACCGCGCCATCCGTGATCGCGAACGTCAGCGTCCGGATGTGGTCCGCGATCACGCGATACGCCGTGTCCACGTTCCCGACATCCGCCGCGCCGAGCTTGCCCATGTACGGCTTCGCCCCCGTCAGCCGCTCGATCGCCGCGAAGATCGGCATGAACACATCGGTGTCGTAGTTCGAGCGCTTGTTCTGCAGAATGCTCGTCAGCCGCTCCAGCCCCATGCCGGTGTCAACGTGCTTGGCGGGCAGCGTCGTCAGCTTCCCGCCCTCTTCGCGGTTGAACTGAATGAACACGTTGTTCCAGATCTCAATGACATCGGGATCGCTCGCGTTCACCTTGTCCGCGACCATCCGGTTCTCAAGGCCCATCGCCGTCAGGCGATCGACATGGATCTCCGTGCACGGCCCGCACGGCCCCGTCTCCCCCATCTCCCAGAAGTTGTCCTTCATGTTCCCGGGAATCACCCGCTCCGGCGGCAGGAACTTCTCCCAAAGAGCCTTCGTCTCAAGATCCGGCTCAAGCCCCGCCGCGGCGTTCCCGCCAAAGTACGTCGCGTACAGCGCGGCCGGGGGCAGCCCATACACCCGCGTCAGCAGGTCCCACGACCACTCGACGGCTTCCTTCTTGAAGTAGTCGCCGAACGACCAGTTCCCGAGCATCTCGAAGAAGGTATGGTGGTACGTGTCCTTGCCGACATCATCCAGGTCGTTGTGCTTCCCGCCCGCACGGATGCACTTCTGGCTGTTCGCCGCTCGCTTCAGACCAAACAGCGGCGAGCCCGGCTCCGCACGCCCCAGGAACAGCGGCTTGAACTGGTTCATCCCCGCGTTGGTGAACAGCAGCGTCGGGTCATCGTGCGGCACCACCGGCGATGAAGCCACGAACCTGTGCGCGTGCTGCTTCACGAAGTAGTCAACGAAGGTGGACCGAACGCGTGCGACTGGCCAGTTCATGGGCGGAGTGTACGCCGCATGTTCGGTCACATAATGCCCCAGCGTCCTCCGCGCCTTCGCGTTGAACTACTTCACCGATACCCGCCTGACAAACGCCTCGTACTGCTCCGGCGTGTCGATCCCCCCGCCCCCGGTCGCCTCCGGACGCACGATCGCCACCGCGATTCGCAGCCCGTTCTCCAGAGCCCGAAGCTGCTCCAGCTTCTCCGCCTGCTCCAGCGGCGTCAGCGCCATCGCCGCGTACCGCTCCAGCGTCGCCCGGCGATACACATACAGGCCGATGTGCCGCAGGCACCGCGCGACCTCCCCCCCACCACCTCCACTCCCATCCCGATCAAACGGGATCCGCGACCTCGAGAAATACAGCGCAAACCCATCCCGCGACAGCACCACCTTCACCACGTTCGGATCATCCGCCCGCTCGCCCGCACCCATCACCGTCGCCGCCGTCGCGATCGCCGCCCCCGCGCCCCTTCCCGCCTCGCCCCTCACCAGTGCCCCCACCGCGTCATCAATCACCGATGGGTCCAGCTCCGGCTCATCCCCCTGCACGTTCACCACGATCGCATCCGCCGCCAGGCCCAACTTCGTCGCTGCCTCCGCCAGTCGGCTCGTCCCGTTTGGGTGCTCGGTGCTGGTCATCACGGCTTCCGCGCCAAAGCCCCGTGCGACCGTCATCACGCGCTCATCGTCCGTCGCAATCACCACCCGCGACAGGCTGCCCGCCCGCTTCGTCGATTCCCACACGTGCTGAATCAGCGGCTTGCCCGTCCGGTCCGCCAGCACTTTGCCGGGAAACCGCGTCGAGCCCAGCCTCGCGGGGATGATCGCCACCACCTCCGCGCCGGCAACGCTGCTCATCCGCCGCCCCCGCCCGACTTGATCTGCGCGATCAGCGCTTTCAGATCATCGCGGTGCTTCCGCACATCCTTGTAATCGATCTTCTGGATCGTGATGCCCGCGGCCAGCTTGTACGCCTCTTCCGCATCGGCGAGGTCGTTGTTCTCCCGCGCCCGCGTTCCCAGTGCCTGCATCAATCCGTACCGAAGCTCCATGCCCACATCGTCCGTGTGCGTGTCGTGCGAATCAAGAGCCTGCCGCAGCGTCTCGATCGCCTCATCGGTGAACCCATCCATATGCAGGAACGACAGGCCCAGCAGGTTCAGCACCTTCGACCGGTGCTTGGGGTCCGCCTTCGCCTCCTGGAACATCCCCACCGCCTGGTCATACCGCTGCAGTGAGTAGTACGCCTTGCCCAGCTCATACTTCTTGATCAGGTCGGTCGGGTACGCGGCGACCTGGTCCTCCAGCGAGGCCATCTCCCGCTCGCGAAGCTCCTGCCGCGCCCGGCGGAACTCCTCACGCGCCGACTCATCCGATCCCGCCGCCTCCGCCGCAGCCTTCAGCTTCATCACGCGCCGCCGCGCCTGGACGATGCGGATCCGCTCGGCCTGTTCCTTGTACCGGAACTCCTTGGTCACCTCGAACGCCGCGGTAAAGAGCCGGTGTGCTGCCTCTTCATCCTCCGGCTTTCCCCGCTCCAGCAGGAACTTGCCGTACTTGTTGATGGTCGGGCGATCCGTCGGGTTCGCCTCATACTCGCGCAGCGACTTCTCGATCAGCCGATCGAGCGTCTCTTCCGTCTTGCCGACCTTGTCCTCATCCTCCAGGTCCTGCTGCTTCTGCGTGTTGCGGATGTTCTGCCGGAATCCGCCCGCCTCCCCGGTCTTGTCGAACCCGCCCCTGGACATCGTCGACTCGGCCGACAGGTTCTTCACCCGTGTCGCCAGCTTGCCGTCCTGCGGGGCGATCCGCACCGCCGCCTCTCCGACAACCACTGCCTTGTCATACCGGGCGAACTTCTCGAACACATCCAGCGCGGCGACGAGATACTCCACCCGCGGCCGCTTCTCCTGCGAGGCCGCCCCCGCCGCGCGGTCCGCGATCCACACCGCCGGCTCGGCGAGCCCGAGCTTCGATGCGCTGGTCATCGCGCGGATCCCCAGCCCCGCATCCGTGAACTTGCACCCCCACATCAGCAGGTCATACAGATAGCGATCAAGGTCCGACTTCCCGCCCGAGAACATCTTGACGATGTCCTTCGCCGGCCCCTTCTTGTTCTCCGCCGAGTACGCCAGCGCCGACCGCACAAACCCCTCCAGCCCCTTCATGCTCGTCGGGTCCTGCCGCAGCCCCCCCAGCCAGAGCTGCATCGAGTACCCATAGTTCGTCGCATCGTGCAGGCCCTGCGCGCGGTCAAAGAACTTCTCCGCCTTGTCAGGCGAGTACCCGCCCCCCTCCGGCGCCCCAGTCCCGGAAGCCGAACTCTTTGCTTCACCACCCGCCGATCCGTTCGCGCCGGGCGCAGCGCCCTTGTCCTCGGGCTGGGTTTCCTGTTTCTTCTTTCCAAACCAACCCAATGACCGCTCCTTCTGTCCCCCCATCACGCCGGGCCGGACGCAATCCTACCGGCTTTTGTGCCGGACCGTCAATCAAACACCGCTGTGAACTCCTCCGGCCACGCCTCTCCATCCCCGCTCTGCTCATACGCACCCCACCACCAAACCGATCCACGCATCCCGCCCCTACCGTTTCCACATGACTGTGGACCCCGCTTCCCTGGAAATCCGGACCTACCCCGACGAGGTCCTCCGCACCAAGGCCCATCCCCTCGCCGCGGTCACCGATGAGGTCCGCGCGGTCGCGCTCCGGATGATCGAGCTGATGCACGAGGCCGAGGGAATCGGCCTCGCCGCTCCGCAGGTCGGCCTCCCCTGGCGAATGTTCGTCGCCTATGTCCCCGAGAGCGACAAACGCTCCGCATCGAAGAATCCACCCGATGCGATGACCCAGGTGCGGGTCTACATCAACCCGGTCCTCTCCAACCCCTCCGGCCCAATGGAAGCCCTGAGCGAGGGGTGTCTCTCCCTTCCCGAGATCCTCGGCGAGGTCCTCCGCCCCTCCACCATCACCATCACCGCCACCGGCCTCGACGGCCGCACCTTCACGCACACCGCCGCCGGCCTCCTCGCCCGCTGCTGGCAACACGAGACCGACCACCTCGACGGCGTGCTCATCCTCGACAAGATGACGCAGATCTCCCGCCTCAAGAACCGTTCCGCCATCCGCGAGCTCGAACGCTCCGCATCCCGCTGACTCGTCCTCTACACTCGCCACGATGCGGCTCGTCTTCTTCGGCTCCGGAGCTTTCGGTCTCCCCACGCTCGCACACCTCGCGGCCTCGACGTCCCACGAAATCGCCGCGATCGTCACCCAGCCCGACAAACCCGCCGGCCGTGGCGGCCGCCTCACGCCCACACCCATCGCCGCGTGGGCCGCCGAGCACCTCCCGCAGACCCCGGTTCTCAAACCACCCAAAGTCAACGCCCCCGAGGTCATCGTCGAGGTCCACCGACTCGCCGGCGTGCATCCCGTCTTTGTTGTCATCGCCTTCGGCCAGAAACTCTCCCCCCGCCTCCTCGAGAACGCCTTCGCCATCAATCTCCACGCCTCGCTCCTCCCACGCTGGCGCGGCGCAGCCCCGATCAACGCTGCGATCCTCAGCGGTGACACATTCACCGGCAACTCCATCATCACCCTCGCCGACCGCATGGATGCCGGGCTCATCCTCGCCCAGACCGATCCGCCCCTCGCAATCGATCCCCTCATCACCGCGGGTGAGCTCCACGACGCGCTCGCCGAAGAAGGCCCCGCACTCATCGAGCGCGTCCTCGCGCAGCACGCCGCGGGCAGCCTCTCCGCCCGCCATCAGGATGAGTCCCTCGTCACCATCGCCACCAAGCTCAGCAAGTCCGACGGCCTGATCGACTTCCACCAGCCCGCCGACTTCCTCCGCCGCCAGGTCCACGCCCTCACCCCGTGGCCCGGCGTGACCACCGAGCTCCACACCGCCCCAGGCGCAACGCCCATCCCCCTCAAACTCCTTCGCGTCCGGGTCGGCTCACCCACCACTCCCGATGCCCGCCATGAATCCGGCACCATTCTCGACCCATCCCGCGGCGTGATATCCTGTGCAAACCACACCACGCTGGAAATCATCGAACTCCAGCCCGCAGGCAAGCGCCCGATGGATTGGGCCTCCTTCGCCCGCGGCCGGCCGATCCCCGCCGGATCGCGCCTCATCTCCGCGGACGCCTGACGCATGACGCTCACGCTCTGGGACCTCATCGATTCCCCCTCCGCGCCGCCCGCCAAGCCCGCCGTCTGGATCGAGCCCACCGGCCGCGGCTTCCCCACACGGGTCACTCCGCCTGCGGCCACCTTGCCCGAACCAACGCCGCTCCCGCTCGCGGCCAATCCAAAGTCCGAAATCCAAAATCCAAAATCGCTTCTCCACTCCACTTCGATGGAGTCCCGATACGAGGCCGTCACACGCCTCATGCTCAAGACTCACGGTGTTCGCGTCCGCAAGTGGCGCACCAGCATGAGCGGCGTCGCCTGGTGCCTCACCTACCGAGACGGCACCGTCAAGCGGCTCATCGAAGCACCGCGCCCCCGCGGCCCGATGTCCGCCGCGGTTTTCCTCCACGAGATCGGCCATCACGCCATTGGCTTCAACGTCTACAAGCCCCGCTGCCTCGAGGAATATCACGCCTGGCGATGGTCGCTCGAAGCCATGCACGCCCACGGCCTGAACATCACCGATCAGGTGCGATACCGCATGCACGCCTCGCTCTGGTACGCCGTCGCCAAGGCCAAGCGTCGCGGCATCAAGTCCCTCCCCGCCGAGCTTGAGCCCTACACCGTGCGTCCCTCGCGACCGCGAAGGGCCGCCTCACGCTGATGCCGCGATGTGCGACTCTCTTCGCGGCCGCTTCGTCGAATGCGCCTTCGCGATCAGCACACAACCGATCACAAAGATCACCATCCACGCCCCCGCGCTCGATGCAAACACCCACCGCGCCGGGGCGATCGTCATGCCCGACCCGCCGGACACCGCCGAAAAGCTCAGCGAGTCGCTCAACCGTCCCCCGTTGTTCACATACGACGCCAGCGCCGAGACCTCGCCGGCCATCCCGCCCGTGTCCTGCACCGCGCCCGCCGCGACAAGCCACGCCGCCACATCCTCATCCCGCAGCGGCAGCCGCCCCGCGCCAACCTGCTTCGCCGGCGCAACCCCCGGCGGCGAGGCAATCCGCCATGTCTCCTGCGCCAGATCCACGTGGAGCGCAATCGGCGTTGCCACCCGTGTCTGCACGGTCTGCACCAGCAGCCGCTGCGCCGGCGCGGAGATCGCCGAACTCTGCGGCGACGCCGTACCGGACGCCGTCACCGAGATCTGCGGCAACCCGCCCGCCACCGATGTCAACACCTCGCTGCGCGAGAAGCTCATCCGCTGCGCGCCCGAAAGGCCCGCGGTGATGCTCGATGTGATCAACCCTCCGAACAACGCCACCACCGCCCACGCCGCAAACTTCTCCGCAACGTGAACCCGGTGCTTCGCCCGAACGCCCGGCACGAGGATGCCCACAGCGCGCAGGTCCGCCCCGCACTCCGGACACGTAAAGGTCGACAGCCCCTCGACCGGATATCTGCACGCGCCGCACGACGGCACGCGAATCCGGTCGCGCCAGCGCACGATCGCCGCCACCAGGAAGACCACCGCCGCCCCGACTATCACCGCCCCGATCAGGAGCACGATCCCGATGCCAAGCAGCGACCCGCCCATCGACACTCCTCTCTCCCCGCCCGCCGGCGACCGGCCCACAACCGCTCATTTCGGCTGCTTGGGAGAGTCCCTCCCCGACTTTCACGCGCCAACCCGCAAACGCCCCGGGTGCGACTCGAACGCACGACCTGCCGCTTAGAAGGCGGCCGCTCTATCCAGCTGAGCTACCGGGACTGTTCGACCCATCCTATTCGCCATGCCGCCGATCCCGCCTGCCCCCACACTCCCCAATCCCGCCAAACCGCAAGGATTCCGGTCTGCCAGTAGCCCCGCCCGTCCCGCGCGCAAACAATCCACCGTCCCACCTCGCTGAACGGAGTCCCGGCAGGATGCTCGACCCGCGAACCAACCCCTCCGCCATCGCCGTCCCCATCGATGCGCCCATCGCAGTTCACTCGCTCCGCGAGCAGGCCGCCGCGGCCTACGAACTCACCAAGCCGCGCATCACCCGCATGGTCGCCATCACCGCCGGTGTCGGCTTCACCATCGCCGCGATCGGTCGCCCCTGGACCGCCGTCGACCTCATCCTGTCCGCATTCGGTTGCATCCTCGGGACCAGTCTCTCCGCCTCCGGCGCCAACGCGCTGAACCAGTGGTTCGAGCGCGACCGCGATGCCCTCATGCATCGCACCAAGACGCGCCCCCTGCCCGAGCACCGCCTCTCCGCGGCCGCCGCGCTCTGGATCGGACTCGCGCTCGGCTTCCTCGGCGTGCTCATCCTCTGGGCGCTCTGCGGCCCCGCCGCCGCGCTCGTCTCCGCCGCAACGATCATCCTCTACGTCCTGCTCTATACCCCCCTCAAGCCCGTCACCGCCCTCAACACGCTCATCGGCGCGATCCCCGGCGCGCTCCCCCCCGTTGTCGGCTTCGCCGCCGCGTGGGGCGTCGGTGCAACCACACCCTGGGCCGCGATCGTCCACCCGCTTATCCAGCCCGCCGCGTGGTCCCTCTTCCTCATCATGCTCGTTTGGCAGGTCCCCCACGTCCTCGCCATCGCCTGGATGCACCGCGACGACTACGCCCGCGGCGGCTACCAGATGCTCCCCATGTCCGACCCCACCGGCCGCACCACCGCGTTCACCATGTCCGCTTGGGCCATCACGCTCATCCCCGTCTGCCTCGCGCCGGTGCTCCTCATGCCCGATCTGCTCGGCTGGCTCTACGCCTCGCTCGCGCTACTGCTCAGCGGCATCTTCGCGGCCATGTGCCTCCGGCTGCTCTGGACCTCCGAGCGCAAGCACGTCCGCGCCGCCTTCTTCGCCAGCATCATCCACCTGCCGCTGGTCCTGATGGCGCTCGTCGCCGATGCCTTGCTGCACACGCTGCTCTGAACTTCGCGCTCTTTGAGATGCGCCGCACGCCTATGGGTCCCATAGGACCCATAGGACCTATCTCTGCGCCCGCTCCACCCCGCGTATCCACCCGCCCCCCATCACCCGCTCCCCGTCATACAGCACCACCGCCTGACCCGGCGCAACAGCCTCCACAGGCTGGTCGAACTCCACTTCGATCTCGCCGCGATCCGGCTGCCACATCGCCCGTGCCGCCGTCGGCCGCGAGTTGCTCCTCACCTTCGCCGCGCACGCCCGCCACTCGCCGCTCATCGGCTCATCCACCAACCAGTTCACCTCGCCAGCCGTCAGCCCCCGCGCAAACAGCATCTCCCGCGGCCCCACCGTCACCGTGTTCTTCTCGACATCCTTCCCCACCACGAACACCGGATACCCGAGCGCAACGCCCACGCGCCGCCGCTGCCCGATCGTGAAGTTGTGCTGCCCCCCGTGCTCGCCGACCTTCTTCCCCTCCGGGTCGAGCACCACCCCCGCCGGCTGCTCGGCGATCGCTCCGCCCCGCCGCCGCTCCACCAACCCGGCATAGTCATTGTCCGGCACGAAGCAGATCTCCTGCGAGTCCGGCTTGTCAAACGTCGGCAGCCCAAGCTCCTTCGCCATCGCGCGCACATCCGCCTTCCGATACCCACCGATCGGCAGCAGCGTCTTCTCCAGCCGCGCACGCTTCATCCCGAATAGCACGTACGACTGGTCCTTCTCCAGATCGAGCCCCCGCATCAGCGCGGCGCGGCCCTGCTCGTCCCGCTCAACCCGTGCATAGTGCCCCGTCGCCACCCACTCCGCCCCGATCTGCTCCGCATACTCGTGCAGCTTGCCGAACTTCAGCCAGTCGTTGCACCGCACGCACGGGTTCGGCGTCCGCCCCGCCACATACTCATCCACGAAGTAATCGATGATCCGCCCGAAGTCCTTCTTGAAGTTCACCACATAAAACGCGACGCCAAGCTCCGCCGCGACCAGCCGCGCATCCGCCGCATCGTTGATCGAGCAGCACCCCTGGTGCCCGATCTTCACCTTGTTGGGGTCACACGCAAGCTGCCGGTCATCGAACTCAACCGGCGAGTCCAGCGTCTCCCCCGGGCTCCCCAGCCGCATGAAGCAGCCCACCACCTCATACCCCTCGCGCGCAAGCAGCGCGGCCGCGACGGAGCTATCTACTCCGCCCGACATCGCCACCAGCACCTTGCCCTTGCGCTCACGCGAACTCATGCCCCCATCGTAGGGGCCGCCCCCCACATCCCCCCCGCATCCCCCGCCCGTCCCCTCACACCGCCACGGTCTCCTTCTTCTCCGCCTTCTTGTCCGTTGCTCCATACGTCCGCGCCCGCGGCGTCACCAGCCCCGTGTTCACCGGCTCCAGGCTCAACCGGTGCGACCCGGTCTTCGCGTCAAACCGCGCAACCGTCGTCTTCATGTACTGCTCATCATTCCGCTCCGGATAATCCGTCCGGAAGTGCGCGCCGCGGCTTTCTTTCCGCAGCAATCCGCCCTCCACGATCACCTCGGCCAGCACCAGCATGTCCCCCACCGCCCGCGTGAAGCTCAGCGTCTGGTTCGTCCATGCCGCGCTGTCCCCCAGCCGCACCCGCGCAAACCGCTCGCGAAGCTCCTTCAGCTTCGCCAGCGCCTGCTCAAGCCGCGGCCCGGACTTCACCACCGTGCTCGCCGCCGTCATCTCTTCCCCCATCTCCAGAGCGATCTGGTAGGGGTTATACATCGCGTCCGCCCCGCCGCCGCTCCCCGCCTCGACCGATGCCAGCAGCCGCTGCGCTTTCGCATTCTCCCCGGCCACCACGCGGTCAAACACGCCCTGCGACATCGCCGCCGCCGGCGCGGACCCCGGCTCCCCATCGCGCACGTAGTTCGCAACGCCCAGCCCGCAGAAGAGTCCGTCGAAGATGCAGCTCAGGAGCGCGTTCGCCCCCAGCCGGTTCGCGCCGTGATACGCGAAGTTCACCTCGCCAAACGCGTATAACCCGCGCACATTCGTCATCATCTGCGTCGGTTCACCCAACACCAGGCCGCGACCATCCTCCTTCGGCACAAACCGCGTCCACAGCCCGCCCATCGAGTAGTGCACCGCCGGGAAGATCCGCATCGGGTGATCACGCGGGTCCTCGCCCACGAACTTCTCGTAAATCTCCAGGATCGCGCCCAGCTTCGTATCCAGATAATCCCTGTCCTTGTGCGTCAGATCGAGGTACACCTCGTTCCGGCCACCCACCCCATACCCCTGCATGCAGACCTCGAAGATCTCGCGCGTCGCGATGTCCCGCGGCACAAGATTCCCGTACTTCGGATACTTCTCCTCGAGGAAGTACCAACGCTCCGCCTCCGGGATCTGCTTCCCCGGCCGCGCATCGCGCTTCTGCCGGGGCACCCACACCCGGCCTCCCTCCCCACGCGCAGACTCGCTCATCAACCGGCACTTGTCCGCCCCGGGGATCGCCGTCGGGTGGACCTGGATCATCTCCCCGTTGCCATACCACACACCCGCCTGATAGCACCGGCTCGCCGCGCCCCCGGTGCACATGACCGAGTTCGTGCTCTTGCCGAACACCAGCCCGCACCCGCCCGTCGCCATCACCACCGCATCCCCGCGGAACGCGCGGACCTGCATCGTGCGAAGGTCCTGCGCCACGATCCCCACCGCCCGGGCGGCCTCTCCCTCGCCGTCGATCACCGGCGAGAGGAACTCCCAGAACTCGTACTTGGTGACCTTCCCCTCCGCCTCCAGCCGCCGCACCTGCTCATCAAGGGCATAGATGAGTTGCTGCCCCGTACTCGCGCCGGAGAAGTGCGTGCGCTTGAACAGCGAACCGCCGAACAGCCGCAGATCGCGGTTCCCCTCGCTCGTCCGGTTGAACGGCACGCCCATCCGGTCCAGCAGATCGATGATCTTGGGAGCCCACGCCGTCATCTCGAACACCGGCGGCTGATCCGCCAGAAAGTCCCCGCCATAGATCGTCTCATCGCAGTGCATGTACTCCGAGTACCCCTGCTGACGCGCCACCTCGTTGCACGCGTTGATCCCGCCCTGCGCACACACGGAGTGCGACCGCTTGACCGGCACCATCGAGAAGAGATCCACCGGCAGCCCGGCCTCGGTGATGCGGATCGCCGCCGCGAGCCCCGCCAGTCCGCCGCCGACAACGATGACCCTGTGCTGGGACATGCTCACTTCTTCTCCTCAACTGCGCCCGCCGTCGCGGCGGCTGCCGCCGACTCGGAGCCCTTCCTTGCCTCAAGCTCCACCTGCCGCGCCCGCTCCGGGTTCAGCATCGCAAACCCAAGCACGCTCGCCCACGCCGCGACCATCAGCCCAGCGCCCAATGCCGTGCACACATACCCCCACCGCCGCTGCGCCGGGCGAGACACCGTCAGCCCCCAGGTGATCGCCGCCGTCCACAACCCGTTCGCAAAGTGGAACACCAGCAGGCTCGCCCCGATGAAGTAGAACAGCGACACCGCCAGCCCTGCCGCGGTCATCTGCTCCCCGCCACGCAGCGCAAGCGCCATGCTCGACGCCGCGAACTCGTGAGACCAAGCCGTCCCCCCCGGCACAAGAAACGTCCATCCCCACCGAAGCGTCGCGACGTGGTAGAAGATGAACGCGATGCCCACATACCCGCTCACCCGCTGCAGCGTGTACCGCCAGTTGGCCATGTACCCATAGGAGCGGGTGTTGCTCCGTCCGCTCATCGCGTACGCCACGCCCAGGATCGAGTGAAACGCGATCGACGCCCACAGCGTCACCTCGATCAGGAGCAGGTGTGGCACCTGCTCGTTGATCCACACCACTTCCTTGTGGAAGTAGCGCACCCCGCCCTCAACCAACCCATCCTCGGGGTGCAGGCCGCGCAGGCCCGCCTTGCCCCACCCGATCGACGAGTTGGTCACCAGGTGCGCGATCAGGAACACCCCGATCGGAACGATGCCTGTCAGTGAGTGAAGTCGCCGGAGAAGAAAGTGGTTCCGGTCGAGCCACGATTGCTTCTGCATCGATCAGTTCCCATGCCCCCACCCGCGCCCCCGCACCCCCGAAACTCATCAGCTCACAAGCCCAAGGCCAGCGCCCGTTGCCGGGTTGCGCGGCCCCGCTCCCCCCGCCCCGCCCGGCCCTTTCATCGCGCCCTTCGCGATCGCCGCGCTCACCGCCTTGCTGATCTCCACAAACTGCAGCCGCAGTTGGTTCAGCACCTGCGCCAGATCCGCGGCCTCTTCGGCCGTCAGGTTGCCCTTGGTCTTCTCTTCGAGCACCGCGAGCAAATCGATGTGGAACTTCGCGTGCTCCAGCGACACCATCGCCCGGCCCGTCTCCGGATCGGGAAAGCCCCCCATATACGTGATCGCCTGCATGATCATCACTTCCAGCAGCCCGCGGAAGTCCGCCGGAGGCAAGCCCTCCCCGCCGGGTCCGCCCTCGCCGCTGCCTCCCTGTGCACCCTTCGCCGCGGCGGACTGCTTCTCCTGCGCTGCCAGTTTCTCTCGCTCCGCCTGGGCCTGCGCCTTCCAGTCGCTGTCCACCACGATCTTCGGCTCACCGGGATTCTGTGACATCGTCCCTCCTCGCAACGGCCCACCCTGCCCAACGCCGCACGCCACTATAGGAGCCCGTTTGCAGACCCGGACCCGCTCGGATAATCTCAGCAGCCCGGACCCACTTCCATGCGCAAGGATGCTCGAATCAACCTCCCCCCAACAGCCATCCTCCTGGCCGCCTGCACGCTTGCCTCGTGCGGCTCCAACACCACGCGCCACACCGGCGCACGCATCACCGCCGAACAGTTCGCCGCCGCATCCGCGCCCGCGGTTCCGGTTCCAGCGCCCGTGCGCCCCGCCCCCAGCGCCGCCCCCGCGCCAGATCCAATCGACTCCGCCGAGGCCCCACCCCGTCCGCTCTTCCCGCCGCCCGACCCCGCCGACACCCTTGCCCTCCGCTCCTT